>USLH01000198.1 GCA_900555435.1 uncultured Oscillospiraceae bacterium | reverse complement strand
GGTATCGCAAAGCCGACCGGTGATCGGCTGAACCAGAAACGAGAGGGTCGAAATGATCGTTACTAAGATCGAGGCGATCCCCTCGGAAAAGCCGTTGTCAGTGAGATACGGAACAATGAAGCTGTTGAAGCTGCAGGAGGAGGCCCAGAAAAGGCCGTCTAAGAACATGGCTTTGATGGTTACCTTGCAAACGGAATCATGTGTCATGATGGCTCTCCCTTCCGGCTGAAAGCCGCATTTAAAATAGTAGCACAAAAGCGGAGAAAAGAGAAGAACTTTTCCGGCTTTTTTCCATTTTTGGGAAATCTGCTGCAAGAAAAGCGGGAATATTCGTCCGGAAAGGAACATAGGGATGTAGCAGATCGCCGCAGATCCCGGATGCGGCGGCTTCGATTCATTTTATCGTAACATCAAAAGAAAGGAAATCCCATCCGGGGACAGGGATTGCAGCGCATTTGCTGCGGAGAATCGCAATGAAATATCAACCTGAAGGGTCCCTTCTGGATATGCCGGAAAACCTTGCGGCTCAATCGAGCCTTTCTACTCTGCGGAGTGCGATGGAACGGGAAAGCCTTTTAGAGGGAAGGGCTCTGGTCTGCGACAGCGGGCATAACCTTTTGGTGGATCTGAACGGGATCCGTGGAATCATTCCAAGAGAGGAGTGCGCCATCGGCATTTCCGACGGAAGCGTCCGGGATATCGCCATCCTCTCTCGGGTTAATAAGCCGGTGTGTTTTGTGGTTACCGGCATCGGCATCGATCGCTATGGGGAACCGGAGGTGCGGCTTTCCCGAAGGCTTGCACAGGAAAACTGTCGGGGGGAGTATATAGAAAAACTGCGGCCGGGGGACATCCTTCCGGCACGGGTGACCCACCTGGAGCAATTCGGGGCCTTTGTGGACATCGGCTGCGGGATCGTGTCGTTGATTCCCATTGACGCCATTTCCGTTTCCCGGATCTCCCATCCAAAGGATCGCTTTTTTGTCGGAGAGGAGATCTATGCCGTAGTGCGTTCGATGGAAAACGGACGGATCACCATGAGCCATCGAGAGCTTTTGGGAACCTGGGAAGAAAATGCCGCCGCTTTTGCTCCGGGGGAAACAGTGGCGGGAGTGGTGCGCTCGGTGGAAGACTATGGGATCTTTGTGGAACTGACGCCGAATCTGGCGGGATTGGCAGAGAAAAAAGAAGGGGTGCGCCCCGGACAGCAGGCCAGCGTCTTTATCAAAAGCCTTCTTCCGGAAAAAATGAAGGTGAAGCTGATCCTTATTGATGCATTTGACGGGGAGCCGTATCTTCCGAAATTGACTTACTTTAAGAAATCGGGTCATATGGATCACTGGGTTTATTCCACTCCTTCCTGCAGCCGGGTGATTGAAACCGTATTTAATTAAAATCCGCAGCCTTTTCCGCTTGGAAGGGGCTGCGGATTTCTTTTTCCGAAGAGCTGCGCATTTTTCTGAAAAAGATATTGTAAAATGGTTCGAAATTCTTTATAATAAAAAAGTATGAAGAAATTTAGACAGCGGTGAAAGCCGCAGGGAGAGGAAGAACATGAACCAGATCGGTTTCGACAACGGCAAGTACCTGGCTTTGCAGTCCAAAAAAATCCGGGAACGGATCGCCCAGTTTGACAACAAGCTCTATCTGGAGTTTGGCGGAAAGCTCTTCGACGATTTTCACGCCTCCCGGGTGCTTCCGGGTTTTGCGCCGGACAGCAAGGTGCGGATGCTTTTGGAGCTGAAGGACAATGCGGAAATCGTCATTGTTATCAACGCCGCAGACATCGAAAAAAATAAGGTTCGGGGTGACCTTGGGATCACTTACGATCTGGACGTGCTTCGTCTCATCGACGCTTTCCGCAGCATTGGGCTGTATGTCGGAAGCGTGGTGATTGCTCAGTATGCCGGACAGCCGGCGGCAGACGCTTTCCGGAAGCGGTTGGATCTTCTGGGGGTGCGCAGCTTCCTCCATTATCCCATTGCCGGTTATCCCGGAAACATTCCACTGATCGTCAGCGACAATGGATACGGCCGCAACGAGTACATTGAAACCTCCCGTCCTCTGGTGGTCATCACGGCTCCCGGCCCCGGCAGCGGCAAGATGGCCACCTGC
>USLH01000197.1 GCA_900555435.1 uncultured Oscillospiraceae bacterium | reverse complement strand
TGTCCTCGTCCATCACAATCAGACCGCCGGAGCCCATCATGGAGCCGATGGCGATCAGGTTGTCATAGTCGATGGGAATATCCATGTGCTCAGCGGGAATGCAGCCGCCGGAGGGGCCGCCAGTCTGGGCCGCCTTGAACTTCTTGCCGTTGGGGATGCCGCCGCCGATCTCTTCGATGATCTCCCGGAGGGTGGTGCCCATGGGGACTTCCACCAGGCCGGTGTTCTTGATCTTGCCGCCCAGAGCGAAGACCTTGGTGCCTTTGGACTTCTCGGTGCCCATGGAGGCGAACCAGTCCGCACCCTTCAAGATGATCTGGGGGACGTTGGCGTAGGTCTCAACGTTATTCAGGATAGTGGGTTTCTGGAACAGACCCTTGACCGCCGGGAAGGGAGGACGGGGACGGGGCTCGCCCCGGTGGCCTTCGATGGAGGTCATCAGTGCGGTCTCCTCGCCACAGACGAACGCACCTGCGCCCAGACGGAGGTCGATGTCAAAGTCAAAGCCGGTGCCGAAGATGTTCTTGCCCAGTAAGCCGTGTTCTCTGGCCTGTTTGATGGCGATCTGCAGACGGTGGACAGCGATGGGGTACTCGGCACGGACGTAGATGTAGCCCTGAGAAGCGCCGATGGCGTAGCCGGCAATGGCCATGGCCTCCAAGACGACATGGGGGTCGCCTTCCAGAACGGAACGGTCCATGAATGCGCCGGGGTCGCCTTCGTCGGCGTTGCAGCAGACGTATTTCTGATCGGCTTTATTGGCTGCCGCAAAGGCCCATTTCCGGCCGGTGGGGAAGCCTGCGCCACCACGGCCGCGGAGACCGGAAGCAAGCATCACGTCGATGACCTCCTGAGGGGTCATTTCAGTGAGGACTTTGCCCAGTGCCTGATAGCCGTCCACGGCGATGTATTCGTTGATGTTTTCGGGGTCGATGACGCCGCAGTTCCGGAGAGCGACCCGGTGCTGCTTGGCATAGAACTGGGTCTCGTCCAGGGATTTGATCCGGTCGGAATCCTCGGAAACGGTCTCCTTATAGAGCAGATGCTTGACCACACGGCCTTTGAGCAGGTGCTCGCTGACGATCTCAGGGATATTTTCAGGCTTTACTTCGGAATAGAAGGAGCCTTCGGGGTAAACGATCATGATGGGGCCTAGAGCACACAGGCCGAAGCAGCCGGTCTTGACGACCTTTACTTCGTTTTCCAGGCCGTTTGCTTTCAGCTCGGCATTCAGGGTGTCGATGATCTGCTGGCTGTTGGAGGAGGAACATCCGGTGCCCCCGCAGACCAGTACGTGCGAACGATACATGTAGCTGCCTCCTTATTTCATATCAGCGCTGCCAATGGTGTACTCGGTGACGACCTTGCCGTTCATCAGGTGGTCGGACACAACTTTAGCGGCTTTTTCAGGGGTCATTTTGACGTAAGTGGTTTTGGTCCCATCGGTGTCAAAAACCTCGACGATGGGCTCATACTGACAGATGCCGATGCAGCCGGTCTGGGCGACGGTAACATTTTCCAGGCCGTTTTTCTCAATCTCTTCGACGAAAGCGGCGAGGACGGGACGGGCTCCGGCGGCGATGCCGCAGGTGGCCATGCCGACGACAACGTGGGTCTTGTGAGAATTGTCCTGACGCAGATGGACACTTCCCTTTACACGGTCACGGACAGCCTTCAGCTCTTCCAGGCTCTTCATAAGGATCTTCCTTTCTTTTAAATGATATCCGGCACTTCCTTTCGGAGGGCCGCTGTGCCTTCTTCCAGCGTGCTCCGAATCCATCGGAGGACGTCCGGTTCGTTCAGGGGGACGTCTCCGAGAATTTTTTTCAGTTCCCGGGTGTCCAGAACGAAGGCGTTGGAGTCAATGGAGCGGGTATATACGAGGTCAAGGGTGGGATTCATGGCAACGAGGGAGAGGATCGTAGCATCCATGTCGCCTAAGGGGCGACAGTCGATGTGATCCGTGTGAAAAGAAGCTGTGACGGTCGTCCCTTTTCCGGATGCAGACCTTAAGGAAAAACTCCCGCCGGTCAACTCTGCCGCTTCTTTAAAGAAGGGGATCCCCAAGCCGATCTTCCGGGTGGTTCGGGTGGTAAAAAAGGGGTCTTCCGCCTGCCGGACTTCT
>USLH01000196.1 GCA_900555435.1 uncultured Oscillospiraceae bacterium | reverse complement strand
CACTACCAGCAAAAGACACAAAAGCGGAAGGTGTCGATCTGCAGGTCGGTGGGGTTGATCTCGAACTCCACCTCTTCCGCCTCCGGCAGCACCGCTACCGTCACCGTGGAGGTGTGGATCCGCCCTTGGGTCTCCGTTTCCGGAACCCGCTGCACCCGGTGGACGCCGCTTTCGTATTTTAAGCGGGAGTACGCCCCATCGCCGCTGATGGAAACAGAAATTTCCTTATATCCCCCCAGCTCCGTGGGATTTGCGTATACCACTTCCGTTTTCCAGCCCCTCGCTTCGGCGTACATGGAATACATCCGGTAAAGGCTGTTGACGAAGAGGGCTGCTTCCTCGCCGCCGGCGCCGCCCCGGATCTCCAGGATGACGTTTTTGTCGTCATTGGGGTCTCTGGGGAGCAGCAGGATCTTGATCTCCTCGGAAAGCTCCTCCATCTTTGCCTTGGAGGACGCATACTCCTCCTCCAGCATCTCTTTGAATTCCCGATCCAGCCCGCCGCCGTCTAAAAGGCTCTTCGCCTCCTCGAAGTCCGCCGCCGTCTTTTTGTAGACCCGGAACTTCTCGACGATGGGGGTCAGGCTTTTATACTCTTTCATCAGATCCCGGTAAGCGTTCTGGTCGGACACCACGTCCGGATCCATCAGCCGCCGGTTCACTTCTTCGTAACGCTCTTCGATGAGCTGCAGTTTCTCAAACATCGTTTTTCCTTCCTTCCGTTTTTTTAGCCGGAAGGAGCCTAATCCTCGCCTTTAGATTCCACCCGCTTGACGCTTTTTTCCGCTTTGGAGCGGGGGACCATCAGTTCCCGCCCGCAGCCTAAGCACCGCAGCCTGAAATCTGCGCCGATCCGCAGTACAGCAAACCGGTTTTCCCCGCAGGGATGCTGCTTTTTCATTACGAGAACGTCGCCCACTGCAATATCCACGCCGCTTCCTCCTTTATTATTTCACCGCCAGCACATATCCCCGCCCCTCCGGTTCTCCCAAGGGGCAGCTTGGGTTGGCGCAATTAAAAAGTGCAAAAAATGTGTCCGCGATCTCTCTTCCGGAGCAGTGCTCGTACATTCGGAAGCCCCGCTCCGACAAAAGCCCCATCTGTTCCCATTCCGTGTATCCTTCAAAGAGCGCTCCGGGTCGCTTTTCCCGATAATCGAAGGCCAGGCTGCTTCCTTCCGGAAGCTGCCCCAGCAAAGCGAGGAGGTTCTCAAACTCCCCCTTCGGGATCCTCGGAGAGACGCCCATCAGGCTGCAGAAAACCGGTTCTTTCCCGACGATCGGCTGCCGGGAAAGATACGTCCAGCCGCCGTCTACCCGTACCGCCGGAATGCAGCGGAAGTTTGACGGCTCCCGGATCCCCGCCCGTTCAAAGCGGCTGCGGCGATCTTTTAACCGCTGCGGCTCGTCGGCTCCGAAGAGAGAGAATCCCTTCGCCCATGCCGGCTGCCGGTAGGGGAAGGTCTCGTATCCCAGCCCGAGGATCAGAACCCGCTTCGTTTGAAGCTTTCCTGCCGTTTCCAGCGCCCGCTCTAAAAAGGCGGCGCCGCCCAATACTGCCGGCGCAAGCCTTTGATTGACCGCCGCTTCTGTGCTTCTGAAAGAGTCTGACGGCAGCCGGAGCTGCCTTGCAAGCCGCCTTTCCCAGACGGCAAGTTCCTCCGGCGAAAACAGCCGCAGCGCGATCGGGTCATCAATCACCCGGACGGCGTGATTTTTCTCATGGAGCGCCCGGATCAGCAATTCGGAATATGTCACTCTTATCTCCCCCCTCTTATTCTTTACCACAGTTTCAAAGAAAGGAAAAGACTTGAAAAATCCCCTGTTTTGTGGTATAATGGAGGAAGAAAAGAGCTTCAGAATTTACAATTCCGTCACATTTCGTGGCGGGATTTTTTGTTGCGGCAGCATCACGGAAAAATGCTGTTGCGGTTTTTAAACCGGCGGAACTGCAGGCTTTGCATTTATTATACCACCCCTCCGCCGGAAAAGCAAACCCACCTTCAAGGATTCACAGTTTTTTCATGGAATGAACCGCCGGATCCCGGACATACTTCGGATAAGACCACCCGAAAGGAGTTTTTCCATGAAGATCACCGCCCGCTTTCCCACCGTGGATGACGCCGAAAACTGCGCCCGCCGCTTAAAGCACAGCGGTATTTCCGTCAACGCCATCCGGATCCGCTTCCCGGCTTCCCCG
>USLH01000195.1 GCA_900555435.1 uncultured Oscillospiraceae bacterium | reverse complement strand
GGCAGATCCTCCGCTGCCGGCCCTATTTCGGGGAAGCCGGGGGCGTCACCCTTTCCGGCGGCGAGGTTTTGATGCAGCCGGAGTTTGCAGAAGAGCTGCTGCGACTCTGTAAAGCGAAAGGACTTCACACAGCAATTGACACCAGCGGCTGCCGGCTGGACGGGGCGGCGGAGCGGGTGCTGGATCAGACGGATCTGGTTCTGCTGGACTTGAAAATGAGCAGCGAGGAAGCCTACCGGAAATATGTGGGCTGTTCGTTGGAAGCACCCCTGACGTTCCTGAACCGGCTGGAGGAGCGGGGAATCGATACCTGGATCCGGCAGGTGATCGTGCCGGGGCTAAACGATACGGAAGGGGACGTCGAAGCACTGAACCAGATGATCGCAGGGAAAAAGTGCGTGAAAAAGGTAGAGCTTCTGCCGTTTCACAAGATCTGCCGGGTGAAGTATGAGGAGATGGGGATCCCGTTCCCCTTCGACTGCTATCCTGCGGCGGATGCGGAAAGGGTGGAAGCGCTGCAGAGGCTTGTCTGTTTCTGAGAAAAAGCCTTGCTCTTCCGGTGACACTGTGCTACAATAATCATACAGGATCTTTTCATCGGAGGACGAGATGCGGAAACGAGCACTGGCATTTTTCTTCGTTGTTTTCCTGATGCCGACGCTGCTTTTCAGCGGTTGTCTGCGAGAGAACAACGATTTTGTATACGATCTGGAAGGGGCCCCGAAAAATCTGGATCCTCAGTCTGCGGCGGATGCGGCTTCCCGGTTGGTTATTGCCAATCTTTTTGAGGGATTGGTGACCATAGGAGAGGACGGCTCCGTTTGCCCGGGAGCGGCGGAGAGCTGGGACGTGTCCGTCGACGGGCTTACCTATACCTTTCAGCTGCGGGAGGATGGAAAGTGGTCCGATGGGCAGCCGGTGACGGCGGCGGATTTTGTTTACGGGTTCCAGCGGCTTTTTGATCCCGCTACCAATGCGCCGGGAGCGGCGGATTTCACCTGCATCGAAGGAGCGGAAGCGGTACTTGCAGGGGAGCCGGCGTTTTTAGGCGTGACGGCTCTGGGAAAGTACAGCCTGCAGATCCGGCTTTCCCGGTATAACGGCTTATTCTTAGAGCTGCTCTCTACGGCGCCTGCCATGCCCTGTCGGAAGGATTTCTTCTTGGAAACGAAGGGGAAATACGGCCTTGCGGGGAACAAGATCTTAGGGAACGGCGCCTTTTACCTTTCCTCCTGGTCGGACAGCGGGACGGTAAAGCTGCGGCCTTCCGCCACCTATTACGACCGGGCGGCGGTGACCGCCACCTCCCTTACCCTTGCAGTGCCCTCTTCGGGGACGACGTTTTCCCGGTTCCGAGAGGGGATCACTTCGGCGGCGGCTCTGTCCGGGGCGGAAATGCTGGCTCTGGGGGATGTGTCAGGGCTTTCGGTGGAAAGTTCGGACAGTGCCGTCTGGGGACTTATATTCCGGACGGATCGGGAGCCGTTTTCCAACGAAAAGATCCGGAAAGCGCTGTTTTTAGACGGGGATTTTTCTACGATGGAGAAAGCGCTGCCCGATTATTATCAGCGGGTGGAATTTGTGATCCCCCAAAATGCGCAGGTGGGTGGGAAAACCTATCGGGCGCTGGCGGGTACGGTTTCTCTGCCGGCTCTTGACCGGGAGGGGGCCGTTGCGCTTTTCCGGGAAGGGGTGGCGGAGCTGGAGAACGGGATCTCCGGGCTGCGGCTGATCCTGCCAAAAGACAGCGGGCATGAAGAAAATTTTGCCTATCTTTCCCAGATCTGGCAGCGGGATCTGGGGCTTTATCTGACGGTGGAGGCATTGAGTGCAGGCGAATATGAAAAACGGCTGACAGCGGGGGATTACGACTGTGCACTGGTGAGCCTTTCGGGGAACGGAAGGTCGCCGGAGGCGGCGCTTTCGGTCTTCCGATCGGTTTATGTGCTGCCGGAGCTTTCGGCGCTTCTGGATGCGGCATCCGTGGAGCCGGACGCCAAAAAGGCGGCGGGGCTTTACCGGCAGGCGGAGGAGCTGTTGATTGGCGAAGGGCTTTTCCTGCCCTTCTATTCCCAGACGGAATATTTCGTTTCGGCGGCGGGAGTCACGGGGGTGACTTACCGGTTTGACAGCCGGCAGCCGGATTTCCGCTACGGAAAAATCGGGTGAGAAAAATTTTTTTAAAAACCGGGAACTGTAGGTTTGTCAAACATATTGAACAGCGAACTCAATAGGAGAAAGCCAGTGGAG
>USLH01000194.1 GCA_900555435.1 uncultured Oscillospiraceae bacterium | reverse complement strand
GCACTCCCTCCTTTTTGCAGGCCTTATAAAACTCCACCGCACCGTAAAGGACGCCGTGATCCGTAATGGCCACGGCATCCTGATGGAGCTCCCGGATCCGCCGGGGAAGCTCCCGCAGACGACAGGCTCCGTCCAGCAGGCTATACTCTGTATGAAGATGCAGATGAACAAACCCCGCCATGTACGTTTCCTCCCGTCGTGCCGTTTTTTATTTCCGCACGGTATAGCCCGTCGTCACCACTTCCGCCACCTGCGTTCCCAGCTCGTCACTAACCGTCACCCGGTAATAGCAGGTGGTCTTCCCCTGCCGCACACAGTTGGCTTCGGCGATGAGCTTTACTCCCTTTGCGCCGCTCAAGTAAGTGATCTGGCTGTTCAAAGAAACAGTAATCGCTCCGCCGCCGCAGTTTGCCGCCACAGCAAAAGCAAAATCCGCCAGCGTAAAAACAGCACCGCCCATAACGGCTCCCGCCGCATTCCGATGAACGGGTTTCAGCTCCAGGCTGCACCGGGAAAAGCCCTCCCGGGCATCTTCGATCACGGCGCCGGCGGCTTCCACCGCAAACCGGTCGGCTTTGAAAAATTCACGGGTCTCGTCCAGATTCATTCTGCTTCGTCCTTTCCTTCCTCCTGCATCCGCAGCTTAGCCGTCGCCTCGGAGATCCGTTTCAGCCGATGGTTCACTCCCGACCGGCTGATGGAAACAGAGAGCAGCCCCGCCAGCTCCCGGAGGGAACATTCCGGGTTTTCCAGCCGCAGGGCAGCCAGCTCCTGCAGATCTTCGTCAAAATAGGAAAGCCCCCGCCGTTCTTTAACATAGGCGATGTCCGCCACCTGTGCCTGAGAGGCTTCCACGGTTTTCCCGAGGTTCGCCGTTTCGCAGTTGGTGGTGCGGTTCACCTTGTTGCGCATCTCCTTGACGATCTTGATGTCCATGAGTTTCAGGGTCGCTTTCGTTGCTCCGGTCAGGGTGAGGAAATCCTCGATCTGCTCGCTTTCTTTCAGATAGAGCAGCGGCGACCCCTTCCGGTGGGTCAGCTTAAAGTGGACGCCCCGGGACTGCCCCAAAAGCAGTACCTCTTCTGCCAGTGCATCGTCCGGCGCACCCAGTTCCAGATGATACCCCTTCTCCGGATTGGTCACCGAGCCGTAAAGGAGGAAAAGCCCCCGAAAAAACGCCCCGACGCAGCAGTCTTTTTCCAAAAACGCCGGAACCAGCGAAGGATACTCCAAAGAAAACCGCTCCGCCAGAAGCTCCCGCTGCCCTTCGTCTTCCACGCAGAGGGAATAGCGGGGCGCTTCCTCCTTCAGCCGCCGCAGATCCGTCCGCACGGTGGCAAAGGTCCCGGTGATCCCCGCCAGATGCTGGGCAAAATGATCCGCCACCGGCTTGCTTTCGGTGGTGAAGATCGTTTCCTGCCCCGGAAACGTCCGGCTGAAGACCAGCATAGCGTAAAGCTGCGCCCACTCGCAGCAGCTCTTTTTGCTTTCCAGCCGGCAAAGCTCCTTTTTCACTTCCTGATTGAATGTCACGTTCTGACCGCCTCACTTGGAAATGTCCCGGTGCACCACCCGGACGTTGAAGGCTCTTTCCGCAAGGAACTGGTAAAGCAGCTCCGCAAAGGTCACGCTCCGATGCTTTCCCCCGGTGCAGCCCATGGCGATGACCAGCTGGCTCTTCCCCTCTTTCTGATAAAGAGGGACCAAGAACCCCACCAGATCCCGGAGCTTATCGAGAAGCTCCTTCGAATTGGGCGAATCCATCACATACTCCCGCACCTCGGGATCCAGCCCGGTCTTGGGTTTTAACGCATCCACATAAAAGGGATTCGGCAGACAGCGAACGTCAAAGACCAGATCCGCCTCACTGGGAGAGCCGTACTTGAAGCCGAAGGACATGACGTTGATGAGCATCCCGTTCTGGATGCTGTCCAGAAAGATGTTGTTCATCCGCTGCTTCAATTCGTTGGCGGAAAGGTGGGTGGTGTCGATGACATAGTCCGCCCGCTCCCTTGCCGGACGCAAAAGCACCCGCTCGTTGCGGATGGCTTCGGAAACGCCGCCGTTTACCACGCCCGACAAAGGGTGCCGTCGCCGGGTCTCTTTGTACCGCCGGATCAGCTCCGCATCCGAAGCGTCCAGAAACAGGAGCTTATAGGTAAGCCCCTTGTCCCGCATCTCGTCCAGCTCCTCAAAGAGCCCGTAAAACATATCGCCACCCCGGAGGTCGGTGACCACCGCCACCCGGCGGTCCAGCCGGGCAAACTGGTACAGGTTTTCCAGTGCACCGTTTTTCAGGATGATATCATAGCTGCGCTCGCCCAGATTCATGGTGAGCTTTGTCCCGATGAAATCGCTCATTTCGTATACACTCCTAA
>USLH01000193.1 GCA_900555435.1 uncultured Oscillospiraceae bacterium | reverse complement strand
CCTTTTGCCCGCCTGCCGCCGCAAATCCCAGCGCCGAAGGCGGGTCGTCCATCCGAAAGGTGCTGCGTCCCAGCCGCTTTGCCATATGCGCCCTCCTACTTCTTCAAAAGGTAATAAAGAATCCCGTAAACGAACGACGCTGCCGCACCGTAAACGATCACCGGCCCCGCAATGGAAAAAAGCTTGGCCCCCAGTCCTAAGATCAGCCCCTCGCTTTTGAATTCCAGTGCCGGAGACGCTACGGCATTGGCAAACCCCGTAATAGGCACCAGCGTCCCGGCTCCGGCGTGCTTTGCCAGCTTATCGTAGACCCCAAATCCCGTGGCAAGCACGCTGAAAAGCACCAGCGTCACCGAAGCCGCCCCGGGGACCAGCTCCTCCTCTACCCCAAGCATCCGCCAAAGCTCCATGATCTCCTGCCCCAGCGTGCAAATGAGCCCGCCCACTAAAAACGCCATAGGGATCGTCCGGTAGCTCTTCGTATTGGGCGAGGCTTTTTTCACCCATTTCCCGTATTCCTCCGCCGTGATCTTTTTCATAAGACGCCGCCTCCTTTTTCCTATTTTCCGCCGGGAAATGGGAAAATATACATTTTAAAATTATTATAAAATTTCTTGACATTTTTCCAGATCCGTACTATACTAAATTTGTAAAGATTAAAAAGAAGGGAGGCTCTCATGGAAGAATTACGAAAAATTCTGAAAGACACCGGCATTCAGGTCACCCGGCAACGGCTGGAGGTCTTTCAGATCTTAAAGGAACTGAACACCC
Source organism: uncultured Oscillospiraceae bacterium (assembly GCA_900555435.1). GTDB lineage: Bacteria > Bacillota > Clostridia > Oscillospirales > Ruminococcaceae > Merdivicinus. The sequence goes on along the minus strand of USLH01000193.1, from coordinate 1,619 downwards.
ATACCACTGCCGAAGACATCCGGAAGGTTCTGGATTCCCGGGGAATCTCCATGACCGTCGCCACCATTTATAACATTCTGAACCTCTTTGAGGAAAAGGGGCTCATCATGCGGGTGGGCACCGCCGGGGAACCGGTGATCTTCGACATCAACACCTTCGGTCACGCTCACATCTGCGATAGCGAAAGCCGCCATGTCCGGGACTATCTGGAGACGGAACTTTTAGAGCTGGTGACCGACTATTTAAAAGCGCACCCGGTTAAAGATCTGGAGCTCCAGCGGGTAGAAATCAATCTTGTTGGGCATGATAAAGAAGGAACCGCATAAAATTTTTAAAGGAGGAACCCATCATGGAACTGAAAGGCTCGAAAACCGAAGCAAACCTCGCCGCCGCTTTTGCCGGCGAATCCCAGGCCCGGAACAAGTACACCTACTATGCATCTCAGGCAAAGAAGGACGGCTATGAGCAGATCGCCGCTCTCTTCACCGAAACCGCCAACAATGAAAAGGAGCACGCCAAAATCTGGTTCAAGCTCCTTCACGGCGGACAGATGCCCGACACCGCCGCCAACTTAGAAGACGCCGCCAACGGCGAAAATTACGAATGGACGGATATGTACCCCACCTTCGCCAAGGAGGCCCGGGAAGAAGGCTTCGACCGCATCGCCGCCCTGTTTGAAATGGTAGGCAAGATCGAGCAGGAGCATGAGCAGCGCTACTTGGCCCTCCTGCACAATGTGGAAAACTCCCTGGTCTTCTCCAAAGAAGGCGACACCGTGTGGCAGTGCGCCAACTGCGGCCACATCGTCATCGGGAAGAAAGCCCCACTGGTCTGTCCCGTCTGCAATCACCCTCAGGCTTACTTCCAGGTCAAAGCCGAAAACTATTGATCCAAAAATGCAAAAACGCCCGCTCTCCACACATTCCGTGAAGAGCGGGCGCTCTTTTTTATTGGCGATTTTTCCCCGGATAAACCTTCCACCGGGTCGTAAAGGTCAGCACCCCGTCAGATAAAGACGCTTCCACCTGTCCGCCCATTTTCTCGCAAAGCGCTTTGACGATGGCAAGCCCCAGCCCGGTGTTCTGCCCCGTCCGCATCCGGTCTGCGGTGAAAAACCGGTCGAACAGCCGCCGGACGTCTTCCTCCTTCAGACCCGGCGCTTCGTTGGAAAAGAGGATCTCCACGGCATCGCCCACCTGCCGCCCCCGGATGAAGAGGGTGTGACTCCCGTGCTTGATGGCGTTCTGCATCAGGTTCCCGAAGACCCGGGTCATGCCGTTCCGATCCGCCCATACCGGCGGAAGATCCCCCGGAAGCTGGAGGGAAGGCTCCATCCCCGCTGCCGTAAAATCCCCGTAACAATCCGCCGCCAGCTGGCAAAGAACCTCCCCTGCCCGGACCGCCTCCGGCTTTAAGGGGTACCCATCGGCTCCCAGCCGGGACAGGTTGTAAAACCCGACGAGCAGGGTCTGGAGACTGTGCGCCCGATTCTCTGCGATCCGCAGGTACTCCTTCCGCTCCTCTTCCGTGCAGTCTTCCGTCTGCGCCAGCTGGAGATAACCCAAGATCGAGGTCAGCGGCGTGCGGAGGTCGTGGGAGATGTTGGCAATCTCGTCCCG
>USLH01000192.1 GCA_900555435.1 uncultured Oscillospiraceae bacterium | reverse complement strand
CTATAATGGTGCGCACCGGTTTACGCTGGAATGAGTCGGCGCCCGTGAAAAGTTTCCATCACGGTTTGACGATAAGTCGTGTCTCTCAACCCTTTTTATTTCTCCATGGTCAACCGTCTGTTCAAAAACCAAATTGTGTCGGCTTCAAAGAATACATCACCGCCAGGCGACTGGAGCTTGCTAGCCAGATGCCGGCAAACACTAGGGACCTGTCTCCGCATCGCCCTCAAGGTTGGAGTTGAAAATCCGACCCATTCTGTCTCCCGGTTCCGCACAAACCAGGGTGTTGCCTCCTCAAAATACCGGAACGACGGCATTTCCTGAAAATACTGCGAAAGAAGGTTCCTTGATGATCGACATTCATACTCTATATGGGAAGACTCCCTATGGCCAGAACTATTCCTTTGAATCCGTGCTGCAGGGAATGGAACGTTTCGACGTTGATTATGCGCTGATCAGCTTCTTGAAAGCCGCCTATTACAGCGGCCCCGAAAGTGAAGCGGAGGTTCTTGCCGTCTGCCGGAAACACCCTAAGCTCCTTCCGGTGGCCGGAATTGACCTGCGAAACAACTTCTCTCCAGAGGAAACGGTTTTCCGGTTGAAATCCGCCGGGTTTGTAGCCGCCCGGTTCTTTACGGGAATCAACCATATCTCACTGGATACCCCGCTGTTCCGTGAACTTGCCGCTGCGGCAGAAGTGCTCCAGTTCCCGCTCCTCGCCGATGCACCTGCCGGAATGGTATCCGCCGCCTTACGACCCATGGGTCCGCTGACGGTGCCGATCATTCTGCTGAGCCAGAGCGCTTATGACAATTATGATGTCCTGGGCGCCATGCGAGAACGAAAAAATCTATATCTGGAAATTCGTGGCTTCACCAGTCCGGATATTCTGGAATACCTGACGGCTCACACCGGAAGCGGGCGTCTTCTGTTCGGCAGCCGTTCCCCTATAGACTACCTTCTGCCCACCCGCAATATTGTGGAGTACAGCCATCTTCTTCAGGAGGACAAAGAACGGATTTTAGACAAAAACGCCCGGCAGGTTTTTTTGAATGAAAAAGGAGGCTGCACCAATGCCGCTGATTGACATGCATGCTCACTGGGGAGAATGGCCCTTTGGCTGCAAGCCTCAGACCGTAGAGAGGCTTTGTGCGATGCTGGACCGGTATGACATCTCCGCCATGTTGTTTTCCTCCTCCAAAGCGATTCAGTACGACATGGAAGAGGGCAACCGGGAGCTGTTCGCCTTCTTAGAAGCAGACTCGCGCCTCTATGGCTATGTGACGGTAAATCCCAACTTCTTAGAGCAGTCCCTTGAGGAAATCCGCCGGTACAGCTGTCACCCCCGCTTCAAGGGGATCAAGTATCATCCCTGCTATGCGAATCTCACCATTGATTCCCCGGAAATGGATCCTATCTACGCCGTTGCTCAGGAGATGCAGTTTCCCGTCCTGGTCCACGCCATGGGGAATACCACCTGTTCCCCCCTTCGGATGATTCCCGTGAACCATCGCTATCCCGCCCTTCGTCTCATCGGTGCCCACACCGGCGGCTCTTTTCCGGACCTTGCCTGCCAGGCTGCCCGGGAAACTAACGAAAATGTCTATTTTGACCTGAGCTGCGGTTATATAGGCCGGGGCCGGGTAGAAAAAATCGTCCACGCTGCCGGAGCGGACCGGGTGCTTTTTGGTTCGGATTACGCTCTCATCGATCCCATTTTTATCAAAGGTGAAGTTGATGAAGCCAATATTCTTCCCGCGGAACGAAAAAAAATTCTCTTTTCCAATTCTGCCGCCCTGTTTCAGCTGTAAAATGCCTGCGAGCGGCAATAATTATCCCCCGGCAAAGCCGGGGGTTTTTCATAGACGGGTCAAGCCCTCTGTTACTAGCCATGCGTCACGTCGCATCGGTACGGTCTGACACGTGCGTAAAATTGCTGCTTGCCGCCTGTAAACGGGCTTAGAAGTTCCCCATCATCAGCTGTTCTCCGGCCTTATCTTCTTCTAACTGATTTCGGATGTACTTCTCTATTTTCTTCACATTCTTTCCCACGGTATCTACATAGTACTCTCGACACCAAAATTCGCGATTTTTATACTTGCACTTCAGATTTGGAAGCTGCTCGTAAATCATTAGCGAGCTTTTGCCTTTCAGGTATCCCACAAAGCTCGAAACCGCGATTTTGGGCGGGATCTTAAGAAGCACGTGTATGTGATCCGGACATACCTCCGCCTCTACAATCGCCACCTTTTTCCATTCGCACAACTGCCGCAGGATTTTCCCTATCTCCCTGCGTTTTTCGCCAAAGAATACTTTGCGCCGATATTTCGGCCCAAATACGATGTGGCATTTGCAATTCCACTTCGTATGCGCTAAACTGTTTGTGTCATTCATTCTTGAGTG
>USLH01000191.1 GCA_900555435.1 uncultured Oscillospiraceae bacterium | reverse complement strand
CTGCGGTGTCCATGTGTATCCCATCGGTGCTGTATCCAAGGGTCTCCAGGGCAGCGAGCTCACCGATGCCGATGCTCTCAAAAAACGCAAGGGTCTCCGTAAGCCCAAAGGCTTCAAAAGCGGGCCTTATGAATTCCGGCGAATCCCCCTTGCGGCTGCGGTAATTGGCAGGGGTAAAAAAGCGGTTCGACAAATTGCAGCGTCCGTTTCCCGTCGCAAGGAGCTTTTTCCCCACCCGGGGGCCCCGTTCCAATAAAAGAACCTCCCCGAACGCCCCGGACCGCCCGGCGCAGACTGCTGCGCAAAGCCCCGAAGCCCCTCCGCCGATAACAGCAAGGGTCGGTTTCATCACATCGCCTCCCGGATCGTTTTCTTTTTCCATTGTAGCACAAATTCTTCCCCTGCGCCACAAAAAAACTCCGAAAAATCCCCCTCCCGTTCAAAGGAATGGAAAAATTTCCGAAAAAGCGGCAAAAAAATCCTTCCTTTTTGCAGGATTTTTTCCTTGACAAGAATTTTCCCCCGTGCTACAATGTGGTTACAGATAAAACCTGCGAGCAGGACGCAGTCTTCCCGCACCCCTTCCGTCCAGAGAGAAATGTCACCGGCTGAAAGCATTTCCGGAATTGGAAAGACTGATACCACCTGTGAGGGCGCAGCGAACTGCGACGACCGGCCATCGTTACCGGGCTGCAAAGTGACGGCAGTTTTCCTGTCGTAATTTGGGTGGAACCGTGGAGCAACCGCTTCATCCCTTTTCGGGATGAGGCGTTTTTTGTTTTCCCGCAGCTTGATCTGTAAAAGTGCAAACAAAAATCCCCATAGAGAAAGGAAGAGCAATATGAACATTACCCTGAAAGACGGCAGCGTCAAAGTCTATGACGCCCCCGTTTCCGCCGCAGACGTCTGTAAGGATCTGAGCATGGGACTTTACCGCGCCGCCTGCTGCTGCAAAATAAACGGCGAGGTGAAGGACCTCCGCACCGTCATGGACAACGACGCCTCCTTAGAGATCCTGACCTTCGACGATCTCGACGGAAAGAAGACCTTCTGGCACTCCGCCTCCCACCTGCTGGCGCAGGCCGTAAAGCGCCTCTTCCCCGAAGCCAAGCTGGCCATCGGCCCCGCCATCGATGGCGGCTTCTACTACGATTTCGACGTGGAGAAGCCCTTCACCCCCGAAGATCTGGCTGCCCTGGAAGCGGAAATGAAGAAGATCGTCAAGGAAAAACCCGCCATCGAGCAGTTCTTCCTCTCCCCCGAAGAAGGCAAAAAGCTCATGGAGGAGCGGAACGAGCCTTATAAGCTGGAATTGATCGCCGAGCACGCCGCAAAGGGCGACACCCTTTCCTTCTATCGTCAGGGTGAATTCGTCGACCTCTGCGCCGGCCCCCACCTGCCGGACATCTCCGCCATCAAGGCGTTCAAGCTCACCGCCACCACCGGTGCTTACTGGCGGGGCGATGCCAAGAGCCGTCAGCTCTGCCGGGTCTACGGCAGCGCCTTCCCCAAAAAGGAAGAGCTGGAAGAGTACCTGAAAGCCCGGGAAGACGCTCTGAAACGGGACCACAACAAGCTGGGCCGGGACTTGGAGTACTTCACCACCGTGGACTGCATCGGTCAGGGTCTGCCCATCCTGCTGCCCAAGGGCGCCCGGGTCATCCAGTTGCTCCAGCGCTGGGTAGAAGACACCGAGCAGAAGAAAGGCTACCTCCTGACCAAGACCCCTCTCATGGCAAAGCGGGAGCTTTATAAGATCTCCGGTCACTGGGATCACTACTTGGACGGCATGTTCATCTTGGGCGACCCCCACGACGAGACCAAAGAGTGCTTCGCCCTCCGTCCCATGACCTGCCCCTTCCAGTATCAGGTCTACCTGAACCGCCAGCGCTCCTACCGGGAGCTGCCCATGCGTCTGGGCGAAACGTCCACTCTCTTCCGCAACGAGGATTCCGGCGAGATGCACGGTCTGATCCGTGTGCGGCAGTTCACCATTTCCGAAGGCCACCTGATCCTCCGCCCCGACCAGCTGGAAGACGAGTTCAAGAACTGCCTGGAGCTGGCTAAATACTGTCTGGGCACCGTGGGCCTTCTGGATAAATGCACCTTCCGCTTCTCCCAGTGGGATCCGGCCAACCCCAACAACAAATACGAGGGCACCGCAGAGCAGTGGGATCATGCCCAGTCCACCATGGAGCGGATCCTCAAGGATCTGGACGTGGACTACACCGTCGGCATCGACGAAGCCGCTTTCTACGGCCCGAAACTTGACATCCAGTACAAGAACGTCTTCGGCAAGGAAGACACCCTTGTGACCATCCAGATCGATATGCTCCTCGCCCAGCGTTTCGGCATGTACTACATTGACGAGAATGGCGAAAAAGCCCTGCCCTACATCATCCATCGGACCTCTCTGGGCTGCTATG
>USLH01000190.1 GCA_900555435.1 uncultured Oscillospiraceae bacterium | reverse complement strand
CGCGGACCCCGCCCTACGGGACGGTATGTTGAACCCCGTGTCGGGGACAGCGTCCCCTACGATTTTTGCGCGGGAAAACGGGGATGCCTACGCGTCGGGATAGGCGGACAGGGCGGCCTGACAGTGGCGGGCGAAATCCCGGCGGACGGCGTCGGGGGAGACGATCTCCGCCTGCGCGCCGAACTGGAACAGCCAGCCGTAGAAGGTGGGACCCACCTCCACCGGCGCGGTGACGGCAATACGCTCCCCGTCGGGGTGGATATGGCCGTCCGCGCCGAAGCGATCCATTACCACGTTGATCAGCGCCCGGTCGAACCGCAGGCGCACCGTCTCCGTGCGGCCGTTGTACATGTCGAAAATGCGCCGGACGTACTTGCCCAGATCGAAGTCCGCCGGCAGGGGGTCGCGCGGCCTGTCAGAGACGGTCAGCTCCTCCATGCGATCCACCCGGTAGTGGCGGTAGTCCTGAATGGCGGGGTCGTAGGCCACCAGATAGTAGTTCTCGTCATCCCAGCAAAGATGCCAGGGGCTGACGGTATAGAGCTCGCCGTTGTGGCGAAGGATCATGGTTTTGTCGGGGCCCCAGCGGAAGTATCGAAATTGGATCTGCCGCCCTTTGGCGATGGCGGTGTGAAGGCCGTCCACGTTATAGTAGATGCTTTCGTTCATGGTCTTGATGCGGCCGGCGATGAGCACCTGACGCTGCAGTTGATTTGCATTGGAGCGGCTGGGCAGGGTCTCCAGCTTTTTGATCAGCTCCCGGGATTTTTGCTCGGTGATAAAGCGGGAGGACTGGACAGCGTCCACCAGAAGTTTTAATTCCGGCAGCTGGAAGGTGCGGCTGCCTAAGAAGTACCGGAAGGATTTTCCTTCCTGGTTGGTGCAGATGTCCATTCCGAAGCGACGCAGCTCCTCGAAATCCTGATACAGGGTCTTCCGTTCGGCGTTGATGTCCAAGCGGGAAAGGCGCTGGGCGATTTCTGCTAAGGTCAGGCCGTGGTCTTCGTCGGTTTCTTCTGAAAAGATCTGCGCCAGATAAAGGAGCTTTAGTTTTTGGTTGGTTCCTTTTGCCATTGGAGCGACCTCCTTGCCCGTTTTCTTTCAGTATAACATAGGAAGAAGCGAAAGTCTATGGGAGCTGTCCGTTTTTTTGGACAGCTTTTCTTTTATAATAAAAACAGAACTTCAAAGGAGGCAGCAGATATGAAAGGATACGCAGTAAGCAACGGGTATATGGGATGGGTAGACGGCGGGTATCTGCTGTTTGCCGATGAGTCGGATTATTGGGACTATCTGGAAGAGGAGGGGGAGTAAGATGTCGGTCTGGATCAGCGTTTTTTTCCAAGGAAAAGGTCTGTCATGAAAATTGATGCCCCTACGCCCGGCGGATCCGGTATAAGAACCGGGAAAAGATGTCGGAGGAACGGGCGGTTCCACCGGCAGTGGGACGCCGGGACGGCGTACCAGCCGGACAAGCTGGTGCGGTATGCGGAAAAACACGACGAGGCCATAAAGGTCATCGAGGACGATTACCGGAAACTGCCCAGGCGGACAAGGCGGGGAAAACGGTATTATGAAAATGCCCGGAGAAGGGCAAACCAGATGTACGAACGACGGCTCGACGAACTGTTTGCGCAGATCGCCTGCCAGCCGGCGGTGGGATGATAAGGAGGTTTTCAAATGGGAAAAGGCATCGAGGATCTGAACCGGGGCGCCGAAGCGTATCAGGCGGGCGATTATGAAACGGCGGTGGCATACTATAAAAAAGCGGCGGCAGCGGGAAACGTCACGGCGCTGAGCGACTTAGGGTACTGCTACTATTACGGCCGAAGCGTACCGGTGGATAAGGAAAAGGCACGGCGGTGCTGGGAAGAGGCATCGGAACAGGGGGACGTGGCCGCCACCTACAAGCTGGGGGATCTTCTCTGGTACGGGGAGCCGGTAAAAGACCGGGATCGTGCGAAGGAGTTTTACCGTAAAGCCTTCCGGATGGGGCTGGAAAGCGCCGATATCTGGGTGCGTCCCGATGCGATTTTGCGGATGTTCCGGTACTGTCCAGAGGATCTTCCCGCCGAACGGCTGGAGCTTCTGGATCTGGGGTGGATCTGTGTATCGGATCTGGAGGACCGGATCGCGGAAGGCGATCACTATTCGGAAAAGCTGCTGCGGGAAGCGGAAGAGCTTTTGAGCGCCCTGCTCCCCGCAGCGGAGGAAGGCGCCAAAAATTGAATTCACCCCGGCTTCCAGACGGAAACCGGGGTGAACTTTTGTGATTTTGCGGTCAGATGATAAGGCCGTGCTCTTTTAAGTAGGACTGGTAAGCGGGCATATCGATGTTCTTTACGTCGCTGTCTTTTTTGCCGCAAACGGCAATGGCGGCGCCTGCCGCTTCGCCTAAGCAGCAGCAGATGGGCATGATCCGGTAGGAAGCCTGGGCCTCGT
>USLH01000189.1 GCA_900555435.1 uncultured Oscillospiraceae bacterium | reverse complement strand
ATCTCTCAACCTTTTTTTATTTCTCTGTCCAAGATGTATTATAGTACTACAAAAATTCATAAAACAGACAAACTTTCCTCTTGCAAAATCCTTAAGGGTATCGTATAATAAAAGTATTGTCAACAGATCTTTTTGATCTGCTGCGAAATTCCATTTGGAGGTATCTTGAATGCTTACAGCTTTGCTGGAAACCCAGAGCACCGCTGCGGCCGCGGGAGAGGGCTCCTGGCTCATCGCCGTGGTCCAGTTCCTGCCCCTTCTGCTGGTCATCGTTGCCATGTACTTTATCCTGATTCGTCCCCAGAGAAAACGGGAGAAGGAATCTCAGAAGATGCGCAACAACCTGCAGGTAGGCGATGAAGTCACCACCAGCGGCGGCATCGTCGGCCGGGTCGTTTCCCTTCGTGAGGACACCGTTGTGGTCGAGACCGGTTCGGATCGGAGCAAGATCCGGGTAAAACGCTGGGCGATCCAGTCCAACGAAACGCTTCACGACACCGAGGCGTAAGCCTGCATAATCCGCTGTCCGCTCGCATAGTCATTGCAGTAAAGGCATGGAAGGCGGGAGGAAAATGGAACAAGCAGCAAAATCGGAGAAGCAGACCAAAAACGGTTGCTGGAAAGCAGTGGGGAAACCGCTGGCCATCGGCCTTCTGGCTGGGGCAGCAGCGGAGGCGCTTTTAATGCTTTTGGCAGCGGGGATTTTATCGACGGCAGAACTTAGCCGTGGAGTGATCCCGTGGTTTACCCGCATCGGAGCGGTAGCAGGCGGTTTCTTTTCCGGATTTTTTGCGGCCCGGCTTCGGAAGAAACAGGGGTTGCTGATCGGTGGAGCTGCCGGGCTGCTATTGGGCGGATGCGTGTTGGTTCTTGGGCTTTTCTTTTCAGAGCCGATGTCTGCGGTACCGGCGGCGGTCAAGCTGTTGCTTTACGGGGCAGCCGGGATGCCGGGTGGGGTTCTCGGAGTAGGTTCCGGGATCCGGCACTGAAAGGTTCTTTGAAAGGTTTGCGGGCGCATCGGTGCGGAAAGCACGATGCGTCCGCTTTGCTTTTTGGTAGGAGCTTAAAAACTGCAAAACGGCGGCACGGTCTGGGGCTTCAGGCTGTGCCGCTGCATTTTGGAAAGGATGATCGAAATGTTAAAGCTGGGTGTGATCGGGTGCGGCAATATGGCTACCGCCATCGTTCGGGGTGTTGCTGCTGGATATGAAGGAGAATATGCCTTTTTCGGGTATGATGTTTCCTCGGAAAAGGCCGCTGCACTGGCAGATGTTGGCATGAAGGCGGAGCCTTCCATTGCCGACGTGGTTCGGGAGGCGGATTACATTCTCCTTTCGGTGAAGCCTCAGAACATCGGCGAAGTGCTTGGGGCAGTCGCCGCCTGTCCGGAAAAGGATCGGGTGTTCCTGTCCATTGCGGCGGGCGTTCCGGCTCAGCGGATCAAGAAAGAGCTGGGGTATGATGCAAAGGTAGTGCCGATCATGCCCAACACCCCCTTGCTGGTGGGAAAGGGCGCAACGGCCATGGCTCGGGTAGCGCCTGTATCGGAAGAGGAATTCGCTACGGCGGAGGCAATTTTCCGCTGTGCCGGCGTGGTAAAAGAGATCAAGCCGGAGCAGATGTCGCCGATCATCGCCATCAACGGCAGCAGCCCGGCGTTTATTTACGAGTTTGCCAAGGGATTCCTTGCATATGCAGAGAAAGAGGGCATCGATACGGATGCGGCTCTGGCGCTGTTTTCCCAGTCCCTGCGGGGCGCAGCGGATATGATCGACCACTCCGGCTACTCGGTGGATCAGCTGATCCAGATGGTATCTTCCAAGGGCGGCACGACCATTGCAGGGTTGGACGCTTTCCGGGAAAACGGCCTTGAAAAAGCGATTTTGGCGGGCTGCGAAGCCTGCACGAAGCGGGCTTACGAGCTGGCGGAATAACCATTCTGCCTTGTCCGCATAATCCTTCCTTTTCTTTCATAGGATGGAGCAAAAAGGAAAAGGAAGGATCAAAATGGAACAGTTCGCGGAAGAAAAACGTCCAGAAACGGAGCAGCCGGAGGAAATCCGCTCGCTTTTGCAGCAGGCACGGCCGGCAGCACCCAAAAGGGTCAGTCGGCTGACCACGGTACTGGCTGTGCTTTTCCTTGCGGGGGTGGCCTATGGCGCCGTTCTTGCGGCGGATCTGGATGCGGAAACCCTGAAGTCCATGGATTCACTGACCCGGGGATTCCTTTTGGGGCGGGCTGGGGAGAGCTTTGGATGGATCGTGCTGCGATCATTAGGGGCGGGGCTTATGCTGCTTCTAGGAATGTTTCTCTGCGGGTTCAGCGCAGTGGGGCAGCCGTTTTCTATTGCCATTTTGCTGTTCCGTGGGATCGGATTGGGGCTTTCTCTGGGCTACTTTTACGGGAACCTGGAAGGGCAGGGGATCCTTTCGGCGGCGGGAATGCTGCTTCCCAGCGGGGCGTTGGCGGGATATGCGCTGA
>USLH01000188.1 GCA_900555435.1 uncultured Oscillospiraceae bacterium | reverse complement strand
TCACTACCTCTTCCACTATGTGACCCAGGGGAAGGGAACCCTTTCTACGCCGGAGGGGGAAGTCCGGGTGGAATCCGGGGGGCTTTTTCTCATCCGCCCCGGGGAGTTGACCGCCTATACCGCCGATCCGGAGGATCCGTGGGTCTATTATTGGGTGGGGTTTAACGGTACGGAAGCCCACCGGCTGGTGAACCTGACGGGATTCGCCCACGGGGAACGGCTCCTCTATCCCGAAAACGGCGATGCGATCCGGGAGCAGCTGACCCGGATCACCAACGCAAGGGGCAGCACTCCGGCTCACGAAGCCCGGATGCTGGGGTATCTCTACCTTTTTCTCGGAGGGTTGATGAGCCTTTCCGGCGGGGAAAAGCCGACTACCTCTAAGCAGTATGTGGATAAGGCCGTCCGCTTTATCGGAAGGAACTACAGTCGAGACATCACCATTTGCGACGTAGCGGACTTCGTGGGGATCAGCGAGAGCCATCTTTACCGGGTCTTTTCCCGGGAGTTCAGTATGGCGCCGGCACAATTTCTGATGCGCTACCGGATCGGGGAGGCGGCAGCCATGCTTCGGAACACCGGGCTGGCAATCGGGGAGATTGCCGCATCCGTAGGGTTCCGGGACCCCCTTTATTTCTCCCGGGTGTTTAAGAGGATCAAAGGGGTTTCCCCCAGAGAATACGGCCGGGAAAAAGAGGAAGAAAAGAGCTGACCGAAAGGACATGCATATTTTCGCTTGAACCGCCCATAATCCTAAAAATGGAAAGGTCTTCCTTTAAAAGTTCCTCAAAAATATTTACAATTATCCGTTGACAAACACTTGACAGTGATGTATAATGATAAACTGTATCAAAATGGATAATTCCGCCTTGGTTGGTTTGGAATGTGAATCTTGATACATTTTGATAGGGTTGATTTGTGCAAAAAATCAATTGACTTTCGTTAGAAAGTTGTATTTGTTGCACAAAGAGATGTGTGAGAACAGTGTAATCAGCAACAGGTTTTCCGTCCTTCTGGAAATTTTGATTCCCGAGGGAGGGGGAGCTTGTGCTTTGCGTTCTCGAAATAGATGAATGGAGTGATTAAGCCTATGGTGAATGTCAAGCCTGTGCAGCTCGGGAAGAACACTCGAATGAGCTTTGCGCGTATCAGAGAAGTGCTGGATATGCCGAACTTGATCGAGGTGCAGGTCAATTCGTACAAATGGTTCCTGAAGCAAGGGCTGAAGGAAGTATTCAGCGATATTTCCGCCATCACGGACTACACCGGAAATCTCGTTCTGGATTTTGTCGATTACCGGCTGGACGAGACCCCGAAATATTCGGTGACCGAATGCAAGGTCCGGGACGTAACCTATGACGCACCCCTTCACGTCCGGGCCCGGCTTCTCAATAAGGAGACCGGCGAGGTCAACGAGCAGGAAATCTTCATGGGCAATTTCCCGCTGATGACCGAGAGCGGCACCTTTATCATCAACGGTGCGGAACGGGTCATCGTTTCCCAGCTGGTTCGTTCTCCCGGCGTATATTATGATGAGGCCTTCGACAAGACCGGCAAGAAGCTCTTCAAGTCCACGGTCATCCCCAACCGGGGCGCCTGGCTGGAGTATGAGACCGATTCCAGCGACATTTTCTACGTCCGCATCGACAAGAACCGCAAGATCCCGGTGACGGTGTTTATCCGTGCGCTGCTGCGGGTTCGGGACGATGTGACCGTGGAGCAGATCCAGGACGATTACCGCTGCGCCCTGACCGACTGCATGGGCACCGATGCCGACGTGCTGGAGCTTTTCGGCGATCAGGATACCATCGTGACCACCCTGAACGGCAAGGACACCACCAAGAACGGCGACGATGCCCTTCTGGAAGTTTACCGGAAGCTGCGTCCCGGCGAGCCCCCCACACAGGAGTCTGCCGTCAAGCATTTGGTTCCCCTGCTCTTTGACGAGCGGCGGTACGACCTTTCCAAGGTGGGTCGCTACAAATACAATAAAAAGCTGGGTCTGGCTGTCCGGATCGCCGGGCATACTCTGGCAGCGCCAGTGGTCAACGAGCTGACCGGCGAGGTCATTGCCGAGGCCGACGAGCTGCTGACCCGGGAAAAAGCCCGGGAGATCGAGCAGGCCGGCGTGGACACCGTTCTGATCCACACCGAGGCAGGCAAGGACATCAAGGTCATCTCCAACGGCATGGTGGACATCGCCGGCTACATCGACCTTGACAAGGCGGAAGTGGGCATCAACGAAAAAGTCCGCTTCAAAGTCCTGAAAGAGATCCTGGAGCAGACCGACGACAACGAAGAACGGGTCGCTCTGGTCCGCCAGAACCTCCACCGCCTGATCCCCAAACACATCATCAAGGACGACATCATCGCTACCCTGAACTATATGAACTGCCTGGCTTACGGCCTCGGCACCGTGGACGACATCGACCATCTGGGCAACCGGCGCATCCGTCCCGTGGGCGAACTGCTGCAGAACCAGTTCCGCATCGGCTTCTCCCGCATGGAGCGCGTGATCCGCG
>USLH01000187.1 GCA_900555435.1 uncultured Oscillospiraceae bacterium | reverse complement strand
TGCTCTGCCCACTTCTGGTGCGGAGAAAGTTCTCATACCGCTCCGCTGCTCTGTGCCAGCCTTCGTCCTCCACAAAGGTATCATCGCAGCGGAGATTCATGGTCATAGGCTTGCCACAGTGAGGGCAGACCGGCAGAAGTTCAGATGGTATTTTCATATTCTCCTGCCGCTTGACCATTTCACGGATCACGGCTTCGTTATCGAAAGTCTCCTGACAGCACGGCTCACTGCATTGGAACAGGCCGTAATCTCCTTGCGTATAGAACAGCCGCTTTTTGTCAAAGCCCGCCTTCTGAAAGCAGTGGTCAACATTCGTTGTGATGACAAAATAATCCTTGTCCTGTACCAGCTTCAAAAGGCTTTCATAGACCGGTTTGGGTGCGTTCTGATAACGGTTGATGTAGAATACCGGCTCCAATACGCCCAATGCTCCTCCGGCGTGGCAAAGGGATAAAAGCCGCCGGAATACATATCCTTGATACCGTACTTTTCAAACCGTTCGCCGGCGTAAACAAATCCGGCAGAGGTGGAAAGACCTGCCCCGGCACCGATCACCACGGCATCGCAGGCCTGCAAAGCCGTCTGCAGCCGCTCAAGCTGCTCCGAGCAGCTTTTCGTAGATGGCTTTGTCCAAAGCCTTGAAAACATTGAAGATCACCTTCTTGACACTGGTTTGTGTTTTGAGAAAATCTTTGACCGTCCGAATCGCGATTTCTGCCGCCAGTTCGTTGGGGAAATGAAACTCCCCCGTGGAAATGCAGCAGAACGCTACGCTTTCCAGCTTGTTTTCTGCTGCCAGCTCCAAGCAGGAGCGGTAGCAGGAGGCGAGCAGTTCTTTGTCCTCTTTGGTTACTCGACCGCTGATGATCGGACCGACCGTATGCAGCACATAGCGGCAGGGCAGATTGAATGCGGGCGTGATTTTCGCCTGTCCGGTGGGTTCCGGATAGCCCTGCTGTTCCATCCGTTCCGCACAGGCAAGCCGCAGCTCCACGCCTGCAAAGGTGTGAATGGCGTTGTCGATGCAGCGGTGGTCGGAATATAGCAGCCGGTCATGCCGGGGTTTGCCGCATTGACGATGGCATCGCATTTGAGTGTGGTTATATTTCCCTGCCAGAGATACAGACCCGGCCGGATGGGTGTGAGGTCGGCAACATCGGTGATGCCCCTTGCCGCATTTTCGCCATGCAGATAGGCGTCCTGCATTTTCAGGAAATCCGCGCCAATGCTCTGCGGGAAGCGAATATTCATCAGACCACGCAGAAGCTGACGCTGGCTCTCCGGCTCTGTCGGAATAGCAATATCCCGATATTCTGTTTTCTCTTTCAAAAGCGACCGGATCAAAAACAGCCGTCGCTGTGCTTGATTCATAATTTTTCCACTGCCTTTACCGGACAGTTTTCATAGCAGGCCCCGCAATGGAGGCAATGCTTCGGCTGAATGGTGTATTGTTCGCCGGAAACAAGGCACTTCTGCGGGCAGTGGTTCAGGCAGGTACCGCAGCCGATGCACGCATCGGTGATACGATAGCCCTTTTTCTCGGTTTTCGCCTGCCCAACCGCATAAACCTCACGGAAGATGGGCTTCACGCCCAAATTGAAGGATTCGATAGTGAAATCCTTCAGCTCAAAAATAATGCCGATATTCCGAGTATCTTCGGGATAAACATTGGCTAAATACGGCTGTTCTGCAAATATCGTGTTGATTTTTTTCTCCTGACTTTCCGCAGGCGCCGCCTTGCCGGACAGCCGGATCATTTTCTTGAACCGGGTATGCTGCACTATAACATGAATGTAACATCCGGAAAGAGGTGCTGTATCTGTTGACCAAAGAAGAACTCCCGGCTTGCCCGGTAGCTACCACTGTCCAGATGATCGGCAGCAAGTGGAAGCTGCTGATCATGCGAAACCTGCTGGTGCGTCCGTGGCGGTTCAATGAACGGAAAAAAACTTGGAGGGAATCAGCCAAAAGGTGCTGACGGACACCCTGCGCTCGATGGAGGCCGACGGGATCATCACCCGTACTGTTTATCCCGAGGTCCCGCCGAGGGTTGAATATGCCCTTTCGGAACTTGGGGAGTCTATGCGTCCTATCATGAAAGCCATGGAGATTTTGGGCGCCGAATATAAAAACGGAAAAATCCCTCAGTGACTTCGATTTTAACAAAAGCCGCCTCGTACAAACTGTCTTTTGGACATACAGCAATACTCTCTCGACAGACCTGGAATCATAAACCGTCCGATCAGCCATGCGTCTTATCGGTACGGCTTAATTCCTTACACAGGTTTTCCGCTTGCCAAACAGCGCTGCGCCTCTGCAGTCTAATACGGAAGCGAACCCTTTCCGCTAAATGCAAATGACCAAGCCCTTCTTTTGCCATTCGCCGCAATTTTCGAATAGCAAAAGAAGGGCTTTCTTATTGCCGACCCACAACCCTGCTTCCCAGATAAACTCCGCACAGACACAGCCTGATCCGCTGCTGCTCGCTACACGTAAACAGGCTCGAAATTTCGGCGAAACCTGTGAATTTCGTCCCCCGGATTCTCCTTG
>USLH01000186.1 GCA_900555435.1 uncultured Oscillospiraceae bacterium | reverse complement strand
AAAACATTGATTTTACTGACTTTCTTATGTTTTCTTATTAGGAGGCGAGGGAAGGGCCCGCCTTTTTCATACTCATTTATTTTTGTTCTGCAGCTTATAAAGAACCCGGAATCCGGCAGCCTCAATGGCACTTTCAATCTCGTCGACGTTTAACGAGTTGATGCCGATGACCATGGTGCTCTTGCCGTTTTCGCCCCGGTAAACCGCCATGTGGGTGATGTTTGCGCCGTGTTCGCTGATGATACCGGTGGCCTTGGACATCATGCCGGGCTCATCGTCCGCTTCTACGGTGAAGCGGGTGCCGGGCTCACGGAAGCCCAGAATGTCGATAAAGGAGTCGAGAATGTCGCTCTGGGTGATGATGCCCACCAGCTTATCGTTCTTCATGACCGGCAGGAAGCCGATGTCATGATCCCGCATCAGCGTCGCCGCTTCTTCCAGAAGGGCGTCCGGGGAAATCGTAATGGGGTTCTTCACCATGACCTTGCTGATCTTCGTTTTGGCCAGCAGATAGGTCAGCTCGCCTACGCTGAAGGTAGTCGCCTTGGAAGGCGAGGCGTGAGCGATATCCTCTTTGGAAACGACGCCTACCAGCTTGCCGTTTTTCACCACGGGAAGGCGCTTGACCCCATACTGCTGCATGATCTCATGGGCGTCCGGAATGGTCTGATCTGGGGAGATGATAAACGGATTTGCGGTCATTTTGGTTTTGACGAACATAACGTTAACCCCCTAAATATGCTTTTTTAATATCGTCGCTGTGGGAAAGCTCCTCGCCGGTTCCGGAGAGCACGATGGAACCGGTCTCCATGACATACGCCCGATTGGCGATCTGCAGCGCCATACTGGCGTTCTGCTCCACCAAAAGGACGGTGGTGCCGCTTTTGTTGATGTCCTGGATGATGTCGAAGATCTCCTGCACCAGGAGAGGCGCCAAGCCCATGGACGGCTCGTCGAGGAAGAGGATCTTCGGACGGCTCATCAGCGCCCGGCCCATGGCAAGCATCTGCTGCTCGCCGCCGGACAAAGTGCCAGCCGCCTGCCGCTTCCGGTCCGCCAGACGGGGAAAACGCTCATAGACCATTTTGAGGTCTTCGGCAATCCCCGCCCGATCCCGGCGCAGGTAAGCGCCCAGCTCCAGATTTTCCAAAACCGTCATATCCGGGAAGACCCGCCGGCCTTCCGGCACCTGAGACATACCCATTTTCACCCGATCTCTGGGGGAAGTGTGGGTGATGTCCTTGCCGTCTAAAAGGATGCTGCCGGAGGTGGGCTTTTTCAGTCCCGAGATCGTCCGGAGGGTGGTGGTTTTTCCGGCGCCGTTTGCGCCGATCAGGGTGACGATCTCCCCGTCGTTGACGGTCAGGGAAATGCCCTTCAAAGCGTGGATCACGCCGAAATGGACGTTTAAATCTTTTATTTCAAGCATGGTTTACGTCCTCCCCCAGATAGGCTTCGATGACCTTGCGGTTGCTCTTGATCTCATCGGGCGTGCCGTTGGCAATGACCATACCGTAGTCCAGAACATAGATCCGTTCGCAGATCTTCATGACCAGTGACATATCATGCTCAATCAGAAGAATGGTCAGGTGATAATGCTCCCGAATAAAGGCGATCAGATTCGTAAGCTCTGCCGTTTCCGCCGGGTTCATGCCGGCTGCCGGTTCGTCCAGCAAAAGCAGCGCCGGGTTCGTCGCCATGGCACGAGCGATTTCCAAGTGCCGCTGCTCGCCGTAAGGCAGGTTCTTCGCCAGCTCGTCCTTCTTATGATCCAGCTTCATCAGCTTCAAAAGATCCATGGCGGCCTCTTCCAGCCGCTTTTCCTCTTTCTGATACGTCGGAAGGTGGAGAAACGAGGAAACAAGCCCGTACTTTACGTCCTTGTTCATGGCGATCCGCACGTTATCCAGCACCGTCAGATCCTTAAAAAGCCGGATATTCTGAAACGTTCTTGCCAGCCCCAGCTTGCAGATGTCGCAGGGCTTCCGACCGGAGATCACCTGATCCGTTCCGTTCCGGGTCAGGGTGACCGTACCGGAGGTGGGTTTGTAAACGCCGGTGAGAAGGTTAAACACGGTAGTCTTGCCTGCGCCGTTAGGCCCGATCAGACCTACCATTTCCCCTTCGTTCAAAACCATATTAACATTGGAGACGGCCGTCAGTCCGCCGAAAGATTTGGTCAGCTTTTCAACAGTTAAAATCGGCATCACTCACACCTTCTCCTCTTTTTCTTTTTTGCGGAACAGCCCGGAGATCCGATCCCCTGCCCGTTTGAACATAGCGATGGAGAACTCCTTCGATCCCATCAGCCCCTGGGGCCGGAAGATCATGATAATGACCAGCAGCAGTGCGTAAAGCACCATCCGCAGCTCCGTATAGCTGGACAGGAACATGGAGATAAATCCCAGTACGATGGCGCCTAAGATGGAGCCGGTGATGCTTCCCAGCCCGCCGAACACCACGATGACCAGAATGTCCACGGATTTCATAAACCCGAAGGTATCGGGCTTGATCCGGGGGAAGTAGGTGGCATAAAGCGCCCCAGCCACGCCGGCAAAAAAAGCGCCGATGATGAAGGCGGTCACCTTGCTGCGGGTGGTGTTGATGCCCATGGATTCCGCTGCGATCTCATCCTCCCGGATGGCGATGACCGCCCGGCCATGGCGGGACCGGCCAAAGGAGAAGTTGATCACGATCACCAGGACCATAATGATAAAGGCGTAAACGAACAGGCCGGCGGGGCTGG
>USLH01000185.1 GCA_900555435.1 uncultured Oscillospiraceae bacterium | reverse complement strand
CCTCCTCGTCCTCCGGCGGGAAGTACTGCACGCAAGCATCCAGCAGGTCGCCGGTGCCGTGGCCGTGGATGGCGGAAACCGCGATGGGGTCGCCCAGCCCCAGATTGTAGAATTCATAGATATCCGGGCTTTGCCCCTGATCTACCTTGTTGACTGCCAGCACCACCGGCTTGCCGCAGCGCTGGAGCATGGAAGCTACCTCCTGGTCCGAGGCAGTCATGCCGGTTTTGATGTCGCACAGGAACACAATCACCGTAGCGTTATCGATGGCGATCTGCGCCTGAGAGCGCATAAAGGCCAGAATCTGGTTATCGGTTCGCGGCTCAATGCCGCCGGTATCGATGAGGGTAAACTTCCGGCCGCGCCAGTCGCTCTCCCCGTAAATACGATCCCGCGTGACGCCGGGGGTGTCCTCCACAATGGACAGCCGTCGGCCGATGATCTTATTGAACAGCATGGACTTGCCCACATTGGGACGGCCCACAATGGCGATGATAGGTTTCGACATAAGGTACTCCTTTTCTGGGCAGCTTTGTCCGGTGCAGGCCGCCCCGATACGCCGCTGTGCGGCGGCAGGCCGGAAATGCCCGGCTCAAGAAATCAAATTACATTTATTATATCCGCAATTCCCATGGATAGCAAGGGAAAACAGGGATTTTCACGGCGTATTGATCCGATTCCGTGCATAAAGGAAAGGAGGGAAGAATTCTCTTCCCTCCTAAAGCAAGCATTTGTCTCTTACTTCGCCGCCACGGACTTGACAACCTTGACCTCACGGCCATTGTAGCTGCCGCACTCCTGGCACATTCTGTGAGGCAGGTGCAGAGCACCGCACTTGGGGCATGCAACGAGACCGGGGACAGCCAGCTTCCAGGTGGAGCTGCGTCTCTTATCGCGTCTTGCTTTGGATACTTTTCCCTTAGGTACTGCCATTGTGACACCTCCTTGATCTACAAAGGCCAGGCGGCCTTATTTATACTTTATTTGTTCTCCAAAAGCTTTGCAAGGACCGCCAGACGGGGATCTACTTCCTTTTTGCAGGAACAGGGTCCCAGATTCAGGTCGGCACCACAGCGGGGGCAAAGCCCCTTGCAATCTTCAGAACACAGAGTTTTTGTGTCCATTTCGAGAATGAACGCCTCACGGGCCAACTCACCGGCATCCACCTGACCGTCCTCCAGAAGAACGATCTCATCGCTGTCCTCGTTCTGGAGTTCCTCCGCCAGAATACAGCTGTAGGATACAGCCTTCTCCTGTGTGAACTTCTTGCCGCAGCGGTCGCATACGGCATCCAGAGTGGTATATGCCGTCAGCTCCAGACTGAGAAGCTCCGCCCGGTTCCGAACCACGCCCTCCACAATGACAGGCCGGCTGATGGGATACCGCCCTGCGAATTCCATGTCGGACAGATCCAGTTCAAACTGAAATGTCCGCTCTCCGCCGGGGGTATGCAGAATAGGTTTTACGTCAATGAGCATAAGCTACCTCGCAATGACACGTTTAGTATTATAAGGGATTGTTCTCCTAATGTCAAACAATTTTTTTGATTTTCCGCCAGTTTTTTCAAAATGCCGAAAATATGACGGAATTTTAAGTGGAATGGAAAATCCAACAGCGCCTGTGCAGACACAGGCTTTTCAATTTCCGCCTTTCCGACGCTTTACAAGCCGGTGAAAAACAGGTATGATGAGACCAAACAACGAAAGAAACGGATGATACCATGCGTGAATTTACCATTGGAAAAAACGACGCCGGACAGCGGCTGGATCGGTTTGTAGCCAAGAATCTCCCTCTCCTCCCCCCTGCCCTGCTGCAAAAGTACATCCGCCTGAAGCGGATCAAAGTCAACGGAAAAGGATCCAAACGGGATGTGCGGCTGGAGACCGGCGATATTCTTCAATTATACATCAATGATGAGTTCTTTGACAAGCCCAATGAAGAAAATCTCTTTCTCACCGTGTTCAAGCCCCAGCTGAACATTGTTTACGAGGACGAAAATCTGCTGCTGGTGGACAAGCGTCCCGGTATGTCCGTCCATGCGGACGAAACGGAAAAAGTCAATACCCTCATCAACCACATTCAGGCATATCTTTACCAGAAGCGGGAATGGAATCCCAAGTGGGAAAACGCCTTTGCCCCGGCTCTGTGCAACCGTATTGACCGCAACACCGGCGGCATTGTTATTGCCGCCAAAAACGCCGAGGCGCTGCGGATCATCAATGAGAAGATCCGGGCTCATGAGCTGGAAAAGTTCTATCTCTGCATCACCGTGGGCCGTCCCAAGCGGCCGGAGGGGCGGATTGAGGGCTTTTTGCTGAAGGACGAAAAGAAAAAGGAAGTCCGCTTTTTCCATAAGCCGGTTCCCGGCGGAAAAACCGCCGTCACGCTTTACAGGACGCTGGAAAGCCGGGGCGGGCTGTCTCTGGTGGAGTGCCGTCTTCTGACAGGCCGTACCCATCAGATCCGCGTCTCCATGGCGGAGATCGGCTGCCCCCTGCTGGGAGACGGCAAGTACGGCAGGGGCGACGTGAACCGCCGCTATCACGAAACCCGGCAGGCCCTTTACTCCTATAAACTGCGCTTTGATTTTCCCACGGATGCCGGTACGCTGAACTACCTGAAAGGCAAAGAATTCACTGTGGAAACCGTCCCGTTCCGGGAGAAATATTTTCCACAGACGCTCTCTATTTAAAACTTATGAAAAACGCCCGACAAAATTGGGCATTTTTCTTGACATTTCAAGGGTTTTCGTCTATGATTCTGAATTGCCGAATTTCAAAGAAACAGGGTCC
>USLH01000184.1 GCA_900555435.1 uncultured Oscillospiraceae bacterium | reverse complement strand
GGCTCCGACCGCTTCATCGCCCCAGTAGGAGGTAATGTACCCGCTGTCCTCCAGCAGGGAGAGGAAGAAGAAGAGCAGCACGATGATCGGCAAGAAGGAGAGCACGCTTCCGACACCGGCACAGATGCCGTTGATCACAAGGCTCCGGATCCAGTCGCTGGCTCCGCCGGCGGCCATGGCACGATCCAATGCCTGAGAAGCGGCTTGGATCCCCCGATTCAGAAGATTCTGCAGGGGTGCGCCCAGCACCGTGAAGGTGAGCCAGAAGATGACGAGCATGATCCCCAGAAAGATCGGGATGCCCAGATATTTCCCGGTCAGGATCCGGTCGATGCGCTCCGAGCGGATCTGTTCTTTCGTTTCCTGATGCTTGATGACGCAGCGGGCGCAGGCCTTTTCGATGAAGCTGTACCGCATGTCTGCCAGAGCCGCTTCCCGGTCGGTGCCCAGCTCATCCTGCATATCCTCGATGATGTGTTCGATAATGTGCTTCTGATCTTCGTCCAGATTGAGAAGCGCCATAGTCGGTTCGTCGCCCTCCACCAGCTTGGTGGAGGCAAAACGCAGGGGGAGGCCGGCGTCCGCCGCTTGGTCCACTACGATATGGGCGATGGCATGGATGGCTTTATGTACTTCACCTTCGCAGAAGTCGTATTTCAGAGGTGTCTGCTTGGCTTCCGCCGTGCGGATCGCCACGTCCACCAATTCGTCGATGCCCTCATTTTTTCCTGCGGAAATGGGGACCACCGGCACGCCCAATTCTTCGGAGAGCTTCGCCACGTCAATGGAGTTCCCGCTGGCGCGGACCTCGTCCATCATGTTCAGGGCAATGACCATGGGAATCCCCAGCTCTATCAGCTGCAGGGAAAGATAGAGGTTCCGCTCGATGTTGGTGGCGTCTACGATATTGATGATGCCGTTGGGGTGTTCTTTTAAGATGAAGTCCCGGGTCACGATCTCTTCCGAAGTGTAGGGAGAGAGGGAATAGATGCCGGGAAGGTCGACAACGACGGCATCCGGGTGTTTTTTGATCGGGCCTTCCTTTTTTTCTACCGTAACACCTGGGAAGTTTCCGACGTGCTGGTTGCTGCCGGTCAGGCGGTTGAAGAGGGTGGTTTTGCCGCTGTTCTGATTGCCGGCCAGGGCGAAAAGCAGTTTCATAAAGGTTTCCTTTCTGTTCAGGTCAGACGTTGAACTCTTCCTGAAGTTCGATCTTTGCCGCATCGTCCTTGCGGATGGTCAGCACATAGCTGCGGAGGAACAGTTCGATGGGGTCCCCCATGGGGGCTACTTTCCGGACGGTTACTTTCGTTTTCGGCGTAAGCCCCATATCCAGAAGACGCCGCCGCAAAGCGCCTTCTCCGCCGACGACCGAGATGGTCCCGCTGCAGCCGGGCTTCAGTTGATCCAATGTCATAGGAAAATCCTCCAATGTTTATGGGTGTGAACTTTGTTAATTCTACTTTACAACTTGCTTTTATTTATTATAGAAGAAAATCCGGCGGCTGTCAATGAAAAAAGCCGGGACGGAAGAGAAAAGGGAAAAAAGGAAAATTTTTGGAAACGTTAACATTTTTTTGTTGACAAAAAAGCAAAATCCGTGTACCATAAAACTAACAGAAAGGAGCTATTCCGATGAATGAACAGAAGACCCCCAAAAAACCTTTGATCTATTATGCTGTGGTCTGTCTTTTGATCTTAATGATCCTCAACTCCCTGCTCCTTCCCATGATGCAGAATATGCGGGTCAAGGAAGTCAGCTACAACACCTTTTTATCCATGCTGAACGATGGAAAGATCAGCACCGTCCAATATGAAGACGATCAGATTCTTTTTTCGCCTTCCGATGAGAAGGATCCATATCTGTATTCTACCGTTACCATGCCGGATCAGGACATTACAAACCGTCTGATTGATGCGGGAGTGGATTTCGGACGGGTCTATGAGAAGACCAGCCCGCTGCTTGCCTTCTTTTTAAGCTGGATCCTGCCGATCCTTCTGATGACGCTGGTCGGATCCTGGATGATGCGGTATCTGCAGAAGCGGATGGGCGGTCCCAACTCCATGAGCTTCGGAAAAGCCAACGCCAAGGTTTATGTAGAGGCGCAGACCGGAAAGACCTTTGCCGACGTGGCCGGCGAAGATGAGGCAAAGGAAGCACTGAAGGAGATTGTCGACTTCCTTCACAATCCCCAGAAATACGAAAGCATCGGCGCTTCCATGCCGAAAGGCGCCCTGCTTGTAGGCCCACCCGGCACCGGTAAGACCCTGCTTGCGAAGGCGGTCGCCGGGGAAGCGAAGGTGCCCTTCTTCTCCATTTCCGGTTCGGAATTCGTGGAGATGTTCGTAGGCATGGGTGCTGCTAAGGTGCGGGATCTGTTCCAGCAAGCTCAGGAAAAAGCACCCTGTATCGTCTTCATCGATGAGATCGATACCATCGGCAAAAAACGGGATGCCGGTATGATGGGCGGAAACGATGAGCGGGAGCAGACGTTAAACCAGCTGCTGACCGAAATGGATGGCTTTGACGGCAAGAAAGGCGTGGTCATCCTTGCAGCCACCAACCGTCCGGATTCGTTGGATCCGGCTCTGCTGCGGCCCGGTCGGTTTGACCGACGGATACCGGTGGAGCTGCCCGATCTGGCGGGACGGGAAGCAATCTTAAAAGTCCACGCAAAAGATGTGAAAATGGCGGACGGCATCGACTTTAACGCAGTGGCTCGGGCGACCGCCGGCGCATCCGGTGCAGAGCTTGCCAACATCGTCAACGAAGCGGCACTCCGGGCGGTACGCTGCGGCCGGGATGCTGTAATTCAGGAGGATCTGGAAGAGTCCGTTGAGGTCGTCATTGCCGGCTATCAGAAGAAGAACTCCATCCTCACCGACCA
>USLH01000183.1 GCA_900555435.1 uncultured Oscillospiraceae bacterium | reverse complement strand
GTCTGGATGTGGTCTACACCCCGAAAGGGCTGGAAGAGATCAATGTCGAGATTGCGGAGGTCAACCGCCCGGGCCTGTTCCTTGCCGGATACTATGATTACTTTGATAAGCTCCGGCTGCAGATCCTGGGTCTGGCCGAAATGAACTTCCTTTCTGGTCTTTCTGCCGAGAAGCGGTACGAGCGTCTGGACCAGCTGTTCGGCCAGCAGCCTCCGGCTGTCATCGTCTGCCGCAGTGAGGAACTGGAACCATTTCCTGAGATGCTGGAACTGGCTCAGAAGCACGGGGTGGCCCTGCTCCGCTCCAACGAGATGACCTGCACCCTGATGGGCAGTCTGATCAGCGTGCTGAACCTGGAGTTGGCTCCCCGCATCACCCGGCACGGCGTGCTGGTGGAGGTGTACGGCGAAGGCGTACTGATCTTGGGCGATTCCGGCGTCGGTAAAAGCGAAACGGCCATCGAGCTGGTCAAGCGGGGCCACCGCCTGATCGCCGACGATGCCGTGGAGATCCGCCGAGTATCCAATAAGAGCCTGGTAGGTACCTCTCCGGAAAACATCCGCCACTTCGTGGAGCTCCGGGGCATCGGCATCATCAACGCCCGCCGGCTCTTCGGCATGGGAGCGGTCAAGACCACCGAGAAGATCGACATGGTCGTCAATCTGGAGCACTGGGACCCCAACAAGACCTATGACCGCATGGGCATCGAGAATGAGTACACCACCATCCTCGGGAACAAGGTTCCTTCCCTTACCATCCCTGTAAAGCCCGGCCGGAATCTTGCCATCATCTTAGAAGTGGCGGCTATGAACAACCGCCAGAAAAAGATGGGCTACAACGCAGCGCAGGAGCTTCTCAAAAAGCTGGGGATGCCGGTAGAGGGAAACGGGGACATCGTAAAAGAGTGGGATTTCTGACCTGCCTCTTCCGTCCGGGATCTTCCGGGCGCAAAATTTATAAAAAAGTGAGGAACAGAACATGAGCTACTATATTGGAATCGATTTGGGCGGCACCTTCGTGAAGGCCGGCGTTGTGGATGAAAACTATCAGATCGTGGCAAAGGCCATGGTGGACTCCGCTGATGCGGCGGGTAATCCGGAGCTGGTCGCAGATCGGATGACCCAGTGCGCAAACGAAGCCCTTGCCAAAGCCGGCCTGACTATGGACGACGTGTCTTCCGTCGGTGTAGGCACCCCCGGCTCCGTGGATCCGGCTACCGGCACCATCGTTTACGCCAACAACCTGCAGTTCCGGAACACCCCTCTCCGCAAGTATATGGAAGAGCGGATCGGCAAGAAGATTTATGTGGAAAACGACGCCAACGTGGCGGCTTACGGCGAAGCTCTTGCCGGCGGCGCAAAGGGCTACAGCGACGTGATCGTCGTGACTCTGGGCACCGGCGTCGGCGGCGGTATCATCATCGACGGCAAGATCTACGGCGGCTTCAATCACTTCGGCGCAGAGCTGGGCCACGACGTCATCGTTTATAACGGCCGGCAGTGCACCTGCGGCCGGAAAGGCTGCCTGGAAGCCTACGCTTCCGCTACCGGCCTTATCAATATGACCAAGGAAGCCATGGAAGCCCATAAGGATTCCAAGCTCTGGGAAGTGGCAAAGACCTTGGACGAAGTCAACGGCAAGACCGCATTCGATGCCATGCGTCTGGGCGATCCTGTGGGCAAGGCGGTCGTTGACGAGTACATCGGCTATCTGGGCTGCGGCCTTTCCAACTTCGTAAACGTCTTCCAGCCGGAAGTCCTTCTCATCGGCGGCGGCATCTGCAAGGAAGGCGAGACCCTGCTGGCTCCCCTCCGGGAGATCATCGCCAAGGAAAGCTACGGCATCGCCGGCTACGCTTCCACGAAGCTGGGCACCTGTGCTCTGGGCAACGACGCCGGCACCATCGGCGCTGCATTCCTTTGGAAGCTGTACGAATAAGAAGCGGGATACCGCAAGTGCCGCCCGGACCGGTCGAAGCAGCCGGTCCGGGCGAAATTTTCGATGGGAGGTACTATGGAACAGAGAAGCGAGATCCTCCGCACCCTCTGCGAAGAAGCGGGCTGTGCCTGCCTTTTTGACGCAAGGATGAAGGATTACACCACCTTCCGTATCGGCGGACCGGCGGCGGTGCTTTTAAAGCCCAGGAGCATTCCGGAAATCTGCTGGATCCGGAAGACTCTGTCGGGGTTTGCCCCGATCTGGTTTATGGGAAAAGGCTCCAACCTCCTGATCCCCGATGAGGGGGTCTCCGGCATTGTGGTAGTGCTGGGATCGGATTTTTCCAAAGTGGAGCTGCAGACGGACGGGGAGACCCTGGTCTGCGAGGCGGGGGCACCTTTGATGAAGCTCTGCCGGGCGGCGCTGGATGCGGGACTTTCCGGGCTGGAGTTTGCCTGGGGCATCCCCGGGACGGTAGGCGGCGGCGTTTATATGAACGCCGGGGCTTACGGCGGCGAGATGAAGGACGTGGTCCTCTGGTGCGAGCATGTGGACGGGGAGGGGAACCTCTTCCGTTTAAGCGGGGAGGAGCTGCAGTTTTCCTATCGGAAGAGCTTTTATACAGGAAAATCCCTCTGTATCGTCCGGGCGGCACTGAAGCTCCAAAAAGGCGATCCGGACGCCATCCGGGCGAGAATGGACGAGTTGATGGAGAAGCGCCGGAGCAAGCAGCCGCTGGAATTTCCCAGTGCGGGCAGCACCTTCAAGCGCCCGGAAGGCGCCTATGCGGCGGCGCTTATCGAGGAGTGCGGCCTGAAAGGGCTCCGGGTCGGCGGTGCAGAGGTCAGCCGCAAGCACAGCGGCTTCCTCATCAATATCATAGGACGCGGCAGCAGCGTTCCGGAGATAACCGTAAGGGATACTGCCGGACGAAGGCAGATAGGTGCCGCTGCGCATCTGTGCGTGGATGCTGCTGCGGATCTTGCGGGAAATGTCCTTGGCGTAGTTCTCGTTCATG
>USLH01000182.1 GCA_900555435.1 uncultured Oscillospiraceae bacterium | reverse complement strand
CAAGTACAAGGCTCGCAAGGCTGAAAAGGGCATTGGCGGCGGCTATACCCGCATCGTCAAGATCGGCCCCCGTCGCGGCGACGCAGCGGAGATGGCCATCATCGAGCTCGTGTAACAAAACACCGGAGACCCCGTGCAGAGAGATCTGCACGGGGCTTTTTGTTTACAAACCCTGCATTGATTTTTAAGGGTGCCCGGGAGTATAATGAAAGCAATCCAAAAGAAACGAGGGAACATCATGCGGGGTGTAAAAAAGAAAACGATCCGGATCGTTTGTCTGGTTCTGGCGCTCCTGATCGTTTTAAGTGCCGTGAGCACCGGCGTTGCCATGCTGTTTTAACGGAGGGAAAGATGAAACGCTATCCCATCTATTTTTTAGATGCAGACGAGACCCTTTTCGATTTCCGGAAAGCGGAACGGGAAGGATTGCGGAAGGCCTTTGCCGTCCATGGGTTTCCTTTCGATGAGGGTGTACTGGAGCAATACCGGGAGATCAGCGAAGGGCTCTGGCGGCAGCTGGAGCGGGGCGAGGTCACGAAGGAGCGGCTGCAGGTCAAGCGGTTCGAGGAGCTTTTTAAGGAGCGGGGGATCGCGTACGACCCGGTGAAAATGGGCACGGAGGAGTACCCGGACGCTTTGGCGGAAGGGAACTACCTGCTGTCGGGGGCTTACGAGGTCTGCCGGGAACTCAAAAAGACCAGCACCCTTTATCTGACCACCAACGGCATCACCCGGGTGCAGAAGCGCAGGCTCCGGGAGTCGGCGATCGCACCGTTCCTTTCCGGGATCTTTGTCTCGGAGGAAGCAGGAGCTGCCAAGCCCCAGAAAGCCTATTTCGATTATGTGCTCCGGCAGATCGGGGAGCCGGATCGGACAGACATCCTGCTGGTAGGGGATTCTTTGACTTCGGATATTGCCGGGGCAGCCAATGCCGGGGTAGACAGCTGCTGGCTGAATCCGGAAGGAAAGCCCCGGGCGGGAAAGGCTTCCCCCAACTGGGAAATCGCCGATCTTTCGGAGCTTTTGTAGGACTTGACCGCAATATTTTTAACAAAATTCATAAAAAGCGGTTGAAAAGCACGGGGCTTCTGTAGTACAATAGAACCATACCAAACAACTCAATTCGCATCGGAGGAATCTTCATGGCAATCCATTTGAATCGGACTTACTTAAAGGGTTTCATGGCGGATCACGAGCTGGGCGCACTGTCCGGCGCCGTTAAGGCCGCTCACGAATCCCTGCACAATCATACGGGCCTTGGGAACGACTTCTTAGGCTGGGTGGAGCTTCCCACCAACTACGATCGGGAGGAATTTTCCCGGATCCAGAAGGCGGCGGAGAAGATCCAGAAGCAGGCGGACATCCTGGTCGTCATCGGCATCGGCGGCTCCTACTTAGGCGCCCGTGCTGCCATCGAGCTTCTGAGATCGCCTCTTTACAACAACCTGAAAAAGGACACCCCCGACATCTATTTTGCCGGAAACAGCGTGAGCCCCTCCTATCTGCAGGAGCTGCTCTCCATCTGTGAGGGCAAGGACATTGCAGTGAACGTCATTTCCAAGTCCGGTACCACCACCGAGCCGGCTCTGGCATTCCGGGTGTTCAAGGCGCTGCTTGAGAAAAAATACGGCGCAGAGGGCGCAAAAGAGCGGATCTACTGCACCACCGATAAGGCGAAAGGCACCCTGAAAGAACTGGCCGACCGGGAAGGCTACGCCACCTTCGTCGTTCCCGACGATGTGGGTGGACGCTACTCCGTGCTGACCGCCGTGGGTCTGCTGCCCATCGCAGCTGCCGGCTGCGACATCCAGAAGCTGATGGACGGTGCCAAAGCCGCTCAGGAAGCTTATAACTGCAGCGATCTGGAGAAAAACGAGTGCTATCAGTACGCCGCCACCCGCTTCGCCCTGTATCAGAAGGGCAAGAGCGTGGAGATCATGGCCAGCTTTGATCCCTGCTTTGCCATGATGGCCGAGTGGTATAAGCAGCTCTTCGGCGAAAGCGAAGGCAAGGACAACAAGGGCATTTACCCCTCTTCCGTGATCTTCTCCACCGACCTGCACTCTCTGGGGCAGTTCATCCAGGACGGCTCCCGGATCATGTTTGAGACCTTTATGGATATCCAGAAGCCCAAGCAGGACTTCTTTATCGAAGAGGATCCCGAAAACTTAGACGGCCTCAACTTCCTTTCCAACCAGGAGATGAGCAAGGTGAACCGGAAGGTCATGGAGGCCACGATTCTGGCCCACACCGAGGGCGGCGTCCCTGCCATCGTACTGGAGGTTCCGGAGATCAACGAGTACGAATTAGGCTATATGATCTACTTCTTCGAGAAAGCCTGCGCCATTTCCGGCTACCTGCTGGGGGTCAACCCCTTCGATCAGCCCGGCGTGGAGAGCTACAAGAAGAATATGTTCGCTCTTCTGGGGAAACCCGGCTATGAAGACCGCCGTGCGGATCTGGAAGCCCGGCTTTCCAAGTAACAGTTGGACGGCGCCCCGGTCACGGGGTTCTGCATAAAAAGAAACGGGGGTCACCCCGATAAAATGGAGGTACGCACTATGATTAAGCTCATCGTGGGAAGAAAAGGCACCGGCAAGACCAAGATCCTGGTGGATATGGTCGAAGCAGCCGAGAAGGCATCCAGCGGCAACGTTGTCTGCATCGAGAAAGTCCCGCACCTCACCTATGACATTCCTTCTTCTGTCCGTTTGATGGAGACTTCCAAGGACGAGATCGAGGGTTACGAAGAGTTCTACGGCTTTTTGGCCGGCGTCCTGGCAGGAAATTTTGACATTACCGACGTGTTCATCGACTCCACCCTCCGCATCGGCGGCCGGGATTACGACAAGCTGGGCAAGTTCTTGACGAAGCTGAACGCTTCCGTAGGCGACCGCCCGGTGAACATCGTCTTCACCGTCTCCGCAGACCGGGAGGAGCTTCCCGAGTCGGTACAGGCTTTCATCGGCTGAGTACATCTTGATAATGCGGCAGGGGTACCGGATCGGTACCCCTGTTTT
>USLH01000181.1 GCA_900555435.1 uncultured Oscillospiraceae bacterium | reverse complement strand
AAAGGACGTGTCTTCCATGAACCGGCTGACGCTTTTTGACTCCACCCTCCGTGACGGGGCGCAGGGGCAGGGGATCAGCTTTTCCGTCAACGATAAGCTGAACATCCTCCGCCTTTTAGACGAGGCGGGGATCCCTTATATCGAAGCGGGGAACCCCTTCTCCAACCCCAAAGACCGGGATTTCTTCCAAAAAGCCGGGGAGTTCCCTCTGAAGCAGGCACGGCTGGTGGCCTTCGGCTCCACCCGGAAGCCGGGGACAGCAGCGGAGGAGGATCCGGGGCTTGCCGCTTTATTAGAAGCGGGAACCCGGTCGGTGGCCATTTTCGGAAAAGCGTCCGCCTTCCATGTGGAGCAGGTGCTCCGCACCAGCAAAGAGGAAAACCTTGCCATGATCCGGGACAGCGTCCGGTTTTTAACGGAACGGGGTCGGGAGGTCATTTTCGATGCCGAGCATTTCTTCGACGGATGGAAAGACGATCCAGACTATGCGGAAGCAGTCCTGAAAACGGCGGAAGCGGCGGGGGCAGCCACGCTGGTGCTTTGCGACACCAACGGCGGGACGCTTCCGGACGAAATATTCCACATTGTGAACAGCCTGAAGGGGAAAACTGCCGCACCTTTGGGGATCCACTGCCACAACGACGCCGGCTGCGCCGTGGCCAACAGCCTGATGGCGGTCAAGGCGGGGGTCAAGCAGATCCAGGGCACCCTTCTGGGCTTCGGCGAGCGGTGCGGGAACGCAAACCTTTCGTCCATCCTGCCGACGCTGCAGCTGAAATGGGGGTATACTTGCGTTCCGGAGGAGTGCCTTCGGAACCTGACCCACTCCGTCCGGGCGGTGGCGGAGGTGGCGAACGTGATCCCCGATCCAGGGCTTCCCTATGTGGGGAGCAGCGCCTTCGCTCACAAGGGCGGGATGCACATCGACGGGGTGATGAAAGTCCCCTCCTCCTTTGAGCACATCGATCCCTCCCAGGTAGGGAACCGCCGGAACGTGCTGATTTCCGAAGTAGCGGGGCGGGCGGCCGTCTCCCGGATCCTGGCGGACTCCGGAAAGGATACCTCTGATGCCGCCCAGATCGTGGCAATGATTAAGGAGCGGGAGTATCTGGGGTACCAGTACGAATACGCCGCTGCCAGCCTGCAGCTGATGATCCTGCGGCAGCAGGGAGGATTCCGTCCCTTTTTTGAGGTTCTCTATTCCCGTACCATCGGGGAGCAGGAGGTGGATTCCCCACGGCCCAACGGATCCTCCGCCATCGTCAAGATCCGGGTGGGGGATACCTGTGAGATCGGCGGCGGCGAGGGCGAAGGCCCGGTCCACGCACTGGACTGCGCTTTGCGGAAGGCGGTGGGGCGGTTCTATCCCTCTTTGGAGCGGATGCGGCTCACTGACTATAAGGTGCGGGTGATCGAGCCCAGAGACGCCACCGCCGCAAAGGTCCGGGTCCTTATCGAGACCACCGACGGCCGGGAGGTCTGGACCACCGTAGGCGTCTCCCGGGACATCATCAACGCCAGCTTGCAGGCCTGCGTGGACGCCATCGAATATAAGCTCTGGCAGGACAGCCGCCGGGAGGAACAGCCGTGACCCTTTACGTTTCCGATTTGGACGGCACCCTCATCGACAGCCGCCTGACTATCCCTCCGGAAAGTGCGGCGGGCATCAACGCCGCCATTTGGAGAGGGGACGCCTTTGCCGTGGCTACCGCCCGGACGCCGGCTACGGTAGGGGAGATCGTAGCCCCCATTTCCGGTGCGCTTCCGGCGGTGGTGATGAACGGGGCGGGGATCTACGACTTTGAAAAGCGGGAATTTGTCCGGCTGCTCCCTTTGAAAGGATCGGCGGCAGAAGCGGCACGGGAAGCGTTGAAGGCCCTTTCCATGAACGGGTTCTGGTACACCGTTCAGGGGGAGAAGCTCTTCGTCTACTACGATCAATTGGAAAATTTAAGCCAGCAAATGTTTTTCGACCTGCGGAAGAAAAAGCCCATGAAGGTGTTCGTGCAGGGGAGCTGCCCCGAAGGGGTGGAGGTGGTCTTCTGCTGTGTGATCGATTCGGAGGAGCGGACTGCCCGGCTGGCGGAGACGCTGAGCCCCATTCCGGGGATGGTCTTTCATCGCTATCGGGACAGCTACAACCCGGATTCCTGGTATGTGGAGATTTATGACCAAGCGGCGTCCAAGGCGGCGGGAATCCGCTGGCTGAAAGAGAATTACGGCGGCAGCCGGGTGGTCTGCTTTGGGGACAACCGGAACGACCTGCAGATGTTCGCAGAGGCAGACGAATGCTACGCCGTCGCCAATGCCGTTCCGGAATTAAAAGCGGCTGCCACCGGGATTTTGACGGATCCGGATCTGGCCGCCGTGGGGCGGTTCATTGAAAAAGATTCCAACCAACAAAAAGGAGAATGATAAATGGGATATTTAATTGCTGCAGCAGTGGTTTTTCTTTTCATCGGACTTTTTCTCTTTCTTCGGCCGGATCTTTTCTGGAAGCTGACGGAGCAGTGGAAGTCTTATTCTGCCGATGAGCCGTCGGATCTGTACCGCATCAGCACGAAGGTGGGCGGAGCTCTGCTTGCCGCATTCGGGATCGTTTTGTTCGTGCTGGCGCTTGTGGTGAAATAAGATGGAGTTTCAAAGAGCGGCCCTTTCCGAATTTCTCCGGGAAAGCAAAGCCGATGTCCTATGAGGACACCGGCTGGACGGAATACCGGCTCTTTGAATGTCCCGTATCAATCGAAGACCCGTGGAGACTTTTCTCCACGGGCCTTTTCATATTTTCCGGAGCTTTTTGAAAAAGCTGCTGAGCAAAGCGGCGCTTTCTTCCGCAAGGACGCCGCCGGTGACCTCCGGGTGGTGGTTGAAGGGTTCCCGGAACAGATCCAGAATGGAGCCGCAGCATCCTGCCTTCCGGTCGGACGCGCCGTAGACCACCCGTTTGATCCGGGCGTTGATGATCGCCCCGGCGCACATGGGGCAGGGCTCCAGCGTGACGTAAAGAGTGGCTTTGTGGAGCCGCCAGCCTCCCAGCTTCC
>USLH01000180.1 GCA_900555435.1 uncultured Oscillospiraceae bacterium | reverse complement strand
AACCCGCACTCCGGAACGGCTTTGGTCCTGGGTGCGGGTTTTATTAGTCAATGAAGGTCTCTCCGGAGGCAGTCTGCCAGATGCGACCGCCTTTTTCCTTAATCTCATCTGTTTTTCCCTCGCTGAAAAGGGCGGCAAGGGCGTCACATTCTTCCGCCGTGCGGATGGAATACGACCGGTAGTCGGGGCCGGCGTCCTCTTTCCATTCGGCGATGGATAGGAGGAACAGCACGCCATTCCGGTACTGCCGCATCTGCCCCGACCAGTCGTCTAAGAAAAGGGTGTCCCCGTTTTCCCGGCGGACGACCAGACTTCCGAAACGCTCTTCGTCGGAGCCGGTCAGGGAGAGGAAGGAATAATCCTGCTCCCGGCAGGCATTGAAACGGTTCTTTTCCTCGATTTTTTCCGCCAGGAGGAAGCCGGAGGATGCTAAGAGGAGCCCTGCAAGAAGGCAGGAGAGAGGGAGGAGAATTTTTACCATTGGAAACACCTCCTTTACTTAATTTATGCGTAAATTGTAGCATATGTTAATATAAAATGTCAATATATTTATAACTATAGATGTATATATTTATAGTTATTTTTTATATAACAAAAAAGCGTCTTTTAGTTTGTAGGGGATTTTATATCACGGGGTGAAACCATTCGTCAGCCCTGCCGGAGTCAGGCGCAGCACTTTCCCGCAGACTTCCTCCATGAATTTCCGGTCGTGGGAAACGCTTAAAATGGCTCCGGGAAAATCCGACAGCAGTTTTCGGATCACGGGGCCGGAAAGCGGGGAGAAATTCCGGGTGGGCTCGTCCAGGATCAGGACGTTGGCGCCGGACAGGGTGAGCTTCAAAAGCAGCACCTTCGCCTTCTGCCCGCCGGAAAGCTGGCGGATGGGGTGATCCATTTCAATGGGGGTGTACTTCAAAGAGCCGAGACAGGTGCGGATCCAGGTGCGCCGCTCCTTGTCGCCGGTGGAGTCTAAAAAGTCCACAGGGGACTGCTCCGGATCCAGAAGATCCTCATACGTCTGGGGCATATAGGCTGCACGGATGTCCGTCCGGGAGAGAAGCGCTTCGGCGAGCTTTTTTAAAAGCGTGGTTTTTCCTGAGCCGTTTTCCCCGGTGATGCAGACCTTTTCGTTTCCCCGGAGAACGAGCCGGATGTTTTCGGACAAGAGCCGCCCGTCCGGGGCTTCCAAGCGGGGAAGGGTACAGTCGAGGAGGAGCTTTCCTGGAGGGAGAGGCTTTGTTTCCGAAAAGCGGAGAAAGATGGCCTCCTCCTGACGGGGAAGTGCTGTCATCTTTTCGTCCTCTTTGGCAAAGCGACGTTCCAGCGACTTGACGGCGTGCATTTTCTTTTTTAAGAGGGCAGCGCCGTGGGGATCCTGCCGGGAGATGGCGGCTTGCGCCTGCGCCACCTTCTGGGCGATGCGGCGGTACTTCTCGTCCCGGATTTCCTTTTCCCGGCGGTCGTTGAGGGCCTGGCGGGTCTGGTTCCCGAACTGCTGCTCCCGAAGGGAGAGAGATTGGCGGTAGGGCATCCGGCAGACGGTGAAGCGGGACTCCCGCTTCCGGTCCAGCTGCTCCAGATGGATGACCACGTTTGCCGTATTTTCAATCAGGGTCTCGTCGTGGGAGATGAAAAGGACGATCTGCTCCCAATCGGCGATCAGCTGCTCCAAAAGCTTCAGAGCAGGGAGATCCACGTCATTGGAAGGTTCGTCCAGAAGCAGGACGGTAGGGGGATCCATCAGGATCCGCATCAGCTGGGCTTTGACCTTTTCCCCGCCGGAAAGGGTCTTCATGAGCTGATCCCGGTAGAAAAAGTCCGGCTCTGTCCCGAAGGTTTTCGCAAGGCGGCTTAAATCTTTCGGGGTCAGGTCGTAAAAGCTCTCCTGCTCGCAGAAAAAGGAGTAGAGGGTCCTTTCCCGATCCGCTTCCGGAAGCTCCTGAGGAAGATAGGCCAGGCGCTCACCGTTTAAGATCCGCTCCCCATGGCTTTCGGTGTAGGACTCGATCAGACGGGGATCGGCGATCCACTTTAGGAGGGTGGATTTTCCGTTTCCCTCCTCGCCGATGAGGACGGCTTTGTCGCCGGGGTTCAGGGTAAGGGAAACGTCCTTGAGAAGGCAGCGCAGGTCTTTTAAGTGAGTAATGGAAAGATTCTTGATCTGTAGCATCGGTTCCTCCGTTTTTTCGTTTGAAAAAAGCGGGCCTGTTTTCACGCATACGCAAAAACAGGCCCGCAAAGAAAGCCGATGATTTTAAAAAATCGGTTCGATCTTCACAAACAACCAAATTTAAGCGCACACAGAAAAAGCCCTTGAAAAAGGCTTGCTTTTTTCTTTCTGTTTTTGCTCAAACTTGATTACTTGCGCATCTTCTCACCGTTTCGTTTTCAAATTGCAGGGAAGCTCACTCAATTTTTTTATAGCACATATCTTTTTTGCTGTCAACGGGTTTTGCATAATTTTTTGGAAACGGTCCATCCTTCCGGTAAGGATCCGGTACGGGAGGAAGAGGATGAACAGCAGGGCGGAAGAAAAGCGGGAATTTTTTGATTTAGAAGAGCGTATTCTGCCAGAAGAGGCGCTTTTTTTCGGGAAAAGGCTGGCGAGGTTCGGGGCGGTGGGCGGTGGCGGAGACGGGTCGCCTGTATCCAGAGCCATGCTGCTGGCTGTGGCAGCGGGAGTTTCGGCAGGGGGCGGGCAGTTCTGGGACTTCGGGGACTGCTTCGAGAGCCAGTGGCGGTACTGCGTTGGGCGCTCCGGGGCAGGACTTGGGGTATTTGCGGATCGGGAAGGGAAGCTGCAGGCGGTCTCCGCCGGGGGACTGCCCCTTTCCGCCGGGGAATGGCGGAAGCTAACGGAAAGGAGCTTCGCTTCTTCCGAACGGTTCGGGGAAATTTTGCCTTTTTCCGGCATCCGGGAGTTTTATCCCGTGGAGCTGATCAAATCGGCGGTGTGCAGCCTTTCGGGGGTGACCCTTTCGGTAAAGAGCCCGTCCTTGCAGGTAAAGGGGCTTACAGAGGAGGCGCTGTCCCGGTTGGGGTGCCAGTTTGCGGAAGGGGGGCTTACCCTGCAGCTTTCCCGGGACGGAAAAGACGTTTCTTTTTACGATGAGGGGAACCGTTATC
>USLH01000179.1 GCA_900555435.1 uncultured Oscillospiraceae bacterium | reverse complement strand
TCTAAGATGGTATCGATGAATTTGCCGATCATGGAGTGCTCGCTGGTGCCGATGAGGTAGAGGTCTTCGCCCTCGATCTTATACATCATGGCGTCCATTTCGTCGAAGCTCATAACTCCGGTGACCACGTTGCTGCGGATCATGAAGGGGGGGACACAATAGGTAAACCCCCGGTCGATCATGAAGTCCCGGGCGTAAGCGATAACAGCGGAATGGAGCCGGGCGATATCGCCCATCAGGTAGTAGAAGCCGTTTCCGGCCACTTTCCGGGCGCTGTCCAGATCGATGCCGTTGAAGGATTCCATAATATCGGTATGGTAGGGGATTTCAAAATCCGGGACAACGGGTTCGCCGTAACGCTGGACTTCCACGTTTTCGCTGTCATCCTTACCGATGGGGACGCTGGGGTCGATGATGTTGGGGATGGTCATCATGATCTTCTGGATCCTTTCGGCCAGTTCCCCTTCCTGTTTTTCCAGCTCCGCCAGACGGTCAGCCTGCTCGGCCACCTTCTTTTTCATAGCCTCAGCTTCGTCCTTTTTGCCCTGAGCCATCAGGCCGCCGATGCTCTTGGATATTTTGTTCCGCTCGGCACGGAGGTCGCTGGCTTCCTGCTGGGCAGCACGGCTCTGGCGATCCAGTTCGATCACTTCGTCGACCAGAGGGAGCTTGCGATCCTGAAACTTTTTGCGGATGTTTTCTTTTACCAGATCCGGATTCGTCCGGAGAAATTTCATATCCAACATAATAACTGCTTCCTTTCTTTTCAGTGTCCGGATTCTTCGCCGGACAGACGATATGCCAAGGAACGGAGATCCTCCTGGTCAAAAAAGGCGATCTCAACGGTGCCGCCGATCCTGCCCGGACGGATCCGAACCTTTCGGCCCAGCTCGACGTTCATCGCCAGTTCCAATTCTTTATAAAACGCTTCCTTCTCCTCCCCGGAGGGAGAGCTGGGACGGGGAGCGGTAAAACTCTGTACCTGACGCTCCACTTCCCGGACAGAAAGGCCTTTATCTGCCGCCGATTTAGCGATGCGAACCATTTCTTCCCGGTCGCTCATGCCGGCGAGAGCCTTGACGTGGCCGGCGGAGAGCTGCCCGCTGCGGAGGAAGGGCTGGATCTCCTCGGGGACGGTCAGGAGGCGGAGACAGTTTGCCACGGCGGAACGGGATTTTCCCACCCGCTTTGCCACCTGATCCTGCGTTAAGCCGTAAGTGGTCATCAATTCCCGGTAGCCTGCGGCTTCTTCCAAAGGATTTAAGTCCTGCCGCTGGAGGTTTTCGATCAGTGCCAGCTCCATGACCTCGGTTTCGGTCATCTCTTTGATCACGACGGGAACTTCGGTCAGGCCGATCATGCGGGCTGCCCGCCAGCGGCGTTCGCCTGCCACCAGCTGATAACCGCCGGTTTCCAGAGGGCGAACCAGCAGGGGCTGGATGATGCCGTGCTCCCGGATGGAATCGGCCAACTCGGAGAGCGCCTGCTCATCGAACTCTTTTCGGGGCTGATTCCGGTTGGGCTCGATTTCGGTCAAGCGGAGAACCGTACCGTTTTCCTGTGCAAGTCCGAAGCCGTTGTCCTCAAACAGGGTGTCCAGACCAGTTCCAAGTCCGGATTTTTTGGCCATTTTATCCTTCCTTTCCGGAATTTGCCTTCAAAAGCTCCTTAGCCACCTCTTGATAAGCCACAGAGCCCTTGGACCATTTATCGTAGTAGTAAACCGGCAAGCCGTAGCTGGGCGCTTCGGAAAGGCGCACATTACGAGGAATCGTGGTCTTATAGACCTTGCCGGGGAAGTGCTTTTTGACCTCAGCCACCACTTGTGTGGTCAGATTCAGGCGGCCATCGTACATAGTGAGGAGGACGCCTTCGATCTCAATGGCTGGATTGTAGAGCTTTTTGACCTTGCGAACGGTGGACATCAACTGGGAAAGGCCCTCCAGAGCGTAATACTCACACTGGATGGGGATGAAGATGCTGTCCACGGCAGTCAGAGCATTCAACGTAATCAGGCTCAGGGAGGGAGGGCAGTCGATGAGAATGAAATCATAGGCATCCCGGATAGGCGCCAACGCCAGCTTCAGCCGGTTGATCCGGTCGTCCATTTCCACCAGCTCCACCTCAGCGCCTGCCAAGTCGATGCTGGAAGGGATCACGTCAACGTTTTTAAATTCGGTGGCGACACGGACGTCCTCCACACGGGCTTCGCCGATGAGCAGATCGTAAGAGGTCTGGACCACATTTCGCTTCCGGATTCCAAGGCCGCTGGTGGCGTTTCCCTGAGGGTCGATGTCGATCAGAAGGACGGTTTTTTTGCGTGCGCCGATGCAGGCAGCCAGATTGACCGCTGTCGTCGTCTTGCCAACACCGCCTTTCTGGTTGGCAACGGCTATGACTTTCCCCATGAAACCCCTCATTTGCCAAATTCTCCCGGAAAAGCGGCTGCTTTTCCAAGGCTATGTTTATTATAGCACACTTTTTTCCCTTTTAAAAGACTTTCTTAAAAAAAGTTCCACGTGGAACAAAAATCTTTTCCTTTACCGTTTTGCAAGTGAATTGTTCCATGTGAAACAAAAAGCCGGGCGTTTTTGAAACGCTCGGCGAAAATTCAGGATGCTTGAGTCGGAATCTTGACCCGATATTCGATCCAACCGTTTTCTTCCCGGCGGATCGCTTCAGCTGGGATTCCGGCACTTTTCATGGTGTCGATGGCTTTGTTAATGGTGTTCAAAAAAATCCGCACATCCTTGACCACAAAGACCCGGCGCTTTGGCG
The DNA here is from genome assembly GCA_900555435.1 of uncultured Oscillospiraceae bacterium. Lineage (GTDB taxonomy): Bacteria > Bacillota > Clostridia > Oscillospirales > Ruminococcaceae > Merdivicinus. The sequence goes on along the minus strand of USLH01000179.1, from coordinate 352 downwards.
GCGGGGCCGCAGGTTTTTGCGGGGCACGGTTGATGTAGGCTTCCAGCTGCGCTACATTCAAACGGTTTTCGATGGCGTAACGAAGGATCTGCAGGCGGCGGAAGGGATCCCGCACCTTTAAAAGCGCCCGGGCGTGGCGTTCGGTTAGTCGATTCTCGGTGACCAGCTGCTGCTCTTCCTCGGTCAGGGTCAGGAGACGGAGTTTGTTTGCGATGGTGGACTGGGCCTTTCCCAGCTTCCGGGCGGCTTCCTCCTGGGTAACACCCCATTCGGTAATGAGGGTCTGGAGAGCTTTGGCTTCCTCGAAAACGGAAAGATTAACGTTGCCTTAACCAAAGACAATGATTCTGCT
>USLH01000178.1 GCA_900555435.1 uncultured Oscillospiraceae bacterium | reverse complement strand
ATCCCCGGAAATGTCGGCCTGCACGGGGATATTGAAGGGCTTTACGACCACGAGCAGATGATTGTCCTCGTATAAAATGTGTGGCTTCATGGCGTCCACCGGGCGGTGGCGCCACAAGGAAGCACCAGATCGCGGCCCATGGAAAGGCCGATGTTTTGCGCTTCCACATGGCCCTTGGACAGCGCACATTTCAGCATATTGGCCGCTACCTGTGGGGCGAACCCTGCGGTATAGCTGTTCAGCAAAAAGAACAGAGGACGGCTGCTCAGCAGCTTGGCGCATTCGCAAATCAAAGGATAGACGTCCTTTTCATATTTGAACATCTGCCCATCCGGCCCCCGGCCATAGGAGGGAGGGTCCATCACAATGGCATCATATTCCCGGCCGCGCCGTTGTTCGCGCAGCACAAACTTTAGACAGTCATCCACGATATAGCGGATGGGCGCTTCCTTGAGCCCACTTTTGGCCGCGTTTTCCTTAGCCCACTGCACAATGCCTTTGGCAGCGTCTACATGCACCACCTCCGCACCAGCTGCCGCGCAGGCCAGCGTAGCGCCGCCGGTATAGGCAAATAGATTCAGCACGCGCACACGGCCGCCAGCCGCACGGATCTTTTCGCCCATAAAATCCCAGTTGACCGCCTGCTCCGGGAAAAGCCCGGTGTGTTTGAATCCGGTGGGGGAAATTTTAAAGGTCAGATCTCCGTACCGCAGCGGCCAGCTTTCCGCACAGGGGCGGAAATTCTCCCAGCTGCCGCCGCCCTTTTCCGAGCGGTGATAGTGGGCGTGGGGCTTTTTCCAGCCCGGATGCTGCCGGGGGGTGTTCCAGATGATCTGAGGATCCGGACGGATGAGGATCACGTCACCCCAGCGCTCCAGCTTTTCGCCGCCGGAGGTATCCAGCATCTCATATCCGATCCATTTATCCGCAATTCTCATGAGCGGTTCTCCTTAAAAGTCAAAGCATCTGCTGCCCGTCGGGGCGCTCGATGCCCAAATGTCGGTAAGCAAGAGGGGTGACACAGCGCCCTCTCGGCGTCCGGGACAGAAATCCCAGCTGCATCAGGTAAGGCTCGTAAACATCCTCGATGGTGACCGCCTCTTCGCCTAAAACGGCCGCCATGGTCTCTAAGCCCACCGGACCGCCGTTGTAATTTTGGATCATCATGGTCAGGAGCCGCCGGTCGATGTTGTCAAGCCCCAGCTCGTCCACTTCCAGCCTTCTCAAAGCGGTGTCCACGATCTCCTTGGTCAGAACACCGTTGCCGATAACCTGCGCAAAGTCCCGCACCCGCTTCAAAAGCCGGTTGGCGATCCGAGGCGTCCCTCTGGAGCGGCGTGCCAGCTCCATGGCGCCTTCCCGGTCGCATGGAATATCCAAGATCCCGGCGGAACGGAGGATGATGTCACAAAGCTGCTCCGGCGTGTAAAGCTCCAACCGAAGGATGACCCCGAACCGGTCCCGCAGAGGCGAGGTGAGCTGCCCCGCCCTTGTAGTTGCACCCACAAGGGTAAAATGCTTCAGATCCAGCCGGATGGAGCGGGCAGAAGGCCCCTTCCCGATGATGATGTCCAGGGCATAATCCTCCATGGCGGGATATAGAACCTCTTCTACGGCCTTGGACAGCCGATGAATCTCATCGATGAAAAGCACATCCCCGTCGGCTAAGTTAGTAAGGAGTGCTGCCAGATCCCCCGGCTTCTCGATAGCCGGACCGGAGGTGACCTTCAAGTTTGTGTTCATCTCGTTTGCAATGATCTGGGAAAGGGTGGTTTTGCCCAAGCCGGGCGGGCCGTAGAGCAGGACGTGATCCAGCGCCTCTCCCCTGCGCTTGGCTGCTTCGATATAAACGGAAAGGTTCTCCTTGGCTTTGTCCTGGCCGATGTATTCCGCTAACGTCTTCGGCCGGAGGGAAAATTCGGCTTCATCATCGCCGCCATGAAAATCCGGAGCAGTGACCCGGTTCTCCAGGTCCATCTCCTCCCGATCGATCTGTGATTCAAACATGGGAAACCTGCTTTCTTATCGGCTGGAAAGGGCACGGAGCCCCGCCTTGATGAGCTCCTCCACGGAAAGGGAGGAGTCGAGCTTCATAATAACCGACGCCGCCTCGCTCTGGGAATATCCCAGCACCACCAGCGCCGAGATGGCCTCTCCGGCGTTGGAGGCGTCTGCGGGCACCTCTGCTGCAGCTGCATCGGAAAAGCCCAGCTCCGCCGCATCCCGGCTCATCTTGTCCTTTAGCTCCAAAATGATCCGCTGGGCGGTCTTCGTCCCGATGCCGGGGGCTTTTGCGATGGTCTTCGCATCTCCGGAGGCAACGCAGAGGGCGAACCGTTCCGGCGTCACGTTGGAAAGCACCGAAAGCGCCGCCTTCGGCCCCACCCGGGTCACGGCGATAAGCATCTTAAAGCAGCTCAGCTCCCCGGGGTCCGCAAAGCCGAACAGGTCGATGGCGTTCTCCGAAAGATGCAGATAGGTGTAAAGCATCACCTCGCTGCCCAAAGCCGGCAGCCGGGACACGGTAACGGAGGAGGTTCGCACGGCGTATCCAACACCGGCGCATTCCACCACCGCAAGGTTGGGTTCCACGGATATGAGCTTCCCTCGAAGGCTGTAAATCATCGGATTCCGTCCTTTCTGTCCTGTCTGGCAATGACGTCCGCCAGAGCCGTCGCCGCCCCGGAGGCGGCGGAATGGGCGTGGCAGATAGCAATGGCCAGTGCGTCCGCCACGTCGTCGGGCTTCGGCGCTTTTTTTAAGTTCAGGATCCGGGTGGTCATTTCAATAATCTGCTGCTTCACCGCCCGGCCGTATCCCACCACCGACTGCTTCACCTGCAAGGGGGTATACTCGAAAAACGGTATCCCTTTCTGCCTTGCCGCCAGAAGGATCACCCCTCTGGCCTGGGCTACATCGATAGCGGTCTTCTGATTCGTGTTGAAATAGAGCTTTTCCACGGACATGGCGTCGGGCTGATACTTTTCCAAAAGCTCCATGATGCCGTCGTAGATGATGGCGAGCCGATCGGCAAAAGGCATCCCCGCCGAGGTCGTGATGGGGCCGTAGTCCAGCGTGACGAAATTTCGTCCGTCGTATTCAATCACGCCGCACCCAACGATGGCGTAGCCAGGGTCGATCCCCAGAATCCTTGTCCGCAAA
>USLH01000177.1 GCA_900555435.1 uncultured Oscillospiraceae bacterium | reverse complement strand
CACCCCACCTGTTAAACATTATATCATACTGTCTAACAAATGGGGTGCTGTTCATCCGGAGACAGGGCCGTCTTTACACCGAACGGCTGCTCTCGGCAGTCATGGAATCGGGATTCGACCTCAAAGCCATCCCGGTCGTGATGCTGGGCGGAGGTGCATCGGTGGTCAAGGGCAATGTGAGCCCACAGGACGGCCTGTGTCGGGTTTTTGCACTGACAGACGACCGTGTAAACGCCGAAGGATTTGAACGGATTCTGGGGCAGTTCTCGGGCGGTTTGGGCAAAGGATGAACAGGCCCCTTTTTATGTTCCGACCAAACCTCCGAAATGAGGATCACCGCCGGGCGTGGGCGATCCTGCAGGCCGTGCCGGAAGGTCAGAAAAGCACCTTTTTGGTGCAGGCCATCTTGGAGAGCGAAAGGAAAAACGTCTTGGAAACTACCCTGCGCCGGGTTTTACGGGAAGAACTCAAAGCGCTCCCTTCCCAGCCTGCGGTACAGCAGGAAAAGGCCATTCCGGAGCAGATGATGGGCTTTCTCGGTTCTCTGATGGGAGAGGAATAACCCCGACATAGCCTTTATTGCTTGTGACGTATGCTGCCCCTGCTTCGTCTGAAAGGTTGTTGGTCTTGGTAATAGCTTTATCCGCAGCTTTCCGATATGCTTGTGTTGCCCGAAAGGGAAAGAAAGCAAAAAAGGAGCGATGGGAGCATGGAAACCAAAGGCGTTACCTGTAAGATCCCGCTGGAATTGCACAACAGGATCAGCGAGGAGATCCGGGAGACCGAAAGCACCATGAGCAAATTTATCGAAATGATCATCACCGAGCATTATGAGAAAGGGGCTGTCACAGTCATGGAAAAAGGAAGAACACTGGCATTTCAGGTAAGCGAGGAATTGTTTCAGAGGGTGAAGGAATACCTTGAAGCCTATGAGAAGGCCTATCACCGCCGTCTCACCCAAAAGGAATTCGTCGTCGGTCTGATCGAACAGGCGCTGGAGGAAGCCGAAGAAGAATTTGAAGCCGCCAGAGCCGCTGAGTACGAAGAACAGACAGAAAGCTGCCGGGAGCTCACAGCCGATGAGGATTCCACGCATGAGGATGACCCGCTTGATGCCGCAGAGGAATCCGGCGAGCCTTCCATAGACGAGGAAGAAGCCTACGCATAAGAAAAGCCGACAACAGCCTGCAGGATTGGGAAAACCGATTCCTGCAGGCTGTTTTCATATACATTTTATTTCACTATTTGAAAGGGGGGATGCCGCTTGATTCTGTCTTAACTGTTCACAGATTTTAAAAGAAGACCTGCTAATAAAAGTCAAGTCTTAAATTGAGAAAATTTGAAAATGTTTTTTGCAAAAAAGGCATACCTCAACCAAGCTGCTCGGCGTTTTGTTTTTGAAACGGCAGCTATCCATCGAATATAGGAGTTGGTTACTCGGCGTCTAATGCATCCAGATAAGCCTTTACGGTGGCGTAGTAGATCCGCAGGAACTTGTTGGCGGAGGCCATCATGTACACCTTGTAGGGCTTTCCCTCGGCTCGTTTCTTGTCCATGAACTGGTACACAGGTTCATCCAAAGGCTTCTGCTGCAGGATCACACTCATGACAAGAAAAATCGTTCTGCGCAGCGAGGAAGAGCCTCTCTTGGAAATGCTTCTGCTTCGGACCTCCATGGTTCCAGACTGGCAAGGCGGTGCATCAATGCCTGAAAAGGCCACCAGTACTTTCTTTGAATGGAACCGTCTGACGTCTCCAATCTCAGCCATGAGCTGTGGGCCGAGAATCGGGCCGACACCAAACAACTGCATGACTACCGGGTATTCCGGCAGCTTCTCGGCAAGAGTCTGCATCTGCTGCTGGAGTGCGGCCAGAGTCTTGGAGACGGTCTTCAGCTGGAGTATTGCCTGCTGCATCATGAACTCAGTGTCATCCGTTTTCGGCATTACGCAGACATGACCACAGGCAGAAGCATAGATGTCCAATGCTTTATCTTCGCTGAAATTGTAACCGTGCTTCTTGCACCACTTCTGGTATTTCTTCGTGAATGCCGCTGGAGTAAGCCCACAGACGCACTGACAATGCCAGAAGGTTTCTATGAAATCCAGCCACTTTTCACTGCCATCAGCCCGTCTGGGACTGCTAAACAGGCGGTTTGCATCTGGAAAAGTAACATCCAGAAGGGAAATGAGGTTGTTTTTCATCATTGTCCGAATTTTGGAGAAGTGTTCGTACTGACGGTAGCAGTTCTTCAGCATCATCCGAACATCTTCTTCGGGAAAGTACTGCGGCAACTCCGTCCAGTTGTCAATTGCATAGTTGGCAATTTTCTGGGCGTCCTTCTTGTCAGTCTTTCCCTTACGAATCGTGTTGTTGCCGTAGTTGCGGATCAGCATCGCATTGACTACGGAAACATAAAGCCCCGCGCCGTGGAGCAGCCAGGCCACCGGAGCATGGTAATTACCCGTGGATTCCATCACCACACGGGTCTCGCCGTCCAGGCTTTTGAGCAGTCCTGCCAGCTCGCTCAGTTCATTGGCGGTGTGACGTACTTCAAAGGGTGAAACCACTACCTCTCCGAAGGGCCGCATGACTGCAATCATGCTCTTACCCTTGGAAACATCGATGCCAACGCAGTTCATTCACATTCCTCCAATACAAAGAATCTGCAACCGGAATCCATCTTTTCTCGCTGCCGATTCAATCTATTGTGTGACACGAACTCTCCGACATCCGGTGGTTCAACCTGCTTAAATCGAACGCTGCAACGAGAGGATGGCTAACAGTCTTTCACACGGACATACAAGCCCAAGGAGTGATTGGTCAGCCAGTTGCTCCTCTCATTGTAGCTTAGGCACGAGATGGAGGGAAAGCCGGACTGGCTGTCCGGCTTTCCTGTCCAAATTTATTGTAATAGGAGTGATCTTATCTACCCGCCTCAACCGCCCCGGATGGGGCCATCGGCGTACAAAGCGGACAATCACCAAAAAATAATGAAAAAAGGAGGACAGCCGGAATCAGCCCCCGGAAACCGGGCGGCAGATTGTTCCGGCTTTTGTATGCCTATGAATGACTAAATCAAACTTTTCAAGTGATTCCGGCTAATTTTGTATATGGCTTTCTTCAATCAGGCTATCACCGTTCTTCAGACCCTCGTTATCGCTCTGGGCGCCGGTCTCGGCATCTGGGGTGTCATCAACCTGCTGGAAGGTTACGGCAACGACAACCGTGCGACACGTTCGTAAGTGAAAAGCTTACGC
>USLH01000176.1 GCA_900555435.1 uncultured Oscillospiraceae bacterium | reverse complement strand
GCTCGAACTCGCTACCTCCACCTTGGCAAGGTGGCGCTCTACCAGATGAGCTAAGTCCGCATAAGGAACAATGGTGCTTCCGGTCGGAATCGAACCAACGACACGAGGATTTTCAGTCCTCTGCTCTACCGACTGAGCTACAGAAGCATAAATTGGCGACCTGCATGGGGCTCGAACCCACGACCTCTAGCGTGACAGGCTAGCGCTCTAACCAACTGAGCTAGCAGGCCATTTCAATTCGGTGAACGAATATTATTATACACATTCCAAACGGGTTTGTCAACAGTTTTTTTGAAAAAAGCGGTTTTTTTGCTCGACAAAATCCCTTGATTTTCGTCGAAGGCTATTATATAATAAAAGTGATCTTCTATTCGCATTTCTGAAAGGGTGAAACCATGAATTCTGCAAAAACCGGCCGGATTATCCGGATCGTCGTTACCGTCCTGCTGATCCTGCTGATCCTTGTAAGCCTGATGGGGATCGTTCTGTTTGGCACGGGTGTGCGCAACACGAAACAGACGGGGACCTTTAATCTTTTTGGTCGGAGCTATCATCTCAATAAAAGCACTGCCATGGAACCGGATCTGGAAAAAAATGATCTGGTCGTAGTAAGACACCTGTCCTTCTCTCAGCTGAAGGAGGGCGATCTGATGGCCTTTTACATGGAAGAGGATGGAAAAGAGCACCTGCTCATCCGGCGGATCCAGTCCATCCGGGGTATCACCTACACGGTGGAGGACAACAACGGCGAGGGCTTTGAGGTCTCGGCGGATACCTGTCGGATCCTGGGGAAAGCTACTTCTAAGAGTACCACACTGGGAAAGGCCGTGCTGTTTTTGCAGACCTCCGAGGGTCGGACGATCTTCTACGGCTGGACGGCGGGAGTAACGGCTTTCCTGCTGGGGCTTACGATTTTGGTCCATGTGCTGGGAAAGCTTCTTTTTGGAAAACCGGTGGAAAGCGACGGGCCGGTGGACGCCCTTACGGGGCAGCCGCTGTCGTTTGACGAACCTATCACCATTGAAACAGGGACAAAGCGGAGGTAAAACGTCGGAAGAAACGGGCGGACGCCTTGGCACTTGCTGACAGCGTTCGCCGCTTTTTGTGTAAGGGGGACATTATGAGGAGAAATTTGCTGGTTGCCCAGTCCGGAGGCCCCAGTGCGGCCATCAACGCAACGCTGGCAGGCGTGATCGCCGCCGCAAGGAAATCGGATAAGGTGGGCCGGGTCTACGGTGCAAAGCACGGCATCGAAGGGGTCATCAAGGGACTTTTGGTGGATCTCAGCGGATTTACGGATTATGAGAAGCTGAAGGCAACCCCTGCTATGGCACTGGGTTCCTGTCGCTATAAGTTGCCGTCGGTGGACGATCCGGCAGCAGACGACTACCTGAAGATCCGGGAGACCTTCCGGAAATACGAAATCGGCACCTTCCTCTACATCGGCGGGAACGACAGCATGGACACCGTCCGGAAGCTGTCGGAACTGTTTGCTGGGGAGGCGGACGCACCGGTGGTGGTCGGCGTCCCCAAGACCATCGACAACGACCTGCCCCTGACGGATCACACTCCCGGGTATGGGAGTGCTGCCAAATATCTGGCGGTAACTATGGGGGAGATCATCCGGGACACCTCCATTTATGCCGTTCCGGCAGTGACCATCGTGGAGATCATGGGCCGGAATGCCGGGTGGCTGACTTTGGCGGCGGCCCTGCCCCGATTCGTAGGCGGCAGCAAGCCGGACATTGTGGCGATCCCGGAAGTCCCCTTCAATGAAGAAGACTTCATCCAACGGGTGCGGGACGCCCATCGCCGCTCCCCCAATGTGGTGGCAGTGGTCAGCGAAGGTCTCCGGACGAAAGACGGCAATTACGTCGGAAGCCAGACCAAGAGCGGAGTCGTGGACATCTTCGGCCACACCTATTTAAGCGGCGTGGGCAAATATCTGGAATGTCTGGTTAGCGAGAAGATCGGCTGCAAGGTCCGTTCCATTGAGCTGAACCTGATGCAGCGTTGCTCCTCCCATCTGGCTTCCTTCCAGGATCTGGAAGAAGGCTTTGCCATCGGCAAGGAAGGCGTAGCGGCAGCGCTCCGGGGAGAAAGCGGAAAGATGGTGGCCGTGAAGCGGCTGTCCAATAGTCCCTATGCCATCGGGCTGGAAACGGTAGAGGTCACAGGTGTGGCCAATAAAGAGCAGCTGGTTCCGGAAAAATGGTGGGATCTGGAGGATTCTCGGGTGCAGGCGGAGATCTGCAGTTACATCCTCCCGCTGATTAAGGGCGAAGTCCCCCAGTTCAAGAATGAATTCGGCTTAAACGACTATGTGATCTTTGAATAAAAGTGGCAGAGGCTTGCCAATGGGCGGCCTCTGCTTTTTATTACTATTTGTATTCTTTTCAAGAATTTACCCATTATGTACAAAATGAGTGAACGTCGTTTTTCGCTGGCGGGGATTGCCTTTGATATTCCGGCGGCTTCCTTCACATAGTAAAGGTGCGCAATGCGCAGAGGGAGAGATGGTATGCGAAAGGCGATCCGAACCCTGTCGCTGTTTGTCACGGTCGTTGTGATGACAGTGATGGGATATGTTGGTTATTTGAATCTGGAGCTTCCGGACCGGTTTTATGTGACCGGGACAGAAGAATTTTCCATGGAGCAGCTCCCGGCGGTCACGGCTGCGGAGGAGCTTCCGAAAGAAAGCCAGGCTGGGGTCAGCACTTCCCGGGTGTTGGAAACGAAGCTGCGGCTCTGCGGGCTGATCCCCATTAAAACAGTGAACCTCCAGAAGGTGGAAACGCCCTATGTGGTTCCTTGCGGCACGCCCTTCGGGCTGAAAATGCTGACGGAGGGCGTGGTGGTGGTCGGGCTTAACCCGGTGGAAACGGAAGCGGGTACGATCTGTCCTGCAAAAGAAGCAGGTGTCCGGAAAGGCGACGTGATCTTAAGGGCCGGGGGAAAGGCGGTATCCGGCAACCGGGAGCTGGCCGAGATCGTCCGGGCGTCCGAAGGGAAGTCTGTTTCCCTGCTTTTAAAGCGGGACGGCGTGGAACTGACTTTGCAGGTAGTCCCGGTAAAAGCTGCTTCCGATGAGGTTTACCGCTGCGGCATCTGGGTGCGGGACTCCTCGGCGGGGATCGGGACGGTGACGTTTTATGACCCGTCCACCGGGGTATTCGGCGGGCTGGGCCACGCCGTCTGCGACGTAGACACCGGCGGGGTCATGCCGCTGGCAGAAGGACAGGTGGTTCCGGTGAGCATCCATGGGGTTCAAAAAGGGGAAGCCGGAACCCCGGGGGAGCTTCAGGGGAGTTTTCTGACGACCCTTTCCTGCGGGGAACTGCGGAAAAACACCGAA
>USLH01000175.1 GCA_900555435.1 uncultured Oscillospiraceae bacterium | reverse complement strand
ATGCGGTATGGCATTGGATATGCTATACCGCATTTCCTTTCCAGAGAGTGACCTTTGAACGGTCAAATTCTCCGATATGATTGTAGATGATCTCAATTTCCTGTAACCGTCTGCCGCTGCTCTTATCAGGAGCATGGACGATAATCCTATCCACAAATTCATGGAGGATTTCAGGGGTCAGCTCGGTCAGGTCTGTGTACTTCTTCACAACGGCGAGAAAGCGTTTCACATCGACGCTTTTCTTTTCTTCCTTCTGAAGCTCATTCTGAATGATATCTGCCTCGGCCTGCAAGGTACGCTGCTCGTCCTCATAGCCTTTTGACATTTTCATAAAACGCTCGTCAGAAAGTTTGCCGATAATATTGTCCTCATAGATACGCTGGAAAATGGTGTCCAGTTCTCCAATACGCTTCTGGATTTCAGCTAACCGCCTTTTCTGCTGTGCCAGTTCCCGGCTTTTTTGCTTCATGTCGGCATCCATCACCATCCGTACAAAATCGTCCTCATAGTTAGAAACATAATGGATGACTTCCCGCAGGTTTTCAAGAACGATCTTTTCCACAACTACATGACGGATATAGTGCATGGTGCATTTGGAAGTGTTGCTCCGATAATTCTCACAGAGATAATTGTGTTTCTCTACCGGTTCACCGACTCGGCGGTGGAAACTCAGCTTTCGTCCACAGTCTGCACAGTAGAGCAGCCCAGAGAACATCGGCATTTCCCCCATCCTGGTAGGACGCCGTTTGCCTGCTCGGATTTTCTGGACAATCTCAAAAGTTTCCCTGTCAATGATTGCCTCATGGGTTCCTTCAAAGACTTTCCATTGATCCGGGGTATGCTTGATTTTCTTATGGCACTTATAAGACTTGTTATGTGTCTTAAAATTTACCGTATGTCCCAGATAATCCGTTCTTTCCAAAATCGCTGCAACTGCCGGGGCGTTCCATGCAAACTTGTCTGCCGGAAGTACAGTCCGTGGCTTTCCGCCTTTCTCCAATGCGTAATAGGTAGGGCAGAGGATTTCCCGCTCCGTCAGGATATGGGCGATCTGCGTAGGACCATAGCCGCTGACGCACAGCCGGAAGATTTCCCGTACCACTTCGGCGGCTTCTTCGTCCACGATCCACTCCTTTTTGTTCTCCGGGTTCTTCATGTACCCGTAGGGAGGATGTGAACCGATGTGCTCGCCGGCCATTCCCTTTGAACGCTTCACAGCCCGGATTTTTTTGCTGGTGTCCTTCGCATACCATTCATTGATGATATTGCGGAAGGGGGTAAACTCGTTATCTTCCTGATTGCTGTCCACTCCATCGTTGACAGCGATAAAATGGACGTCATGCTCCGGGAAGAAAATTTCCGTATACATCCCCACCTGCAAATAGTCACGGCCAAGGCGGGACATATCCTTTACGATCACCCGCTTCACTTTTCCGGCCTCCACATCCGCGATCATGCTCTGGAAGCCTGCACGGTTGAACGTGGTCCCGGAAATGCCGTCATCAATATAGAACTGGATATTGGTATACCCTCTGTCCATTGCGTATTTCTTGAGGATTTTTTTCTGATTGATAATGCTGTTGCTGTCGCCCTCCTGTTTATCGTCCTGGGATAACCGGCAATAGAGCGCCGTGATTTCCTCCGGGGTCAAAACTGCAAAAGGAAAACTGTCTGCGGCAGGGCGGATGTTTGACTGTAACATTGTAACCTCCTTATCCGACAGTCAAACAGACAATGCTTTTCCTACATTCATTATACCGCGCTGCCTGGAAACTGTCTGCTGCCTTTTACGGTTTTTGGGGCTTTTTTCGGAGGTCGTTCCGGATCAGGCGCTTTACTTTGGAAACGGCGTCCTCCGTAGCGTCTGGTCTGGAATGGGATTTTACAACATAAGTCGTATTCCCGATTTTATATTCACGCACCATCTGAGGTGCAGCTATTTTTTCGTTTTGCATAGTATTTACCCTTTCATAATACAAAACCATTGAATATACAAAATAGGCAAAACCGGATGGCTGCTGGCACAGCTCCACGGGAATCTCACCCCGGCCCATGCTGATGGGTGCGGCGCGCAATGCTTTGAGGGCGTTCAACGCGCGAGTATCTTTGACCTCCCTGTACGTCCCCGCCCGCAGGCAGCCACGCCCGCTTTGCGGCCTGGTGTTGATCGCTCGCTCCCAGGAGGGAGGTCATGGCGCACCGGCCGTATGGCTCGGTACAGGACAGAATGTATCCGCCTGCCTTATGCTGCGCCGGTGGCCTCCCACCGGGCTTTCTTTGTCAAAGATCATGGAGTTTCAATGCCGGGCCGTTGGAGCAAGGAAAGGGAGAGAAACTTGCCCCGCAGGTTTTAGACCGGCTGCACCTTGAAGCCCGTCACGATGCTGTGGATCAGCTTCGTTTCCAGCCTGAGCCGCATATCTTCATCGACATACAGGTATGTATTCCCGTATTCGTCCTTCAGCGGCCTGGTGGCAAGAGCCCGGATGTACTTCTGATAGTGAGCGACCACGGCGGCAAGGGCGTCCTCGTCGCCGTTCACGGCTGCCAGGATCACAGGCACCGGGATAGGTTTCACTTGTCCGGCCATTCAAATCCCTCCTTCATCAGATATTCGCGCAATTCTTTCAGCGTAGTAAGGCGCCGCTTCGATACAGTCTGATGGACGATGTTCAGCTTGTCGCTGATCTCACGGTCCGTCATGTCCAGGAAGTAGGACAGCAGGATCACATCCCGCTTGCCTTCCGGTAACTGCGCCAGAGCGTCGGCCAGAAGATCGCCGGTCACGACGACCGGGAGACCCTGCACATCAAAGACATGCTCGTCCATGAAGTGCTTGTCCCATACGGCGGTCTGTTCCAGCTCGGAAGCTGTCAGCTCGCCCAGGGATTTTTCCTGGTCCCGGAGGCGGGCATACTCACGTTGGATATACCGGGCCTCATTCTTCAGAACCTTGACGCAGAAGGCGCCAAACTGATTCTGAATACGCTGCTCATAGGAGTCTTTCATTTTCTCACCTCCCTTCGCGCCCGCAGGTGCGGGGTGGTGACTTCCTCCCTTTCGCCTCAGTAATGCAAGGCTTGCGATTTTGGCAACCGCAGAGGGAAGAAAATTTTTATGAAAGGCTCCGTTGGATGACGGAGGCCCGCATAAACAAAAAAATGCGCCCATCTGCAAGGCGCAGATAAACGCAAAGGAATTGTAAACAGTATTCAGATGATTTGACAGTTCATATCTAAGGGTAGAAATGTCCCCGGCGGTGGTCGGGCTTTTTTTGATAAGCTGAAAAGTGTCGTACCTTGTCGATACGCTCTATATATCATGGCGGCTACCTCCATTAGCCGCCGTTTTTACGGTGTTAGGGTCGTCGTAGACTGCCGACAGGCAAAAAGAAGCGGCGGCT
>USLH01000174.1 GCA_900555435.1 uncultured Oscillospiraceae bacterium | reverse complement strand
CGCCGCCCGGGCTAAGCTCTCATGAGCGTTATAGCTGATGGAGCCGTAGGACATGGCGGAGAACATCACCGGCACCGCAAGTTCCAGCTGGGGGCTCATCTTGGTGCAGATGCTGCCGTCGGGATTCCGGGTGATCCGGTCGTTCTTCTTCCCTAAAAAGACCCGGGTCTCCATGGGCTCCCGCAGGGGGTCGATGGAGGGATTGGTCACCTGGGAGGCGTTGATGAGGATTTTATCCCAGTAAATGGGGTACGGATTGGGGTTACCCATAGAGGAAAGCAGCACGCCGCCGCTTTCCGCCTGGCGGTAGACCTCATAGATGGTCTGCTTGCTCCAGTTGGCGTTTTCCTTGAAGGTGTGGTCGGTCTTGACGATCTTCAGCGCCTTGGTCGGACATAGGGAAACGCACCGGTGGCAGTTGACGCATTTGGAGTCGTCTGCGATCATCCGCTTTAAGTCCTCTTCGTAATGATGCACCTCGTTTGCGCACTGCCGCTCGCAGACCCGGCAGGCCACACAGCGATCCGGATTCCGGACCACTTCATAATCGGGGTAAAAATAGTTGATCGCCATTACTTCACACCTCCGTTCAGTGTAACGATCACCGGCTCGCCGCCCTTAGGCGCATACAGCCGGTCAGGGTTCGGCTCCAAAAGCCGGATGGCGCATTCCTCACTGGCGGCATAGAACCGGTCGCCCTTTTCCGCCACCACCATGCTTCTGAGCTTTAACCGGTCGTTGAGAGCCATCATCCCGCCCTCAAAGCCCAGCAGGATGGAAAAAGGTCCTGTGATAAGCAAGCTCGCAAAGGTGTTCCGCAGGTAAGTGGCTTTTTCCCTCGCCTCCGGCTCCATCCGGTCGATGGTGGACCAGAAGGGCGCTGCGATCACTTCCGCCACTTCCTTCATGGTAAGCCCCTGCCGCCGGTTCAAATAATCGACGATGTAGGTGATGACCTCCGTGTCGGTCTGCAGCGTACATTTATAGCCGAACATTTCAATGTACCGGCGGTTTGCGTCATAAGAAGAGATCTCGCCGTTGTGGACGATGGAATAATCCAGCATGGCAAAGGGATGCGCCCCGCCCCACCAGCCGGGGGTGTTGGTGGGGTATCTCCCGTGAGCCGTCCAGCAGTAGCCGGCGTAATCCTCCAGCCGGTAGAACTCGCCCACGTCCTCCGGGAAGCCCACTGCCTTGAAAACGCCCATGTTCTTCCCGCTGGAAAAGACGTAAGCGCCGTCGATCCGGGTGTTGATCCTCACCACGCACCGGGCGGTGTATTCCTTCTCGTCCAGCTGGCTGTCCGCCAACTTGGTGGGCAGCGGCGCCACGAAATACCGCCAGATCAGCGGCTCGTTGGTGATCTTCGGCGTCTTCCGGATGGGGATCTTCGACAGGTTCACGATGTCGAAGTGACGCTCCAGAAATTTCTCGCAGGCTTCCTTCGCCTCGATGTCATCATAAAACACATGGAACGCATACAGGTCTTTGTACTCCGGATAAATGCCATATCCGGCAAAACCGCCGCCCAGACCGTTGCTGCGGTCGTGCATGGTTGCGATGGATTTGACAATCCCTTCGCCGCTGATCCTCTCTCCCGAACGGGAAAAGATGCCAGAGATCGCACAGCCGGAGGGGATCCGGACTTGCCCTTCCTTGAGCATAAGTCAAACCTCCTTTGAGTCATCAAAAACAAAAAGACGTCCGCAAAAAACCGGCTGTCAAAAAGCCGGTTCTTGCGAACGCCTTTGTTCTCTGCTCCTATCTTATCAAATTGTCCCGCTTTTGTCAACGGATTTTGAAGGAAAAGAAATGAAATCCTGCATAATTGTGAAAACAACCCAGAACAAAACCGTCAAAAATTCCCCGAAACCGTCCTTTTTGCACAAAACGTGCGGAAATGAAAAATTTTTCCTTCAAAACCGTTGACAATCTGACTTGGCTGCGCTATAATGGCAAGCGTAGACAGCAAAGGCGCTGTGAACCGATTGGGTTCGCAGCGCTTTTTGTTTTTTCTCCCCGTCTGGCTGCGGGAGAAAGCAAAACCGAACCATAGAAATGTAAAGGAGTGCTGACGTATGAGCAACGTGCCTGAAACCTTCGGAAATCTGGTCTTCAACGACCGGGTCATGCAGGAGCGCCTCCCGAAGGAGACCTACAAAGCCCTGAAAAAAACCATGGAGAACGGCAAGAGCCTTGACAAATCCATCGCCAACGTCGTCGCCAACGCCATGAAGGATTGGGCCGTGGAAAAGGGCTGCACCCACTACACCCACTGGTTCCAGCCCATGACCGGCATCACCGCCGAGAAGCATGACAGCTTCATCTCCCCCCAGAGCGACGGAACCGTCATCATGGAATTTTCCGGCAAAGAACTGGTAAAGGGCGAACCCGACGCTTCCTCCTTCCCCTCCGGCGGTCTCCGTGCCACCTTCGAGGCAAGAGGCTACACTGCATGGGATCCCACCGCCTACGCTTTTATTAAGGATAACACTCTATGCATCCCCACCGTCTTCTACTCCTACGGCGGCGAGGCGCTGGATAAAAAGACCCCTCTTCTCCGCTCCATGGAAGCCCTTAACAAGCAGGCCATGCGGATCCTGAAGCTCTTCGGGAACGAAGACGTCACCCGGGTCATCACCACCGTGGGTCCCGAGCAGGAGTACTTCCTGGTGGACAAGACCCTTCACGACCAGCGGGAGGATCTCCTCCTCACCGGCCGCACCCTCTTCGGCGCCAAGCCCCCCAAGGGTCAGGAGATGGAAGACCACTACTTCGGCGCCATCAAGCCCCGGATTCAGGGGTTCATGCACGACTTGAACGACGAGCTGTGGAAGCTGGGTATCCTCGCCAAGACCGAGCATAACGAAGTGGCTCCCGCCCAGCATGAGCTGGCGCCCATCTTCACCAACACCAACACCGCCACCGACCACAACCAGCTGACCATGGAGATCATGAAGAAGGTGGCTCTGAAGCACGGACTTTGCTGCCTGCTCCATGAAAAGCCCTTTGCCGGCGTCAACGGCTCCGGCAAGCACAACAACTGGTCGCTGTCCACCAACACCGGTGTAAACCTCCTGGAGCCCGGCGAATCCCCTCAGGAGAACGCCCAGTTTCTCCTCTTCCTCACCGCCGTCATCAAGGCAGTGGACGATTATCAGGATCTGCTCCGTGTCTCCGTGGCTACAGCCGGAAACGACCACCGCTTAGGCGCCAACGAGGCCCCTCCTGCCATCATCTCCATGTTCTTAGGCGATGAGCTCTCCGGCATCCTTGAAAGCATCGAGACCGGCACCAGCTACTGCCAGAAGACCAAAGAGGAAATGAAGGTGGGCGTCCACGTCCTGCCCCGGTTCCCCAAAGACACCACCGACCGGAACCGCACCTCCCCCTTCGCTTTCACCGGTAACAAGTTC
>USLH01000173.1 GCA_900555435.1 uncultured Oscillospiraceae bacterium | reverse complement strand
CATAACGATGGAGGTAATCTGGGTCAGGATGGCCGGCAGGCTCAGCCGCCAGACTTCCCCGATGTGAGGTCTCCATTCCTGCCATTTTGTCCCCTTCATACGCTTCTCTCCGATCCGTTTTTTTCTCTTTTCAAAGAGGCAGTATGTCCAGCTTAACACACCCACTCGTTTCTGTCAAGAAAAGACCCGGACCTCTCCCTCGGAAAATTCTTGACGCCCGCCGGTTTCCACCCTATAATGAAGATAAATCTCCCCCGGATTTACCGGAGAAAGGATCGTCTTATGCTTTCAGATGCCAAATGGATTGCTGCTGCGGATACCGAAGCGACCTCCCCGCTGTTCCGGAAAACCTTCAATTTGGATCAGATTCCCACCCGATCCATCCTTACCGCCTGCTGCTTAGGGTATGGTGTCCTTACCCTCAATGGAACACCCGTCTGCGATGAGGTTTTAAACGCCCCGATGACCCGCTTTGACCGAACCGTCCTGTACAGCACCTACGAAGTCACCCGCCTGCTCCGTTTGGGTGAAAATGTTCTGGGCGTCATGCTGGGAACCGGCTGGTACAGCGAAAAGTCCGCCATGCGCCCCTTCGCCGAATGGTATCACCATCCAAAATTTCTCCTCTCTCTGGATCTGCAGTGGCCGGATCTGCAAAGGAAAACCATCTGCTCCGACCCGAGCTGGAAGTCCTCCGATGGGCCGGTGGTCTATAACTACATCCGCTGCGGCGAACGCTACGATGCCCGCCTTGAGAAAAAAGGCTTCGACTGCCCGGACTATAACGATACGGATTGGGCGGAGGCCCACATCTGCCGCAGCCCCGGCGGCGTTTTAAAGCCCGCCGAACTTCCTCCCATCCGGGTGGTGGACACCCTCCCCATGAAGGAGATTGCCCCCTCCCTTTATGACTGCGGCCAGAACTTGAGCGGCTGGGCAAAGATCCGTTTAAAAGGCGAACCGGGGCAGAAGATCTCCCTCCACTACGACGAAGCCTTAAATGAAAAAGGCGAGCTTCTGGGCCGGGTCACTGCCCTTTCCAAGGGCGAAGAGCTGCGCCACACCGACGAGTACATCTGCGCCGGTGGCTGGGAGGAGTGGGAGCCTCACTTCTGCTACCATGGCTTCCGTTATGTCAAGGTGGACAACGCACCAAAGGAATTCGAAATCGCCGCCCGGGAAGTTCACACCGACTTAAAAACCGTCGGCACCTTCTCCTGCAGCGATGAACTGCTCAACCGCATCCACAGTGCCTGCCGCTGGTCGACGCTGACGAATTTTCACTCCATCCCAACCGACTGCCCCCATCGGGAGCAGAACGGCTGGACCGGTGATGCACTCTTCTCCGCCGAACAGGCACTGATGAATTTCGACATGACCGAAGCCTACCGGAAATGGCTCTTCGACTTTCACGACGTCCAGCGCCCCAGCGGCCAGATCCCCGCCATCATCCCCTCTTCGGGACGCTTCTCCTTCAACTTCGGCAGCGGTCCCTCCTGGGACAGCGCCCTGATCCTGATTCCCCTTTACGTCTGGCGGTACTGCAAGGACGACCGGCTCATCCGGGACAGCTGGGATGTTATGGAACGATACATGGATTTCGCCGCCTCCATGGCCGACCATTTTATCGTGAGCTTCGGGCTCCCCGACTGGTGCCCGCCTAAGACCACCAAGGTCTGCCCCGTCGCTTTGGTGGATACCGCCTTCTACTACGCCGATGCCTGCGCTATGGCGGAAATGGCGGAGGTCCTGGGCAAAAACTCCCGCCGCTACCGGCTCCTCTCCGAAAAGATCCGGAACGCCTTCCGGGAAAAATTCCTTGTAAACGGCCTTCCCCAGCCGGAAGGACAGACCGCTCTCGCCTGCGTCCTTTTTAACGGTCTTTTAAACGAATCGGAAAAGCCCGCAGCCGCCGCCCGCTTAGCGGAGCTGGTCAAAGAAAACGGCTATCACATCGACTGCGGCACCCAAGGCAACAAATTCATCTATCGGGCGCTTTCCGACGCCGGCTACAGCGACGTGGTTTACAAGATGATCACCAACCCCACCTGCCCCAGCTTTGCCTACTGGATCCATCAGGGCGCCACCACCCTCTGCGAAACATGGGAAATGGACGCATCCCTGAACCACCATATGTTCAGCGAGGTGGATCTCTGGTTCTACCGGTACCTTGCAGGCATTCAGGCGGATGGCGAGACCCTGACCATCGCCCCCGTATTCGTAGACGGCATCGATTGGGTCAAGGCCACCTACCGGGATATTTCCGTTTCCTGGGATAAGGAAAACGTCACCGTGGTCACCCCCAAAAACGCCACCCTCATCCTGGACGGCGAGGAGATCCCCCTGACTCCCGGCACCGTCACCTACTCCCGGGCAAAGATCTGAATAAAACCCCCGCAGCCACGCTTTAAGAAGCAGCTGCGGGGGCTTTTCAATCAAACTGTTTTTCCATCCACTCGGCATCCAATACGAAATCGCCGGTCTCCGGATCCCGAAAAAACGCCGTCCCCGCCGGGCTGTCCAGTAAGGGGATGATATCCGGGTCGTAGTTTGCAATGGTGTTGAGGGCAAAGACCGAGCTGTTGTCCGGATCGTCCAGATAGGCGTCGTTTTCGTCCCCGGAAAAGAACCGCCAGCCGGAATCCGGATGGGTGCCGTCGGTTTTCTCCCGGTAGCAGAAGCCCACCTTTTCCCCGTCCACGGTGATCCGGTCGGTGGCGATGCACCCCATATGGGTCTGCAGCAGCGGGCGGATGTCCTTCGCCCGGAGCAGAAATTCCTTTTTCTTCATCGATTCCTCCGATCAGATCTCTCCGTCAAAAGCCACCCGCTCAGTCATGGAGCGGTGAACCAGCGCCTGCACCGCCTTGTGCAGCGGATGATCCCGATAGAAAGCAAGGGCTTCGGCGTCCCGCACCTCGCTGTAAAGGCAGAGGTCGTATCCGCCCTCACCGGGGGTCAGGCTCACGGTGACCTCCGCTTTCAAAAGGCCGTCGATCTTCCCGACCAAGCCCTCCAACCCTGCCTTGATGGCAGCGGCATTTTCCAAAAGGGTGCCGTCCTCGGTCTTGTCCTTCAGCTTCCAGAATACGATGTGACGAATCATGATGAAATCCTCCTCGAAACGGCTTACAGCCGATCCACAATGGTCTTCAGGTACTTTCTGAACCCTTCCCCGGTCTCCGGATGGGTAAGCCCCACTTCTACAATGGCCTCCAGTACGCCAAGCTTATTGCCCATATCGTACCGCCGGCCGTCAAAATCCACGCCGATCATGCCCTCTTCCTGAGCCAGCACCTTCATGGCGTCGGTGAGCTGCAGCTCCCTCATGCTCGACGACATCAGCCGCTCCGACACCATCCCGGCCATGGACGTGCGCAACGCCACCGCCCAGGTGGGCCACGAGGCCACCATCGGCCGCATCTCCGATGACACCGTGTTCTATCTTATGAGCCG
>USLH01000172.1 GCA_900555435.1 uncultured Oscillospiraceae bacterium | reverse complement strand
TCTAAAATGCCGATTGTTTCGTAAATCGCAAAAACTCCAAATAAAATTTTGAAAAAAGCCTTGACAAACCGTTTTCTATCCGTTATACTAATTTTAGATTAAAAGCTGTGACGGGGATATGAGCGCTGCGAATGGTTTCAGAGAGCTGCCGGTTGGTGGAAGGCAGTACCGGATGAGATGACTCAGCTGGCCCCCGAGCCGCCCGCTGAACGAAGGAATTTTAGTAGGCAGGGACGGATCCCCCACCGTTATCCGGGGTTCCATTCGCACAGATTTTGTGCCGATGGACAGAGGCGGGCGCAAATGTAAGCGCCAACAAGAATGGTACCGCGGAAGTTTTGCTTTCGTTTCTTGCAAGAATGCAGGGAACGAGGGCTTTTTTGTTGTCCGCCTTCCGAAAGAGAAAAGAAGCCGCCATGCGGATCGAGAAAGGAAACGCTTTATGAAAAACTACGAAAAGTACACCATCAACTACTTCCTCCCCCCCGAGACCCACGAAAAGCCTCTGGGCAAATGGATGAAGAAGGATCACATCGAAAAGCCCCCCATCTGGTGCAGCGTTGACCTCCGGGACGGGAACCAGTCCCTTATCATCCCCATGAGCCTGGAAGAGAAGCTGGAGTTTTTCAAGCTCCTCTGCAAGATCGGTTTTAAGGAAATCGAGGTAGGCTTCCCCGCCGCTTCGGAGACGGAATATAACTTCCTCCGCACCCTGATCGAACAGGACTTGATCCCCGACGACGTCACCGTACAGGTCCTGACCCAGTCCCGGGAGCACATCATCAAGAAGACCTTTGAATCCTTAAAGGGCTGCAAAAACGCTATCGTCCACCTTTATAATTCCACCTCCGTGGCTCAGCGGGAGCAGGTCTTCCGCAAATCCAAAGAGGAGATCATCGACATCGCAGTTTCCGGCGCCAAGCTCTTTAATCAGTATGCCGAGGGCTTTGAAGGGAACCTCCGCTATGAGTATTCCCCCGAAAGCTTCACCGGCACCGAAATGGAGTTTGCCCTTGACATCTGCAACGCCGTCCTCGATGTCTGGAAGCCCACTCCGGAGCGGAAGGTCATCATCAACCTCCCCGTCACTGTCTCTGTCTCCATGCCCCACATTTATGCCAATCAGGTGGAGTTCATGTCGGAGAATCTGAAATACCGGGACAACGTTATCGTTTCCCTCCACCCCCACAACGACCGGGGCTGCGCCGTAGCCGACACGGAGCTCGCCCTTCTTGCCGGCGCCGACCGGGTGGAAGGCACCCTTTTCGGCAACGGTGAACGCACCGGCAACGTGGACATCGTCACCTTAGGCATGAATATGTTCTCCCAGGGCGTCGACCCCAAGCTCGACTTCTCCAATATGCCCGAGATCACCGAGCTTTACGAGCGGGTGACCCGGATGCACGTCTATGAACGGCAGCCTTACTCCGGCAAGCTGGTCTTCGCCGCCTTCTCCGGCTCCCATCAGGACGCCATCGCCAAGGGCATGAAATGGCGGGAAGAAAAGAAGACCCCTTTCTGGACGGTTCCCTATCTCCCCATTGACCCGCAGGACGTGGGACGGGAATATCAGACCGACGTCATCCGCATCAACTCCCAGTCCGGCAAGGGCGGCATCGGCTATCTGCTGGAGCAGAACTTCGGCTACGATCTCCCGAAGAAGATGCGGGAGGAAGTCGGCTATCTGGTCAAGGGCGTTTCCGACCACAAGCATCAGGAACTGAGCCCCAAAGAAGTCTTCGACATCTTCTACGACGCCTATGTAAACCTTGAGGATCCCATCCGTCTTGCCGATTACCACTACACCCGCAACGGCGGCATCCACGCTACCCTGACCATCGAACAGAACGGCGAGGCCAAAGAGATCACCGGCACCGGAAACGGCCGTCTGGACGCCGTTTCCAACGCCATCCGGGAGAACCTGGGCATCCGGTTTTCCAACCTCACTTACAAAGAACACGCTCTGGAAGAAGGCTCCAGCTCTCAGGCTGTCGCCTACGTTTCCATCACCGGCGAGGACGGACAGATTTACTGGGGCGTCGGCATCCAGGACGACATCATCTACGCTTCGGTGAAGGCCCTCTTCTCCGCCGTCAACCGCATGATACGCTGAAACCAACTTTTCGGAAAGGACTGATCTTTTATGGCAATGACAATGACCCAGAAAATCTTAGCCGCCCACGCCGGCCTCCCTCAGGTCAAGGCCGGGCAGCTGATCCGTGCCAAGCTCGACATGGTGCTGGGAAACGACATCACCTCCCCTGTCGCCATCAACGAGTTTGAAAAGGCGGGCTTCACCTCCGTCTTCGACCCCACCAAGATCTCCATGGTCATGGATCACTTCGCCCCCAACAAAGACATCAAGGCTGCTACCCAATGTAAGCAGTGCCGCACCTTTGCCCACCGCTTCGACCTGACCAACTACTACGACGTAGGTCAGATGGGCATTGAGCATGCCCTCCTTCCGGAAAAGGGCTTGGTCGGCCCCGGTGAATGCATCATCGGAGCCGACTCCCATACCTGCACCTACGGCGCTCTGGGCGCTTTCTCCACTGGTGTGGGCTCCACCGACATGGCGGCTGGTATGGCCACCGGTGAGGCGTGGTTCAAAGTCCCCGCCGCCATCAAATTTGTGGTCACCGGGAAACTGAACCCCTACGTTTCCGGCAAAGACGTGATCCTCCACATCATCGGCCAGATCGGCGTAGACGGCGCCCTTTACAAATCCATGGAGTTCACCGGTCCAGGGCTAAAGAACCTTTCCATGGACGACCGCCTTTGCATCGCCAATATGGCCATTGAAGCCGGCGCCAAAAACGGCATCTTTGAGGTGGACGAGGTCACCCGGGAATATGTAAAAGGACGGGTCAACCGTCCCTTTACCGCCTACACCGCCGACCCCGACGCTGAATACGAACAGATCATCGAAGTGGATCTCTCGAAGATCCAGCCCACCGTTGCCTTCCCGCACCTCCCCGAAAACGCCCGGACCTTTGACCAGATCGGAGACATCCCCATCGATCAGGTAGTCATCGGCTCCTGCACCAACGGCCGTCTTTCCGACATGGCCACGGCAGCGGAGATTTTAAAAGGCAAAAAAGTTGCCGAAAACGTCCGCTGCATCATCATCCCTGCTACCCAGCAGGTCTGGAAGGACTGCGTCCGCTTAGGATATATGGACATTTTCATCGACGCAGGCTGCGCCGTGTCCACCCCCACCTGCGGCCCCTGCTTGGGCGGCTACATGGGCATCCTGGCTGCCGGAGAACGGGCGGTCGCCACCACCAACCGGAACTTTGTGGGACGGATGGGCCATGTAGACTCCGAAGTCTATCTTGCAAGCCCTGCTGTGGCGGCTGCTTCCGCCATTGCCGGCAAGATCGCAAGCCCCATCGCCTGAACGGAAAGGACTGATTTTACATGAACGCCAACGGAACGGTACACAAATACGGCGACAACGTGGACACGGACGTCATCATCCCTGCCCGCTACTTAAACACCGCCGATCATAAAGAGCTGGCCTCCCACTGCATGGAGGACATC
>USLH01000171.1 GCA_900555435.1 uncultured Oscillospiraceae bacterium | reverse complement strand
TGTCCCCACTGCGACAAGCCGATGACGATGAATCTGCGTTCAGACGACCGGTTTGTGGAGGGTGAGGGCTGGCACCGAGCGGCGGAGCAGTATGAAAATTTCCTCCGCACTCGTGCGGGAGGAAAAATGCTCTTTCTGGAGCTGGGGGTCGGTTATAATACCCCCATTATCATCAAATACCCTTTCTGGCAAATGACATCGAAGGATCCGAAGGCCACTTATGCCTGTATCAATCGGGGACAGGCAGTCTGCCCTCAGGAAATAGAGAGACAGTCGATCTGTATCAATGGGGATATTGACGAGATCTTATCTTGCTTATAAAAACAGTACTGGGTCAGTTCTTGTTTTCTCAAAGAAAAACCGCCTGAAAAATCTTCGGATCTTTCAGGCGGTTTTGAAATTGAAAGGATCAGTTCAGGGTCATCGAGAAGGCTGCTTCAAAGGTGTCGCCGGCGGAGAGGATCCGGATGCCTTCTTTTTCCTCAAAGGCACCGGAATCGCCCTTGGTGGAATCAACGCCGAACCAGGGTTCGATGCAGAGGAAGGGTGCGTCGTTTTGCGCAGACCAGATTCCCAAGTAGGGGAAGCCGGTAAAGTCCACATGAATGCTGCGGGCGTCGTCGGCGGTGAAAAGCTCCACCCAGTTGGAGCTTACATCGCTGAGGATCACGGCATCGTCGTAGAAAAGGCCGTGAGTCAGGTCTTTCTGAGCCTGATCGTCTAAAAAGACATGGGATTCGCCGCTGAGGAGACCGTCCCGCTTGATCCGACGGAGCAGGGTTTCCGGCTTTTCAAATTCCAAGCGGTAGTCGGAGAAGTCCTTTCCGGTTTCCAGAGGGCAGTTGAGGGCAGGGTGTCCGCCGACGGAGAATGGCATCTCGTCACTGCCGATATTGCGAATCCGGAAGCCTTCGGAAAGGGTGTTGCCCTTGATGGTGTAAATGACTTCAAAGACGAAGGAAAAAGGATAGAATTCTCTGGTCTCGGGGGTGTCGGTGATGCGGAGGATCAGGGAATCCTCCGTCTGCTCTGCCAGCTCAAATTCTGAGCGGCGGGCAAAGCCATGCTTTTCCATCCGGTAGGTTTTGCCTTTCCACGAATACTGGTCATCGGGAACACCGCCAATGATGGGGAACAGGATGGGGGACTGCCCCTTCCAGTAGGTGGGGTCACCCTGCCAGAGGTATTCAAACCCGTCTAAGCAGACGCTTTTCAGCTCGGCGCCCAGGGAGCTGACACGGATGGAAATGCGGTCCTTGGTAAGAGTGTAAATCATAGATACCGTACCTTTCTTCAATGGATCATGCTTCCTGAGGCGTTTTTTCGGGAACATCATCGGAGGTAGGATGTTTCTTGTAAAGGAGTTTCAGCACAATGGGGGTGGAAATGGAGGAAACAATGATGAGCAGGATCACCGAGGTGAAAAGCAGAGGATCCATCATCCCCACTGCCAACCCCTTCTGGGAAACGATCAGGGCCACCTCGCCTCTCGTCATCATGCCGACGCCGACCTTTAGAGAATCAGCGCTGCTGAACCGGCAGATCTTTGCCATCAGGCCGCAGCCAACAATTTTAGTAATCAGACCCACCAAGATAAAGGCTGCAGAGAAGCCGACCAGCGCCCAGGTCATACCCTTGATCTCCGTTTTCAGGCCAATGCTAGCAAAGAAGATGGGACCGAAGAGCATATAGGAGCTAACGTCCATTTTTTCTGCGATGTAGTCGGAGGACTTGATGCTGCAGAGGATGATGCCGGCAGCGTAAGCGCCGGTGATGTCGGCAATGCCGAAGAATTCCTCGGCGGCATAGGCCATGATGAGACACAGAGCCAATCCCATAATAGGCACACGGCGGGTGTGGGGATAGCGCTTTTCAAAAAATTTGAAGAGAAAATAGCAGAGAAAACCCACGCCGATGGCGAAGACGAAGAACAAAACTGTGTTGATGATGACCCGGGAGGGGTGAGCCGTGGGATCCCGGAAGCCGATGACGAAGGTCAGGACGATGATGCCGATGACGTCGTCAATGATGGCGGCACCCATAATGGTGGTGCCGACTTTTCCACGGAGCTTTCCCAGTTCCCGGAGGGCAGAAACCGTGATGCTGACCGAGGTGGCAGTCAGTACCACGCCGATGAAGACGGCCCGGAAGAACTCATCGCTGCCAACGGCAGAGAAGCCGTAGAAGCAGGAATAGAGGAGATACCCGCCGACCAGCGGGACAAAAACGCCGCAGCAGGCGATCAGAAACGCCACGGGGCCGGTTTTCAGAAGATCATGCAGGTTCGTTTCCAGACCCGCCATGAACATCAGGAGGATGACGCCGATCTCGGCCATTTCCACCAGAAAATCACTTTGGTTGACCAGTCCTAAGACATTGGGGCCGATGATCAGGCCGGCTACGATCTCGCCGACCACCTGAGGAGCATGGACCTTTCTTGCCAGCAACCCGAAGAGCTTGGCCGCCACCAGAATAATGGCAAGATCCAAAAACAGCTTATAGGATACCATTCCATTCATTCCTTCATTTCGTGTTCAGATTCCTTTCATATTATACGATAGGAAAAGGAAATTTGCAACAGGAAAAACCCCCAGAATGAATAGAATACGGTCGTTCCCTTTGTGTCAGTTGAACAAATCCTCCAGCTGATCCAGGATACCTTCCCGGGTGTAGGCATCGGCGAAGCGGAAGGGGCGGCGGTTTCGGTCGTAAAGCTGTGCCTGACTGGCGGCGTCCGGCCGCTTGAAGGCGATGGAAACGTCGATGGGTTCGGCAATCCGGTAGGGCTTCATTTCGTCTAACCGTTCGCAGGCTTTTTTTACGCCCTCATAAATAAGTTCGCAGGATCTCTGGGGATGGAGGCTGATGGCGGAGTTCCAGGAGAGGGATTGCTTGGTCTCCACGGTTTCGATCCAGGGGAAGGACTCCTTCGCCTGGGCAATGGCGACGTCGTCGGAAGCAGCAAAGAGCACCGGGACGCCATGCTTGCCGGCGAAGGCGGCGTCGATTTGCATTTCGCCCATTTCAACGCCGTTTAAGCGGTACCAGCGGTAGGAAACGGAAGAATAGGTGTGGGAGAGGACACCGGGAAGGCTGCCTTCTCTTGCATGATAGCCGATGAAGAGGACACCTCCGAAGGTTTCGTCCACCGTGGGGAAGCGGCCGTGGTGCCCGCTTCCCAAAAGGATCCGGCAGCGGGGATCCAAAGCATCGTAATCCAGATTCACGCCGGTGCAGTGGTTGTCCCAGACGATCACGTCTTCCGCACCCATGTCAAAGAGGGCTTTTGCCGCCGCATTGGCTTCCCGGGTGGCCTGCTTGGCGGCGAAGCGGTAGTTATCCCCGTCACCGATGGCTTTTCCGTACTGACCCACGGCGCAGGCGACGCCTTCACAGTCCACGCCGATCATAAAACGCTTTTTTTCCATAAAGCGGATTCTCCTTTTTGTTGCCGGATTTTTCTTCATTCTAGCATAGTGAGGGAAAATTTGCAACGGGTTTGTTTTTGAGAAAAATAAAAAATCCGCCAAAATCCATGAAAGAAAAGCCAAGTTTTTGGCATTTTTTTGTGATACAATGAAAGCAGTTCCAATCGGAAAGGA
>USLH01000170.1 GCA_900555435.1 uncultured Oscillospiraceae bacterium | reverse complement strand
TTTCAAACGTTTGCAGCAAAAATTTGAGAGAATCCGTCAATTTTTCCGGTTCCTCCAAATTCACCCATTTTATAGTATACTCCTTCGGTTTCAAAATAACAAGAACCTTTCAGAACATTTTACATTTTCGACAGTTCCGAAGGAAATCGCTTAGTGAATTTACGCAATTTTGAGGATCCAGCGGTACTCGCAGCATCTCCAGAACACCCCGGTCTACTTGCGGCGAAAACTCTGCCCGATCCATCCCGGAATTGACGGCGGCGTCAAATACCGCCCGCATCAGCCCGTCAAAAAGATCCGCATCCCTTCCGGATTCCACTTCTTCAATAAAAAGCTCGTCCGCCTTTTTCCGGTAGCAGATGTACCCGATCAGTTCCTTTCCGGCAAGGGCGACGTAATAGAGCTTCCCTTCTTTTAATCCCCCGGCAAACTGGGGAAAATCGTCTTCCGACGTATACGGCCGAATGTAAAGCATCCGATCACTTCCTGTTCCGCCGGTCGGAAGCCGCTGCCCGCAGCCCCCGCCGTGCCGTCCGCTGCAGGGCGTCCACTTCGTCCCCGGAAAGCTCCCGGTAAGTGCCGGGCTTGAGCATTCCCAGCTTCACCGGCCCAATGGACAGCCGCTTCAACCGGGCGACCTCCAGCCCCACCGCTTCGCACATCCGCCGGATTTCCCGGTTCTTGCCCTCGGTGATGGTGATGAGCAGCACAGTGCGCCCCGGCTCCTCGGTGACGATCTTCACTTCCGCCGGGTTCGTCCGCTCCCCATCCAGGATGACGCCTTCGGCGAGCTGCACCAGCTGCTCCGGAGTCACCTCGCTGTGGACGGTGACCCGGTAGGTCTTCGGCACCTGCCGGGAGGGATGGGTCATGTCGTTGGCAAAGTCCCCGTCGTTTGTAAAAAGCAGCAGCCCTTCGGAGTTCATATCCAGCCGCCCTACGGGGAAGACCCGCTGGGGGATGTCCTCCACCAGCTCTGCCACACACTTCCTTCCCCGGTCATCGGACATGGCCGTCAGGTATCCCCGGGGCTTATAGAGCATATAGTAGACCGCCGTTTCCCGCTGGCTCAAGTCCAGCTTTTCACCGTCCACCTGAATGTGATCCCGGTTGGGATCCACCTTCTGTCCCACGGCGGCGACGTGGCCGTTCACCTTGACCCGGCCCTCTGCGATCAGCTCCTCCGCCTTCCGCCGGGAGCAAAGCCCGCTCTCCGCCAATATTTTTTGCAAACGAATCTCCATGCAAATTTCCTTCCATCCTGCCGCAGCAGGTATTTTGTCCTTAAAGCGCCCCAAAAAGCCCTGCCAGCCACCGCCGCAGTCCTTCCCAGACGCTCTGTTTTTCCGTTTCTTCTGCCTCCACCGTTTCCACCGCCTTGACCGGCTCCGAAAAGCATTCCTGCCCGTCCAGAAACCACCGGACGACGCCTATCGTCTCTCCTGCCCGGATCGGCGCATAGCAAAACGGCTCCGCCTCCAGTCGCCAGCTGAGCCGGGCACGCTCTTCCTTTAAAAAAGCCGGCCGCTCTTCGGAAAGCGCAAGGGAGACCGCCGCCGCTTCCCCGCCCGCCACCGGCAGGCTCTTCGGAAGCTCCGGCGTTTCCACCTGCCCGATCTTAGAAAACCCCCAATTGAACAGCGCCTTGTGATCCTTCCAGTCATCGGAATCGTTCAGGGTCACGCAGATCAACGTGACCCCCTCCCGTTCTGCGGCGGAAACAAGGCAGCGTCCCGCTTTCTTCGTAAACCCCGTCTTTACCCCGATGCAGCCTTCGTACTCCGAAAGCAGCCGGTTGTGGTTTTTGAGCCATCGCTCATAAGGCGGCGCACCGTAGCAGTATTTCCCGCTTTTTTGGGAGCAGATCGCCGCAAAATCCTCGTTCTGAAGCGCTGCCCTTGCAAGTAGCGCCATATCTCTTGCGGTGGAATAATGGTTCTGCCCGTCCAACCCGGAGGGGGTTTCAAAGCAGGTGTCCGCCATCCCAAGCTGGGCGGCCCGCCGGTTCATCAGCATGACGAAATCCGCAAGGCTCCCCGCCACCCGGACGGCGGCCGCATTGGCGGCGTCGTTTCCCGAAGACAAAAGCATCCCCGCCGCCAGCGTCCGAAGCGTGACCTCCGCCCCTTCCGTCAGCCCCATGGAGGTGCCCTCCACCCGGATAGCGTCTGCGTTCACGGTAAAAGGTTCATCCAGCCCCGGCTGCTCCAACGTGAGAAGAGCAGTCAGGATCTTGGTGGTGCTTGCCATAGGAAGGCGCTCCTCCCCGTTCTGCTCCCAGATCACCCGGCCGGTGACCGCTTCCATCAAGACCCCGCTCCGGGCGGAGACCGACACCTCTCCGGCAGCAGCCGCCTTCATCGGAACGATCCCCAGAACTGCCGCCGCTACCCCGCAAAGGAGCTGTCTGCTCCATTTAAAAAAACCGACTTTCATGCCAAACCACCTGCACACCGGATTGCGGAACTTCCGCAATACCCAAAATTATGCAGGCGGTTTTCGGTTCATGCGGGTTATTCCGCTTTTTCCGGCTTTGCAGCTCCGGACTTCTGATCCTTGGCCTTTACGATGGCGTCGGAGATCTTGTCAATGATGTCCGGCACGGAGTTGACCACCTTATCGGCGGTGTTGGAAGCCGTGGCGATCTGTAAGAGCTTCACGTCTCCGTCCTTGACCACTAAGAACGCCAGAGGCTGAAGGGTGATGCCGGCGCCGCCGCCGCCGCCGAAGGTCTGCTTCGGCTGGCTGGTGGGCAGGTCGCTGCCGCCGCTGGCAAATCCGAAGGAAACCTTGGACACCGGAATGATGGTGGTGCCGTCGGGAGTAATGACCGGCTCGCCGATGATGGTGTTGACGTCCACCATTTCCTTGATCTTCTGCATGGTAACGCCCATGAGCCCTTCAATGGGATGTTCTGCCATATTGCATTCTCCTATCTGTTTTGGATTTTATTGATCCGCCGGCGTTTTTCCGGCGGCTGACTGCGTATTTGGTGCGGAGCTTTTCGTCCGCTTGTAAGTATGTGCAAAAAAACGGATCCCCATGCGGATGACCGCCCGCAGGACGGATCCGACCCGCACCTTTAATTTGAAGTCGATCTCCTGTTCCGTTTTTTCGGAGCAGAAGTCGCAGGAAAGATCCAGCTTCTTCACCCGTACCCGGATGAAATTCTGAAGCGCCGCCAGGCTGCCGTAAACGACGCCGCAGAGCTTCCCATAATTGAGAGCGATCTCCGCCGCATCCTCACCGCCTACCCGGAGGGTCAGCCGCAAATCCGTCACCCGGGATTTCTTGAGAAGATCCCCTAAGGGCTTTGCCACGGATCGGATGAGATCCAAAACGATCTGCACCGTTTCTTTTATATTTCCCTTTTCCGGTTTCTTTTCCGGCTGTTTGACCTTCTTTTTCTTTCCGGGTTCCGCTTTTTTCGGAGCCGGCTTTTTCTTTTTGGCTTCCTTTTGCTTCTTTTTTGCTTCCCGTTTTGCCTTTTCCTCTTCCGTGACCAGCAGGCCGTACTTGAAAGGCCCCACCCCCACGGAGATCAGAAATGCCTCGGAATAGTGTACGGTAAAGGTCAGGTCAAGGCAGAGGATCCCGATCAGAACGGCAAGAATGCACCCGAAGATGATCCACCCCATCTGCCTTCCTCCTTTTT
>USLH01000169.1 GCA_900555435.1 uncultured Oscillospiraceae bacterium | reverse complement strand
CGCGACAGCTTTGTTATTATATCGCCTTTCGCTCCCTTTGTCAAGGGGTTTTTGAAAAAAACTTTCTTTTTCTCGACTTCCTTCGACAAAAAACTCAATATCCCCGTGCTATACTGACTTTGGCAACACAAAGTTGCTCTTTTCCCGCAAAAGGCCCGTCGGTTTTTGACCGTCGGGCTTTTTGTTCCCCTTTCAAAAGCCTTGTTCCAATCTCAGAAGCGCTTCCTTCTTCTCTATCCCCCCGGCATACCCGACAAGGCTTCCGTCTGCTCCTATCACCCGGTGACAGGGAACGATAAGGGAAATGGGGTTTCTCCCCACGGCTCCGCCTACCGCCTGTGCCGACATATGCGCCAGCCCCATCTCCCCGGCCAACTGCTTCGCCAATTCGCCGTAAGTAACCGTTTCACCATATGGGATCCGCAGCAGCAGTCTCCACACCGCCTCTTGAAACGCCGTTCCATCCGGATGCAGCGGCGGCGTAAATTTCGGTTCCTTCCCCTCAAAATATTCGTCGAGCCAGTGTACCGTCTCTTCCAAAGCCTCCGTTGTTCCCTCTTTGCAGTCCTTGGGAAGCCCCTTCCCGAAGTATTTTGCTCCCACGAACCAAAGCCCGCTCAGCCCCTTTTCGTCTGCCGCCAGCAGGATTTCCCCAAACGGCGACAAATATTTCCGCAAATACGTCATTTTTTCGCCTCCTTTTTCCCCAGTATATCCGCTTTCTTCCTCTCCGTCAATTCCGCTGGCGTCGGTTTTTCCTTTCAGAGTCCCCTCTCGATTTCCCGGTCGAACAGTGCTTCTCAAGGAATCGATCAAAACATTCACCGTAAACATGCCTGTCGCCGCCAACTGCACAGCACTATCCCCGCACAAAGCAGCCATCGATACCGGTCGCCTTCATCCAGCACCGCTTCCCCGTCGCTCCGTCAAACCGTCTCATCCAACACCACTTCCCCAGCCGCCAAATCCGCCTGCGCCAGCCTCCAATATTGCTCCTCAATCCGGCCCCACTTCCTTTCCGCCTGTTCCCGCTCCAGCCCTTCGGCCAGGGCCGCAGCTGCCCGTCGCCACTGCTTCCCCCGGCTGACCCGCATTCCGTCCGGATCCCCGCAAGCCAAGGTCAGATCCTCTTCCAGCCTTTCCGGATCCAGCGCCACCGCCGCCAGCCGCAACCGGGCAGATCCATCCTTCGTAAGCCCCGCCCGTTGAATAAAAGCGACCTTTTCCCGCACTTCTTTCTTCTTTTCCAGTACGCCGGTCAAAGACCCCTCGCCGACTTCCCGGTTCAAAATGGCATTGAGCCGCACCTGCCGGCAAAATTCTCCGTTGACCCATGCGTTTTTGATGAGGAAAGAAAGCCAATGCTCCTCTCCATCTTCCTGACAGGCGAGGCACAGATCCACTCCGCCGGTCCGCCCGGAAGGATCCATGTCCGCCTTTTTACAGTGACGATAGAGCTGATCCCATTCCTTTTGCTCCGGAGCCCGATGAGTGTTCGCATCTGCAAAATGCGTTTCATGGTAATAGTAGGCTTCCAAAACCAGCGGCTCGATCCCCAGCGACCCGACCCGGATCCGATAGCCTGTAAGCAGCTTTTTCTCGATCTGCTGCAAAAGCCGCACCTGCTCTTCTTCCCCCGTCGCTGTCAGCAGTCCTTTCACGATCCGCCGCAGCTCCGGATGATCCGATTTTTTTCCTTCCCGTTCCTTTTCCTTTCCTTTTGTTTCCATAAAAAATCCCCTCCGGCTGTCCCTTTTCCGGAACTTTTAAAGCAGCTTTTAAATTCCGGTCTTTCTTTCGTTTCTTTCACTTTTAAAACGGCAAAAGCGGTGCTGCTTTTTGCAGCGCCGCCTTCTCTTTTACATATTTTCTTCGTAAAAACAGTTTCCGTCTTTCCCGTGCTTTTTTACATAATAAAGCGCCTGATCCCCATCCTTGAAAATGCTCTCCCCGGGATCTTTCCGATCTGAAAAGGCGACGCCAATGCTTAAGGTGATCTCCGGAAGCCCTTCTTCCGGACAGACCAGCCCTTTCTTTAACGAAGCCAGCTTTTCCTCCACCGTGTGCCGGAACGCCTCCGATACGTCCATCATAAGGACGGCGAACTCGTCCCCGCCGATCCGGAACACATAGTCGGTGCTGCGGAACGATTCCTTCAGCCGCTTCGCCACTCTCCGGAGGATCTCGTCCCCCACCGCATGGCCGTAGGTATCGTTGACGGACTTGAACCGGTCCACGTCCACAAGGATCAGGGCAAAATTCATGCTTCCCTGGCTGTACAGAGCCAGCGCCTTATCGAAGGAGCTGCGGTTCAGAAGATCTGTCAAGGCATCGTGTTCCGCCTCATGCCGGATCAGCCTCTGGGTCTCCAGGTTCTCCTCAAAGATCCGGTTGTAGGTCACCGCCAGCGTCTGCAGCTCCGCCGCACCGATTACCGGAACGGTTTTATCCTGTTCGATGCTCCGATTATAGCTGCCAAGCGGGTTCACGATCAGGGCGCGGACCGCCACGCTGCTGCCGATCAAAAAGGCGACCAGCAGGAGTACTCCGATCTCCAGCAGGATACAGAGGTTCTTAAATTCCGAGGCTGCCTTCGACTGCTGGTTTTTTGTCGTTTCCGCCAACTCCTTCATGCAACTCTCCGCTTTTCCGCTGATCTTCTCCTTGGATGTCTGATAGGCATCGTCGCTGACCAAACTCTGAGCCTTAGTGAGCTTTTCCTCACTGCTCAAGGCCTGATCCTCCTCTGTCAGCGTGACCGCTTTGACCTCCTCCGGCAAGCTTTTTTGAGAAACGCCGAACCCGGCCGCCGCTAACCGCATGGCGTAGTATTCCTGCTCCATCAGTTCTCTGGAATCCTTCAGCGCCGCCTCCAGATTCAAAAGGATCGGAGCATTGTCAAAGGATTCCTTCAGATCCGTGATAGCTGTTTCCCGGTGTTTCGTCACATTGGCTTCCTCGAAGTAGCCGTCCAGATATTTCTTCTGCCCGGTCATCACATAAAGCCGCACCTGTTCCGTCAGAATGTCCGAGCCCTTCTGCAGCTTCAGCGCCGCCCTTTCGCAGGTCAGGTACTGATCCGTGGAGTCCTCCAGCATTTGAAAATTCCTGGTCCCGTATATGGATAAAAGCACAAACAAAATCACCAGAATGACAGCGGTCCAGATGCTGCCGGTGCTGAAACGCTTGATGTGGATCTTTCCCATTGATTCCTACGCTCCCGTAAACTTGTTTCTCTTATTTGTGACTTGCATAAAAGATTGCACCAAATTTATTATACTTCCCTATCCTCCATTTTTCAAGGAAAACCCGTATTTTCTGAAAAAACAGCGAAAACTGCGAATCCAATGGGATTGCGCCGGTTTCCCTTTACGCCTTGCGCCATACCTTCGTTTCGGTGGTTAAAACTCTCCCAGAAGGAGAAGTGAAAGGTCTGGTTGGCCACTCCAAAAGCATGGACACCTTCGGCGCCTATGGGCACGAAATTAAAGGGGAAGGAACCGTAACTGCTCAAAATGTCAACGAGATTTTCACTGATCTTTTAAAAAGTGTGTTATAAAGTGTGTTATTTTTAAAAGCAAAAGTCCCGCAAACGCCTTGTTTACGGGACTTTCTTTGGTGGAGCGAGACGCACGGCATCCGAACTCCTCCCCGTCTTCAAAACGCTGCAT
>USLH01000168.1 GCA_900555435.1 uncultured Oscillospiraceae bacterium | reverse complement strand
TCTCCCCTCCCCCGTACCCCCTCCTCTCTCCTTTCAAAGACTTTCGACTTTATCGAATCCCTGTTCGCCGCATTCCCTGTTTATCCTGTCGGCAATTTCGAAAAATCCGTTCTTTTTGGCACGGGTTCGTTTTGACGGCTTGACAGAAGGGGCGAATCTGCATAGAGACAGAACCGGATTCAATGTCACCATCGTCTATCCGGTTAGGACGGCGGCCTCTCACGTCGCTAAGAGGGGTTCAAATCCCCTTGGTGACGCCAAATTTAGGTACAACGAAGAATGCCAAGGTCTAAAACACCTTGGCATTCTTCGTTTTTTTCTTCCAGTATGGTTTCCCGAAGTCCAGCCTCGTCCGCTTGCATCCAAACATTTTATGGGTATATCCGTAGGTAGAAATGTGGTACGACATTTCTGATACCTACATGAATAACCGCGCGGAATCAAAAATATTTTTATCCATGTGGGTATCTCTTCGTTCAACGACAGCCAGGGAGTGCCCATGCCTCTTACCGATACCTACATCCGCAGTCTGAAACCCGACGTGAAGCCCCGCAAGTATTTTGACGGCGGCGGTCTGTTTCTTTTCGTTCCCGCCAACGGAAGCAAGCTCTGGAGAATGGCTTACCGTTTTGACGGAAAGAGCAAGCTGCTCAGCTTCGGGGAATATCCCACCGTATCGCTCAAGGATGCCAGAGAACGCCGCGAAGAGGCGAAGCGCATGTTGTCCAGGGGAATCGATCCCTCAGACCACAAACGGCAGTTACGGCAGGCCAGAGCCATCGCGGAACGCGACAGCTTCCAGAATATCGCCAGAGAATGGCATGAAACCCGCATGGCAGGGTTTTCCGAAAAACATCAGGGAACCGTCATGTACCGGCTGGAGACCTACATTTTTCCGGCCATCGGCAAAACGCACATCGCCAAACTGGAGACACGGGATGTTATGGAGGTAGTCAAGCCTCTGGAACAGAGGGGAAACTACGAGACTTCCCGGAGAGTGTTGCAAATCATCAGTCAGGTGTTTCGTTATGCGGTCATCACGGGCAGAGCGAAACACAATGTCGCAGCCGACCTCCGGGGAGCCTTGAGGCCGAGAAAAACCGTCCACCGGGCGGCGGTGCTGGAACCGGAGAAAGTCGGTCAGCTTCTGCGGGACATCGACGCCTACGAAGGCTATTTCCCTCTGGTCTGTGCCTTGAAGCTGGCTCCGCTGGTCTTCACCCGTCCCACGGAATTGCGGGCCGCCCAATGGAAGGAATTCGACCTTGAGTCCGGGGAATGGCGCATTCCTGCCGAACGCATGAAAATGCGCCGTCAGCATCTTGTGCCCCTGTCCCGGCAGGCAATGTCCATTCTTCGGGAACTTCAGAAATACTCCGGGGAGGGAAAATTCCTCTTTCCCTCCATCCGCACGGAGGCACGGCCCATTTCCGATGCAACCATGCTCAATGCGCTCCGGCGCATGGGCTACCAGAAACACGAAATGAGCGTGCACGGCTTTCGCTCCATCGCTTCCACATTGCTCAATGAACTCGGCTATAACCGGGACTGGATAGAGCGGCAGCTTGCCCACGGGGAACAGGACGAAGTGCGGGCGGCATACAATTATGCGGAATATCTGCCTGAGCGCCGAAAGATGATGCAGGCATGGGCTGACTATCTGGACGGATTACGCAACATACAACAGAAAAGAATCAGGGAGGAAGCATGAAAGAGGACACCATGAACGACCGTGATGTCTGTATCTCCATCGGGAAAATAGAAGGCGAGACGCAGGTGACGAGCAACGACACCGGCTGGGGCGAGGAAGAAAAGGAACGTATGAGACAATACGGCTATGACGACATGGATATCATCCGGGCGTGGTATAGCTGATAACGCCTGTTTTCAGTAAACAGCGGCACGGAAGGTACATGACTATCCCTGCCGCTGTTTTTTTGTTGTCCATCTTTTGGCGACAGGGTATCCTTTCCTCCATGACAGACCGGCAGAACATTACCATAGGCAGAGTACGGCAGGCGTATGGCCTGACCGCCAGAGAAGGTGAAATGCTTGTTCAGGCGTTTTGGCCTGACGCCGTTCAGCCACTGGAATTATGGCGCGGAGTATATGAGACTTGCTGGCAGGCATTTGTCGCGAGCCGTCATGCAGTATACGGAACACAGCTCCCGGAATTTCCTTCAGCTCCAGAACCGGATACAGGCATTCAGACGTATCTGCTCGGCTTTGACGTGATGGAATTTTTCAGAACGATATCGACAGTTGTTCCTCTTAACTCCCTGCGATATGGACTGGATGTTATTCTTGAAGAATCCTTTGAAGATACGGCGTCTGTATTTCCAAAGGAACGAGAAGTTCTGTTCAACTGTCTGGATAGACTGAACACAGAAAAAATCTTCGAGCAGTATTCGTCGGACTCGCCTCTCTTTGAGAAGCCGATATGCTCCATGCCCGCCTCAAGTTATCACTTCATTACGCATATCTTTGCCGATACCATAATGGTGGACAGGGACGCCGCCATCAGGCATCTCCGCCATTATCCCCTGCGCCGGGAAGTAAAAGGCATCACCCGCGCCCTTGTGGAATCCCTTTTACGGGCAGCTCCGCCGGAATCGTCTGTTGCCGACAAAGCGGCGGCAGTTCCCCTATGTGAAAGGTCGCCACAGGATGGAAAACTCGTTTTTCGTATTCCCGGAGCCGTTTGGGAAGGAAGGCCGGATGCGGCTGTCCGTGACGCCATGAAAGAGAAGTATCCCCTTGAGGTGATCGCCTACGTTCTGCTGTACTGGTGCGGCTCCCAATCATCCGGGACAGACCATAATGCCTCAGTGGGGCGGAAGACGCATGTGGGTCGCCTGCTTGCGAAAAAAGAGTACAGGGACGAAAAATCCTATCGTAATATGGTGGACAATCTTCTCAAGAGAACGAATGCATACTCCATAGTCAAAGCATGACCAGCCTGTCGCTTTCCCGTCTTTTTTAGATTTTCCCGTCATTTTCCCGTCCGATTCCCTCACGGGAATCGTTTGACGTGTGCCAGATTCTCCTGAAATCCAACCAGATTCAGGAGATTTTTTTATGAAACAGCATCAAGTTCCCACCCCCGTCCACGGCCTTCTGCGTCTGCCTCAGGTTCTCAGCATGATTCCCATAAGCAAGAGCGCATGGTGGGAAGGTTGCCGTACAGGGCGTTATCCCAAACCCGTGAAACTCGGTCCTCGCACAACGGTCTGGCGGGCTGAGGACATTGCCGCATTTATCGAAAGCCTTGGCCGTCAGGGGGAGAATCATGAGTAATCCCCTGCAAACCTTTCAGGACATTTTGAACGATAAGGGGTTGATCCCCTCTGAAATCACGGCGGATGGGAAATTGCACCGTTGTCCCACCCAGACAAAACCGCACAAACAAAACGGCGCATATATCGCGCATTTTGACAGTCCCGCAACGCTTTGGTGGTGCAACTGGGAAAGTGGAGAACAGGGCACATTTACCGAGGCCGAGAAGAGGCCGCTCTCCCCGGCTGAGAGGGATGCCTTACAGAGGCGTCAAAACGACATGCGACGGCAGCATGAGGCGGAATGTTCCCAACGGCGCGAAGCGGCGGCGCAACAGGCGCGGAATGCCCTGAAGGCTTCTTTTCCCTGTTCGCCGGAGCACGCCTATCTACGGCGCAAAGGTATTCCCGCACTTGCGG
>USLH01000167.1 GCA_900555435.1 uncultured Oscillospiraceae bacterium | reverse complement strand
TCCGGCAGCTGATCGCAAAAGCGGGGCGTCCGATCTCGGTGCTGAACCTTTTCGCCTATACGGGCGGGGCGACGTTAGCCTGTGCGGCGGCGGGGGCTTCCGTCTGCCATGTGGACGCCTCCAAAGGGATGGTGGCGTGGGCGAAGGAGAACGCCGCCCTGTCCGGGCTTTCGGAGAAGCCCATCCGCTGGATTGTGGATGACTGTGAAAAATTTGTCGCCCGGGAGATCCGCCGGGGCCGGCGCTATGATGCCATCATCATGGATCCGCCCTCTTACGGCCGTGGCCCTTCCGGGGAGGTCTGGAAGTTAGAGGAGCAGGTCTATGAGCTGGTAGACCTCTGCGCCGGGGTGCTGTCGGATGATCCGCTGTTTGTGGCGCTCAATTCGTATACCACCGGCCTTTCCCCGTCGGTCATGGCATATCTGCTGGGGGTCACGGTGGGGGGACGCTTCGGCGGGAAGGTATCCGCCGATGAGATCGGTCTGCCGGTGACAGCGTCGGGACTGGCGTTGCCCTGCGGCTCTACGGCGCTTTGGACACGGGGAGACTGACGAGGAAAGGAAAAGCAATGGAGAATCTCATCAAAACGGAAGAGCTGTTCTTCGAGTTCCAGAACGAAGAGGACGGTTCGGTTTACCCGGTGCTGAAGGGCATCGACTTGGAGATCGGGAAGGGTGAATTCGTGGCAGTCTTAGGCCACAACGGCTCCGGGAAATCCACCCTTGCCAAGCATTTCAATGCCATCCTGCTCCCCACGAAGGGGAAGGTTTTCGTCGAGGGCATCGACACCATCGATGAGGGACGGCTTTTTGACATCCGCCAGAAGGTGGGCATGGTTTTCCAGAACCCGGACAACCAGATCGTCGCCACCATCGTGGAGGAGGACGTGGCTTTTGCTCTGGAAAATATGGGAGTGGAGCCAAATGAGATCCGCCGTCGGGTGGACGAAGCCTTAAAGCAGGTGGATATGTACGAATACCGGGAGCGGGCGCCCCACCAGCTGTCCGGCGGGCAGAAGCAGCGGATCGCCATCGCAGGCATCCTTGCCATGCGCCCGGACTGCATCGTGCTGGACGAGCCTACCGCCATGCTGGATCCCAAAGGGCGCAGCGAGGTCATGAAGACCATCCGGCAGCTGAACCGGGATTACGGCACCACTGTGGTGCTCATCACCCATTATATGGATGAAGCCGCCGCCTCCGACCGGGTGGTCGTGGTGGACAACGGCGTGGTCCTCCGGGACGGTACACCCAAAGAGGTCTTCTCGCAGGTAGAGCTTTTAAAATCCGTTGGATTGGACGTTCCCCAGGTCACGGAGCTGATCTATGAGCTGCGAAAAGAGGGTGTCGACCTTCCTCAGGACATCCTGACGGAGGAAGAATGCTGCGAAGCCCTCCGGAAACTCCTTGCCGACTGAACCCATTCCGTCCCAGAAGGGAAGATGAACACCTTGATGATAAAAATCGAAAACCTTACTTATAAATACTCCGTCGGCACCCCTTTTGAACAGGTGGCGGTGGACAACGTGAACCTGGAGATTGCTGGAGGGGAAATGGTAGGCGTGATCGGCCATACCGGATCCGGGAAATCTACCCTGATGCACCTTTTGGACCGACTGTACGAACTGCCCAAAGCCGGCGGAACCATCTCCATCGGCGGTGTTGATATCAGCGCCATCCGTCTGAGCTATCTGCGGGAAAATATCGGCATGGTCCTGCAGGAACCGTTCCTGTTTTCCCGTACCATTCGGGAAAACATCAGCGCCGCCCGGCCCGGCGCGGACATGGAGGAAATCCGTCACGCTTCCCGCATTGCCAGTGTAGACGATGCTATCATGGGCTTTTCCGGCGGCTACGATACCATCGTGGGAGAGCGCGGCGTAACCCTGTTGCGGGGAGATGTAGTGAACGTGAGAGTCGATGCCGCCGGCGGTGAGGATGAGATGCTCGCCGGTGATGGCGTCGGTGCCGCAGCCGAAACTGACCAGTTGGATCAGTTCCATGTCCGGATGCTCGCAGACGTACCGGGCGGCGTTGTACATCCGGCTCTGGAAGGTCCACTGGTTCAGCACTTTCCGGGGGGCATAGCCCTCCAGATAGCTCAGGGCGTCCTCGGTCACCAGAACGAAGCCGAAGGAGGTGATCAGGTCGTTGATGCCGTGGTTGATCTCCGGGTCGATATGGTAGGGGCGGCCGCACACCACAATGATGGGCAGCTTTTCTGCCCGGGCCCGCTGGATATACTCCATGCCGGTGGCGCGCACATCCTTCTCGTAGGCCTCGTAGGCCTCGTAGCCCGCCTGAACAGCGGCCTTGGTCTCGCTTTTGGGGATGGAGAAGTCCTCCTCCATCATCTTGGCGAAGCGCTTGGTGAAATCTTTGCGCCGCCACAGACCCACATAGGGGTCCAGGAAGCGGGTCTTTTTCAGTTCGGGCACGTTGGCGGCCAGCAGCTCGGGGTAATAGGCCACCACGGGGCAGTTGTAGTGGTTGTCGCCGATGCCCTCGTCGTTGTTATAGCTCATGCAGGGGTACCAGATGGCATCCACACCCGCCTCGGTCAGGGCGATGACGTGGCCGTGGAGGAGCTTGGCGGGGTAGCACACCGTGTCCGAGGGAATGGTGCGCTGTCCCTTTAAGTAGATCTTCCGGCTGGATTCCGGGGAGAGGACCACTTCGAAGTTCAGGCGGGTGAACACCGCGAACCAGAAGGGCAGATTCTCATACATATTCAGCCCGAAGGGGATACCGATCTTCCCTCGGCTGCCGTTGCCCTCCCCCTTGCCCTTCATGGCCCGGAGCTTGGCGTATTTGTAGCGCATCAGGTCGGGCTGGCGGTGGGGCTCCTGCCCCAGGGGGCGGGAGCAGCGGTTGCCGGAGATGAACCGCCGGCCGCCGTCGAAGGTGTTGACGGTGAGGGAGCAGTGGTTGGTACACAGGCCGCAGGTGGCGGGACGGGCCACGTGGGTGAATTTTTCCAGCGCTGCGGGGGACAGCAGTGCGCTCTTCTCCAGGTGAAGATCACGGGCGGCCAGGGCGGCGCCGAAGGCGCCCATGATCCCGGCGATGGTGGGCCGGGTGACGTTCCGGCCCAGCTCCTGCTCGAAGGCACGCAGCACGGCATCGTTGAGGAAGGTACCACCCTGGACCACGATGTGCTTTCCCAGCTCGTCGGGGTTGGCGGCCCGGATGACCTTGTAGATGGCGTTTTTCACGATGGAGGTGGACAGGCCGGCGGAGATATCTGCCACGGAGGCGCCGTCCTTCTGGGCCTGCTTTACGCTGGAGTTCATAAACACCGTGCAGCGGGAACCCAGATTCACCGGCTTTTTGGTGAACAGACCCAGCTTGGCAAAATCCGCGATGTTATAGCCCAGGGCCTTCGCGAAGGTCTCGATAAAGGAGCCGCAGCCGGAGGAGCAGGCCTCGTTGAGCTGTACGCTGTCGACGGTGCCGTCCTTGATGCGGATACATTTCATGTCCTGTCCGCCGATATCGAGGATACAATCTACCTTCGGATCGAAAAAGGCGGCGGCATAGTAGTGGGAGATCGTTTCGACCTCTCCCTCATCGAGCATAAAGGCTGCCTTTAACAGTGCTTCGCCATAGCCGGTAGAGCAGGAACGTGCGATCACGGCATTCTTCGGCAGCAGGCTCTTGATCTCTTTTATGGACGAGATCGCCGTTGCCAGCGGACTGCCGTTGTTGCTGCTGTAAAAGGAATAGAGAAGTGT
>USLH01000166.1 GCA_900555435.1 uncultured Oscillospiraceae bacterium | reverse complement strand
ACGGTCTTTCTCCTGCAGCAGCGCTTTTGCCTCCTTCACCCGAAGAGCCGCCACATATTCTTTGAAGCTTTTCCCCGTCTGGGCACGGAACGCCCGGCAGAGATACTGGGAATTGACATAAAAAATTTCCGACAGCTGCTTTAAAGACAGCTCGCTGCGGTAATTGTCATCGATGTACGGAACCACGTTTTCCGTGATCCACCGCTTTTTCGTTTCCTCCCGGGTCGCCGGTTTCCGATGAACGCCGCCGGCAGACCGCAGCAGCTCTAAGAGGATCTCCCGCAGCTGGTACGCCCCTTCCGTCAGCTCCCGCACCCTCTCATCACTTAAACAAGGAAGCTCCTCATAGGCTCTGAGCAGCGACTCCGACGAAACGCCAGCCCTCCGGCATCCCCGCCGGATCAGTCGTCCGGCTTTTTCCTCTTCCCCCTCCCGCCGGAAAGCGGTCAGGTAAAGAATCCCTATCAGCTGCCCGGAAAGCCGCACCGGGATCACCAGATCATGAACTCCCATATAGCAAAGCCCCTCAAAGGGCTCCTCCTGCCCTGCCGCCTTCCCGATGCCGAAGGCTTTGCTCCGCACGCACCATCCGGTGCCGCAGACTTCCTTCACCTTCATGCAGTAAGCGCAGGTGTGGCTGGAATGGTTGGGATTTTCCATGGAAAACCCCACCCCGCCGCTTCTGGGAAGCCCCAGCGGCCAGTAACAGACCTTCACGCCGCTAAGCTCCTCCACCAGCCGGAAGATCCGCTCCGCCTGTCTTTCCTCATGAGCCATGCCGTTCCCCTCCGATCTATGCTCATTGTACCATGTCCGGGGAAAATTAGCAACGGAAAATATTTTTCAAAAACCCCTTGACATATTGCTCTACACGTTGTAAAATATAATCACTACATGATGTAGAATATCAACGTTGAGAAAACAAAAAGGAGATCCCTATGGAACCTGCACAGAAAATGTCCGAATCGGAAATGGAGGTCATGGAAGCAGTCTGGGCGTTTGACGGACCCGTTACCTCCGCACAGGTGCAGGAGCGCCTGTCCGCCCGGGGCTGGAAGCCGACCACCGTTCTCACCTTCCTCTCCCGCCTGACGGAAAAAGGGCTCCTTGCCCGGGAGAAAAACGGAAAGCTGAACCGCTACGTTCCCCTCCTCACTTCCTCCGAATACAAAGAATGGGAGACCCGTTCCTTCCTGAATGAGGTCCACGGGGGATCTTTGCGCAGCTTTTTCGCCGCCCTTTCCGGCGGGGAAAAGCTGACGGAGGCCGACGTAGAGGAGCTAAAGCACTGGC
Organism: uncultured Oscillospiraceae bacterium; assembly: GCA_900555435.1. Taxonomy (GTDB): domain Bacteria; phylum Bacillota; class Clostridia; order Oscillospirales; family Ruminococcaceae; genus Merdivicinus. The sequence continues at coordinate 2,460 of USLH01000166.1, read as the reverse complement.
TGGACGAACAATAAAATCCCGGTCCTTCGGCGCATCTCCCCGGTCAGTCCGGGCACGGCTCAAAACAACGCCGCTTCCGGACCTGGCCGATCCCCCGCACCCTTCCCTTTTTGCAAAGGAGGCAGATATGACAACTTTTTTCCGTTCTCTCCCCATCCTTGCTCTGGCGGCATGGATCGTTTACGGCCTGTGGCGGCTCTTTGAAGGGGGGATGAAGGAACGGCTCTCGCCAACGATCCGGCTGTACGGAAGGCTTATACCGGCTTTTCTTCTGATTCTTCCGACTCCCTGGCTGAAGCCTGCCGGAAAACCGCTTTCCCATCTTCCGGCTGTCCCTGCCGCGCCGGCGCTTCCGGCTTCCCCTGTGAAGATCCTGATGGAGCTTCCGGAACGCTCGGAACCGATCCGTTCCCTGCTTCCCGCAGCGGAGATCCTGTGGCTTTCGATTGCCTGCTGCCTTGCATCCGTTTTCCTGATCCGGGGCTTTCTTCTGATCCAACGGTTCCGGAAAGGAGCAAGACCCGACCCCGACGCCGCCCGGATCCTTAAAGGCATGGCAAAGACCCGGCGGATTCCGGCAGTGTCCCGCACCGACCGCATTTCCACCCCGCTGCTGACGGGGCTGCTCCGGCCCATCATCCTCCTGCCGGAGCACCCCTTCTCCCCGGCGGATCTCACCCTGATCCTGACCCACGAATACACTCACTACCGCTATCGGGATCTGTTTTTGAAGCTCTTCCTGCTCCTGACCGCCTGCGTCCAGTGGTTCAATCCCTTAGGCTGGCTTCTGGTGCGGGAAAGCGGCTTTCTCTGCGAAGAAGCCTGCGACTGGCGGATCACCCGGCATCTTGACCGGGAAGAACGCCGCCGCTACGGCCGGATCCTGCTGGAAACCATGGATCACCGCCCCGAAGGCGGCTTCTCCGCCGCACTTTCCGACAGCGGACGTCTGATTGAAAAGAGGCTGAAAAAAATGTTACATGCAAGCCCTATGAAAAAGCGATTTGTCGCTCTGGCAGCTGCTGCAGTCCTCGCTCTCTGCGGTGCAGGAACTGTCCTGGCAGTGAGCCTTTCTCCGAATGCTCCCGCCGTTACCCCCTCTGCACCCGAAACGACCCCGGAAGCACCCTCCGGGCCCCCTTCCGTCCCCTCCTCTGGCCCGGAAAAAGCACCGGATGTCGAACTCCCTGCAAAAGCCGCCTCCGATCCCTCCGAAACTCTTTCGGAAGTCGCCGCTGATCCCTCAGAAACTCTTTCGGAAGTCGCCGCTGGTTCCTCAAAAACTTCTTCGGAAGTCGCCGCTGGTTCCTCAAAAACTTCTTCGGAAGTCGCCGCTGATCCCTCCGAAACTCTTTCGGAAGTCGCCGCTGATCCCTCGGAAGCCCCTTCAAAAGCTTCCGCCAACTTCTCTGAAGCCTCCCTCCTCTGGCCCCTCTCCGGGATGATCCACGTCACCGCCGCCTATCAAGCCGGTTCTCACGGCCACGCCGGCCTGGATCTGACCGCCGATGCCAAGGACGCTCCTATTCTCGCTTCCGCTGACGGCGTTGTAGAAACGGCGGAATACGATCCCCAGAAGGGCTGGTATCTGGAGATCCGCCACGAAAACGGTCTTTCCACCCTTTACTCCGCCTGCAGGGAACTGCTGGTCTCTGCCGGGGACGCCGTTTCCGCCGGAGACACCGTGGCGATCTTAGGCTCCAGCGGCTACAGCACCGGCCCCCACTGCCATTTTGAGGTGCTGGAAAACGGAGCTCCCGTGGATCCCTTGCTTTTTCTCCCGCAGGAATAAGCCGAACAATGCGCAGAAAAAACCGCCGACAGCCCTTCTTCGAGGCCGCACGGCGGTTTTTCTTTTCTCAATTTTATCGATGGCTGCGATCGTACCAGAAAGAATACGCAATTGGGATCACCACGGCTGCAGCTGCAGCGGTAAACAGGATCCACGGCTGCTCCAAAAAGGCTGTCGCAAGAATAATGACCCCTGCCGCCGCCATGGTCCAGCCGGCAACCCGATGGGTATGCTTCCAGTTTTCCTCATCGTTAAGCGTCCACGGCAGTTTGATGCCGAAGGTGTAATTCAGCTTCGTCTTCGGCTGCAGGTTCCCGAGGATCACGAACAGCACGCCGATTGTCACGCAGCAAACCATTCCGACCCGAATGGAATACCCCAACGCCACCCCGTAAATGGAAAAGAACACCATAAGCGTCATCGCCGGAATGATCCAGAACACCAGCTTCATGGGCTTTTCACCGATGTTTTTCCTTTTCGGATCCGCAGCTGTCACTGCAACGCAAAACCAGTGCAGCACCAGCATCAGAAGCGGCATCCCGAACACCACGAATGCCCTGTTTCCCCAGCCATTCGGTTCATTCTGCGCACCAAAATGCACCGGAATCTGCTCCGGAAGCCGGCTCCATAAGATCCCGCCTGCCGCCATAGGCAGAAGGATTAGCAGG
>USLH01000165.1 GCA_900555435.1 uncultured Oscillospiraceae bacterium | reverse complement strand
CGCCATGAAGACTCGCAGTATCGTGTCCGGTTCCGGCTTCACCGTAAGGGGCGCCGAATCGGTGTATGCGTCGCCCTGGAAGGAGATCAGGTTATAGGCGTTTTCCTCCATCTGGGGCAGCCAGTAGACGATGAACTCGTTGTACTCCCTGGGGGTCAGCCCCAAATAGGAGAGCTTTTCCGCCAGAAATTCCGCCGTGTCCTCCCCGGACACCACAAAGCCCTCAGAAAAGTCGTACTCCGTATCCGACACGCCCTCCCAGAAGAGGTAGGAATATTCCCGCCCGTCGGAGGTCAGGGTTCCGTCCGGCTCTGCCGTCACGACCCATCCGTCGTTGTAGGCCGGATAAGTGGTGGTCAGCGTCCCCTGATAGTCGAGCTTCACCGACACCTCCGTGGTCGTTTCCGGATAGAGGTAAAGAACAGGCTTGCTCGCCGTATAACTTTCCTGTTTGTCATCCGGACAGCAGCCTGTCATTGCCGCTGCCAGCAAAAATGCCGCTAAAATCGCCGCAAAACGCTTCATACAAATTCCCCTTTCGGTCTTTATTAAAGTGTGTCAAAAAAGGAGACAACTGTTGCGGAAAAATGGAGACGCTTTCAGATCCGGCGATCCAGTTCCCCAAGAAGCCGGGTCAGCCCGTAGCACACCGCCGTCGGCAGGATCAGCGTCACGATACCGCAGAGGTTGACCAGCAGCATCGTCAGCAGGAAAACGCCAAGCGAGATCAGCACCAGCACCGGAACCACAGCGTAAAAGTTCATGGAGGAGGAGATCCGGCGGTAGAGATTCATCAATCCGGTGAAGATGCTGCTTCCGGCGTCGCCCTTGAGGAAGATCCCCTTCAATCCGGAAAGCCCTTTCAAAAGTCCCCGGAAGGCCCCGTAATCCGTGCCGTTGGCAATGAGCTTTTCCGCCGTGTCTCCCAAAAAGAGGTCAAAGGGCGATACCCAGAAGGCCGCCAGTCCCAGCCGCACCAACCCGAAGGCAAAAACACCCAGGAAAACCATGGGCATCCCGATCCATTTAAAGAGGATGGCGTACCCCCGACCGAATTTTTTCCCTGCTGCAAAGGAGCCCGTAAGGATCAGCAGCCCCAAAAAGAGGAACAGCAGATCCTTCCCCTTCAAAAAGTCAAGAACCGGATACGCAAACAGCGAAAATCCCGCCTGCGCCGCCGTGAAAACAAGGGTGCAGAGGAAGATCCGCAAAGCCGTGGAGTGCATTCCCAACGTCAGGATCTCCCGGACGGTATAGGGCTCTCCGTAATTGATATGGTAAAGGCCGTTGGCGGCCTTTCTGCCCTTCCAAGCGCTCCGCTGCTTTCCTGTTTTTTCCATAGGGAAGTCCTCCTTTATGTTGTCTTCGCAGGCTGCTAAAAAAGGAACTTATCGATCCTTGATCATCTGAATGTAGGAAAGCCGCTCAAATCCCAAACGGCGGTAAAGCGCTTCGGCCCGGGTATTGGATTCGGTGACCTCCAAGCGAAAGCGTTTGGCTTCCGGATACTGCTCCTCCGCCCATGCGAAAAAGCTCTTTCCAAGGCCGGCGCTGCGGTATTCTTCCCGGATGTACAGCTCTTCCAGCAAAACGCTCAAGCCGCCCACTTCCCCAGAGTAGGTCAGGGAGATCAGCCCGTATCCCACTGGCTTTCCGTCCATCTCAAGGATCACGCCGTCGGCGTAGGGGGAGCCTTTCAGGATCGTGTCGAAGGTGGCGGTCATATTCTTCCGGGGGATCACATGGTCGACGGCGTGGGTATGATAGAACTCGTCGGACATCTCCAGAAAAATCGATCGATCCTCCGGCGTAAATCTACGTATCATTGCTGCAAATCCTTTCCTGATTACTTTTTCCGTAAAACGGACAATTTTATTTTATTGTACCAATTTTTCGGGCAAATTGCAAGGGGAATAGGGGATTCTCTGCAAAAAGCCCGGGATTTTGGAAGAAGATTCCTGCTTTTAGCACAAATTTGTCTAAATTTTAAAGAAGCTAATTTTTTCGCTGTTTCTTCCTTGACATTCGCCCGGTTCTGTGTTACTGTTAAGGCAGATAATGCCCGGCTTCGGAGCCGGTTTTGGAAAGGACGGTTTTTATGAGCAAGTCTTATGAATTTTGCACCAGCATTCCCGTGGACGACAAGGCACAGGTCGTTGTCGTCGGCGGAGGTACGGCCGGCGCCGTTGCTGCCATCGCTGCGGCAAGAGAGGGGATGGACACCCTTGTCATCGAGCCTTTCGGCTCTTTGGGCGGCAGTGCAGTGAACTCCCTGGTCACCCCTCTGATGACCGTGGGCATCCCCGAAAACCCCATGAACTCCTCCATCAGCGACGAGATCAACCGCCGCTCCATCGAGGATGGCTTCGCCTATCGGGCCGGAGTGAACCCCGGATACTTTGACCCCACTATGATGCCATTCCTGTTGGAAGAAATGGCGGGAGAAGCCGGTGTGCGGATCCGTTTCTACACCACCCCCATCGACGTGGTGAAGGAAAACGGGAGGATCACGGCACTGATCGTCCGGGACAAAGCCGGCCTTCACGTTGTTGAGGGCGACCTGTTCATCGACTGCACCGGCGATGGCGACCTGTCCGTACTGGCAGGGGCAGGCTTCCGGAAAGGCAACCCCAAAACCGGAAAGAACCAGCCCATCTCCCTGCGCTATGTCATCGGCGGCGTGGATACGGCGGCTTATGTCTCCACCGTTTCCGACAACAGCATCGCCCCCGACGGCTATTCCTCCTGCGTCAAGCTCCACGGCGACCGGGAAGTGGAAAAGATCATGACGAAGGCCATGGAAGCCGGGGATCTGACCAAGGAAGACCTGAGCTACTGGCAGATCTTCTCCTTGGAAAAAGCCGGCCGGAAAGGCTGCTTTGCCGTGAACAGCCCCGAATTCTTTGAGCACGTCGACGGCACTGATCCGGCTCACCTGACCGAGACCCAGCTGCTGGGTAAAAAGGCGGTGCTCCGTCAGCTGAAGTTCTATAAGAAATACTTCAAAGGCTTTGAAAACGCCTATATTGTCAGCGTTTCCGCTATGGTCGGCATCCGGGAAAGCCGGGAGATCGAGACCGAGCAGATCATGACCTACGCCGAAGCTCTGGTCTACAAGAAATTTGAAGACGGCATCGCCCAGACCAACTATCCCATCGACGTCCACGGCATGGGAGACGAGTACACCTGCGACACCGTGAAGGCCGAGGTCACCGACCAGAAGCCCTTCTATGAGATCCCTTACGGTTCTCTGGTGGTCAAGGGCGTTGATAACCTGCTGGTAGCAGGGCGCTGCATCGGCTGTGACTTCCTGGTTCAAGCCTCCGCCCGGATCATGCCCACCTGCCGGGCCACCGGCGAGGCTGCCGGCATTGCCGCCTCCATGGCCGTCCGGAAGGGCGTCGCCCCTCGGGACATCGACGGCAGAGACGTTCGTGCCCGCATGATCGAAAACGGCGCCGTTTTCGCCCAGTGGTAAGCTCCTGAAACCGAAAGATCCCGCAGCTGTTCCTTTTTCGGAACGCTGCGGGATCTTTTTTATACCCGGTAACGAAGTCAAACTGTGCCGCTCTGGAATTTTCCCACGCTTTCCAGCTGCAGCGGGATCACGTCGTGCTCCATGGGCAGCCCATCGAAAACCGCCGACTATCACCATCTGCTCCAAAGGACGGGAAAGGTGGATCTTTCCTCTTTCAGCGGCGATCCACGAAATGCCCCGCTCTTTCAAATAGGCGAGGTAGACTTCCGGGGCGTTTTCCGAGGTGACGATGAGATAAGGCTTTTCCGGATTCCCGGCGTCGGGCAGAGCAGAATGTCCTTGGAATCCAGCACCACTTCGTAGCCGGGGCGGCGCAATGATGAAGTCAATCGCCAGAGACGGGTTTGCTTGCAGCTCCGAGAAGAAGTGTGATGTGCGTCCCGGCGCGTCGTGATGCCGTCCGGCATTCGCTTCCTTCACG
>USLH01000164.1 GCA_900555435.1 uncultured Oscillospiraceae bacterium | reverse complement strand
GCGCCAGTTCATCGCTGAATGCGGAAAGTGTCATCTGTTTATCCATAATTTCATTATATCACATTTGGCACTATCTCGCTCCTTTTTCTGTGCGGTGTTGCCCTAAAACCTATGGATGTACACGGGATGGTCTCTGCCCGGATGGCCCATGGGCGGGGATTCTCCTTTGCGGAGCTGAAAAAGCGCCATCTGGCCGATTATCACCGCCTTTTCGGCCGCGTAGACCTTACGCTTGCCGGGGCCGATGGGTCGGGGTATACCGACGAGATGCTGGCGGATTATGCGGCGGGGAAGGCCAATCCCTATTTGGAGATGCTTTACTTCCAATACGGACGCTATCTGCTGATCTCCTCCTCCCGGCCGGGAACGCTGCCTGCTAATTTGCAGGGCACCTGGAACTGCCACGATTTTTCACCCTGGGGCAGCGGATATTGGCACAACATCAATGTGCAGATGAACTATTGGCCGGCGTTTTCCACCAATCTGGCCGAAACCTTTACGGTGTATGCGGATTTCAACCGGGCGTTTCGCCCTGCGGTGGCCCGCTGCGCCTACCGGTATTTGCAGCAGTGGAATCCGGAAAACATCACCACCGACGACGAATCGCAATTTGCATCTGCCTACGGCTGGACCATCGGTACCGCCTCCTATGCCTATGAAATCGATGGGCCGGGGGCACATTCCGGACCAGGGACCGGGGGGCTGACCACAAAGCTGTTCAGCGACTGGTATGCGTTTACGCAGGACCCGGCGGTGCTGGCCGATTCGGTCTACCCCACCTTGGCAAGCATGAGCCGGTTTCTGACCCGTACCGTGCGCGACTACGACGGCGACCTGCTGGCGGCGAGTATGTCATAACTGCCATTGCGCCGAAGCTCTGCGCCGAAGCCCCCCAGGGACTGCAGGTCTCCCGTGACGGCTGCGTGCAGACGCTGCGGTGGGATACCGAAGAGGGGCGTCGTTACCGGGTCTATCGCGCAATCGACGATGACGCTGCCTACACCCTGTTGGCGGGTCCCATCGACGGCGGGGTTTATACCGATCCCCTGGATATTTCTGCGGTTGGCCATGCGGCATATAAGGTGACCGCCTGTTTTGCTGATGGCAGCGGAGAAAGCGATGGCCCCGTTACGGTGGTGAACCATGCCAGCCGATTCGATTTGGAGCGGTTGGCTCACATGCAGCGGCAGCTGAACCTCTGATCCATACGATTCCAAAAAACGCGCCCTCCTGTTGCGGTTGAACCGGCAGCAGGAGGGCGTATTTGGTTTCATTTGGGTAGAATTTGGAATCTTTTTGGAAAAATGTGGACGCCATCCGGAGAGGAAGGCTATAGGGCCACCGCAGCGGTTATGGCCTGTTGGATTTTTGCGGAGACCGCTGCGATTTTCGGCGCCTCCTCCGGGGAGACGGGAGGCAGAGGCCCCCGAACGCCGCCGATGTCCATTCCCTGCTCCTTTAGAATCATTTTCATCACGGCATACAGGTTTCCCCGGATGGACAGCATCTCCATGATGATCTCATTTATGAGGTACTGAACCGTTACCGCTTCCCGGAAACGCTCCTGCCGAATCAGCTGATCCGCCTTTAAAAACAGCTCCGGCATTACGCCATAGGTGCCGCCGATGCCGCCTGCTGCTCCCATGAGGCGGCCGGCTACAAACTGCTCGTCCGGGCCGTTGAGCACTACCGCCCGATCTCCTGCAACGGCCTTGAACTGCTGGATGTCCAGCACAGGCATGGAGGAGTTTTTTACCCCGACGACCTTCTCATTTTCCAGCATTTCCCGGAAAAGCGGGACGGAAAGGGCATACCCTGTGGTTTGGGGAATGTTGTAGATGAAAAAGTCCAAATCGGAAGCGGATGCAATCTGGGTCCAGTATTGGCCGATGGCGTACTCCGGAAGCTTGAAGTAAATGGGCGGGATGGCGGCCACCGCATCAACGCAAAACCGTTCCGCGTGCTGCGCCAGCCGGATGCTTTCCCGGGTGGAAGGGGCTGCGACATGGGCGATGACGGTCACCTTTCCCCGGGCGACTTCCATGACGCTTTCCACGATGCGCATTCGTTCCGGAAGGGTCTGATAGATGCATTCGCCGGAACTTCCGGCCAAATAAAGGCCCTGGACCCCCTTTTGAATCAGATACTCCGCAAACCGCTGGGTGCGTTCTATACTGACATCGCCCGCCTCGTCATAGCAGGCGTAAAAAGCCGGGAAGATTCCCTGATATTTTTCCAGTTTTCTCATGATAACAGCACCTTTCTGAAACGATACGTGAAAATTCTTTCACCGGAAAGAGGGGTTGCCCGGTTTGGACCGTTGGGTCAGGCATTTTTGGAGCCTTTCGGGATGGATAGGGGCACAGAACCCTTTCCACACCGAATGTGCCGTTGGATCAAAGCGGCAGCCTCTTCCGGAGTGGCTGTGCTCAGCTGCGTAATCAGCCGGGAGTGGGGGGCGTCTTCGTTGCTGGGGACGTCTTGGCGGATGTGGGCGAGGGTGACGTACAGCCCCAGCGTGGAGATTCGGCGGTATTCCTCGCTGACCCGGCTGTTTCCGCACATGTCGATGAGGGCCTGATGGAAATTTTTGTCCGCTTGGAAATATTCAAAGGTTCCCCAGGTGGAGTCATCGACTTCCTTGGCCAGGGCTTTCAGCATGGGAAGCTTTTGCTGGATGGGCTCCCCGGCGAGGAGCTTGATGGCGGCGCATTCCATCGCTTCCCGCAAAAATTGGTGGGCGGCAAAATCCTCGGAGGTCACCAGCCGAACCTGGGTGCCTTTTCGGGCAAAGGTTTCCAGCAAGCCCTCATTTTCCAGCAAAATAACCGCTTCGGTGACCGGGGAAATGCTGATTCCCAGGGATTGGGCGATTTCCCGGCGGCTGATGATCTGGCCGGGAACATATTCGTTTTGCAGAATATGGCTTAAAATATAGGTGTATGTTTTTTGTGCAAGCGAAGTACTCATGTGATCCTCCTTGATAACTGCGCAGACAAGCAAGCTTTGACGAGGAAAGGAAAGCACATGGTCGGGTCGCTTTCCGCATTGTGCGCCGGGCTCAGTCGGTTCCCGGGCGCAGCTCTTCCTACTTTTCTATTATAGTCTAGTTTTCATGAAATTGAAAGCACCGGGGAAAGGAATGGCTGCGGCAGATGCAAAAAACGGCGGATCGCCGAAGCTATCCACCGTTTTTTGTAAGTTCTTCTTCACAGGATGGTTCAACAGCTTCGATTCTGTTTTTCATTCGTGCGTCAGAGCGGGCGGGCAAACGAGAAGCGGACCTGCCCCAAGCCGTCGATTGCCAGGGTTCCCCGGGCTTCTTCCCCGGTGGGAATCAAAACAGTTTCCGCGAGTCTTCCCAGGGTGATCACGTCGCCGGGCAGCAGGGTGATATACTGGCTGATGCGGCTAAGCAGATACGGACCGCTGCAGAGATAATCCCCGATGCTGCAGTGGTATTCCCGGCCGTTTACGGTGAGGTGCATGGCGGCGCGGGGGTTCCACTCCCAGGGGATCGGCGTTTCCAGCAGCTGGTTATAGCCGTCGCCCCACCGGGCGTAAACCACCGGCAGGCAGCGCTCCTGGTCGGTTGCAGGCTCTACGATCTGCTCTTGAATAGACTGGTCGCTTACCGCCGCCATAGGCGAATAGCCCAGAATGAAATCCGGGGCTTCCTCAGGCGTCACCTGATACGCCACTTTTTTGACGACGAAGCAAAGCTCCGCAGAAAGGACCAGATTCGTGGCCCGGTGCGCCACGGAGCATTGACCGGTATCGCCGAGGGCAGAGGCGGGATTGTTCAGAAAACGCGGCATATCCGCAATTTGCCGGAGTCCTTCTTGCTCAAGGCACTGCCGGTAGTTGCCGTAGGAGACCCAGAAGTTATGGGAACGGCGGCAGTCAAAGGCGTGGGGGGATGGAAGAACGTCTTGCCCCTGTGCGATCCGGTTTTCCACGATGGGAGAGGCGGGCTTGCTGCTTGCAGGCGGATTGGCGGAGCTCCAGAGGGCTTTTTCCC
>USLH01000163.1 GCA_900555435.1 uncultured Oscillospiraceae bacterium | reverse complement strand
CCAGAATGGAAAAGAGGGAAAAAATCTGGTCGGGCTTCGGCTTTTCGATCATGTCGGTGATCTCGTACCGGTTCCCTCCCAGGGAGCTGAGCTTCATGGAAGAGTACTTCTGGATCTGCTCCACGGTGACCTCTTTGATGCCCACGATGCCTTTTTCATACTGGTCGTAAGCGTCGCAGAGCTGCTTGCAGACGGGGTTCTCCCCTAAGATCACATCATCGCCGTACAAAACGGCAAAGGGCTCGTCCCCCACGAAGGTCTTGGCGCAGAGGATGGCGTGACCCAAGCCTTTCGGCTCATGCTGGCGGATATAGGTGATGTTCGCCAGCTTCGTGATGTCCACGATCTGGTTATACACGTCGATCTTCCCGGAATCGAGGAGCCGCTTTTCCAGCTCCGGCGACCGGTCAAAATGGTCTTCTACCGTGGTTTTCCCCCGACTGGTGATGATGAGGATATCCTCGATGCCGCTTTTTGCCGCTTCCTCTACGATGTACTGGATAGCGGGCTTATCGACGATGGAAAGCATCTCCTTGGGCATCGCTTTGGAGGCAGGCAGGACGCGGGTTCCAAGCCCTGCGGCAGGGATAACGGCTTTCTTGATCTTCATAAACGTTCCTCCGTATGTGAGTCGTTAAAGTTTTGCAATGGCACTGACCATCGAGAAGGAAAGGCCCATGGACACGACAAGGATCACGACGACGCAGACGATGACAGCCGCCTTGGAAACGCCGCCCTTCGCAGACAGCGCACTGGAATCGCCGCCGTTTTCCCGGATCTTCCGGACGTCCTTGAACACCTTGTCCTTATAAAGGCGGTTGCTGAACAGGGCTACCGCCAGCTTCAGGGCCAGCGAAAGAATGTAGCAGACGTTGCCTAAATTGTCCAGCTGTAAAATGGTCTCCCTTGCAAACGGCAGGCTCCCGTTCAAGTTATAGTAAAGGGAGCTATAGGAAATAGCAAGGCTCGGCAGGGACAAAATAAGGGTGGCAACCAGCACCAGAATCCCCCAGCTCCAGACCTTCCGGTAAAGAAGATAGATGCCGTCCAGAAAAAACGCCGCCCAGTTCCAGCTGGCAGATTTTTTCCTTGTGGACATTTCCTTGAATTTCGGAAGGAAATAGTGCGTATTCTCTTTAACGTAGAGCGCTAAGTCCTTGACAGGGATCTCCTCGATCTCTTCGTCGGCGCCTAAGCCTCCGAAGGGCGTGGTGTACGGATTATAGGGCATTTGGTAAAAACCGGGGCCTGCCTGCTGGGAGCCGTTCCCGAACTGCTGGAATCCGCCGGGCTGATCCGGGTTTTCTTCCTTGTCCTCCCGGTTGAGCGGCGTGCCGCAGACCTCGCAGAAGAGCTTGTCCGGGCTGTTCAGCGTGCCGCAGCGGCTGCACCGCCGGGACGCCATGCCGTCGCAGCGTTCCTCCGCTTCCTCCGCCGCCGTTTTGGGCGGCTGCCAGCTCTCGCCTTTTGCGTGAAGCTCCTGGAACTGGCACTGCCCCAGCTCCTGAATGCACGCTTTGTGATAGGGCGCACCGCAGTCCGGGCAGATGAGGATCTGATCCGTCTCTTTGAATTCCTTTCCGCAATGGGGACAATGGACGCCTTTGTACTTGAACATAAATGACCTCCATGAAGCCTGTGATGAATTCTGCCTTTCAGGCGAAAATGTACACTTTCATATTATAGCATAACTGTCAATTTTTATCAAACAAATCTTTACAGATTTCTAAATCTCCTTTATAATAGAGGAAGAATCTTTTTGAAATCAGCAAACGCTTACAACGGAGGGAAATAAATGCTTCAAATCGAAGATCAGAAACAGACCCTGCGGGCCATTGAGCCGGACTTAAAAGACCTGGCTTCCGCCCTCGGCGTCGAGGAAATGAAAAAGGAGATCGCCGAACTGGATCATCAGGCCGCCCAGCCCGATTTCTGGAACGACATGGAAAACTCCCAGAAGGTCTTAAAAAAGGCCGGTTCCTTAAAAGCCGTCGTCCACAGCTATGCACAGCTGGTCACCCTTTTCGAGGACGCCCAGACCATGATCGAAATGGCTGAGGAAGATGACGACGCTTCCATGCTGGAGGACATTGACAAGGCCTTGAAAGAGCTGCAGGCGAAGATCGACGAGCAGCGTCTGACCACCCTGCTCTCCGGCGAATACGACTCCAAAAACGCCATTCTCACCTTCCACGCCGGCGCCGGCGGGACCGAAGCCCAGGACTGGGTGGAGATGCTCTACCGGATGTACAGCCGCTGGGGCGAGCGCCACGACTTCAAGGTCTCGGTTCTCGACTATCTGGAAGGCGAAGAAGCCGGCATCAAGAGCGCTTCCATCATGATCGAAGGTCTGAACGCCTACGGCTATTTAAAATCCGAAGCCGGCGTTCACCGCCTGGTCCGGGTATCCCCCTTTGACGCCTCCGGCCGGCGGCACACTTCCTTCGCTTCCGTGGAAGTCATGCCGGAAATCGACGACACCATCGAAGTGGACATCCGTCCCGAAGACCTGCAGGTCGACGTGTACCGCGCCAGCGGCGCCGGCGGCCAGAAGGTCAACAAGACCGACTCTGCCGTCCGCATCACCCACCTTCCCACCGGCATCGTCGTCGCCTGCCAGGTGGAGCGGAGCCAGTACCAGAACAAGGACATGGCCATGCGGATGCTGAAATCCAAGCTGATCGAGATCAAGGAACGGGAGCATCTGGAAAAGATTGAGGACATCCGGGGCGACCAGAAAGAGATCGCCTGGGGCGCCCAGATCCGTTCCTACGTCTTCATGCCCTATACCCTGGTCAAGGATCACCGCACCGGCTACGAAATGGGCAACGTAAACGCCGTGATGGACGGCGATCTGGACGGCTTCATCAACGCCTACCTGAAAGCCCTCGCCCACGGCGAGATCACCAAACAGTAATCTCTTCTCCCGGAACGGTTTTCCCTTCCGGGAGTTTTTTCGGAGGAAAACGCAATGAAACGACGCACCGACGAAGAAATGATGGAGCGGATCTTATCCGTTGCCCGAAAAGACGACCGGATCCGCGCTGTCTGGATGAACGGCTCCCGGGCAAATCCCAATGCTCCCAAAGACCCGTGGCAGGACTTCGACATCGTTTACGCCGTAACCGACATGGACTTCTTTACAAAAAGCGACGACTGGGTGGACGTCTTCGGCCCCCGGGTCATCATGCAGAGCAGCCGGAACCAGCTGAGCGCCGACCCCGCAGAATATGAGAACCGGTACATCTATCTGATGCAGTTTCAGGACGGGAACCGCATTGATTTAAGCCTCATTCCCCTCTCCCGGACGGAGGAATTTTTCCTCTCCGACCGGATGTGCGTTCCCCTTCTGGATAAGGACGGCCTCCTCCCGAAGATCCCCCCGCCCACCGACCGGGACTACTGGGTCGCCCGCCCCACGGAGCGGGAATTTGCCTGCTGCTGCAACGAATTTTACTGGGTCTCCACCTATGTAGCGAAGGGGCTCTGGCGGAACGAGATCTCCTACGCCCACGCCATGCTGGACGGCCCCGTCCGGGATCAGCTTTTGAAGCTCCTCTCCTGGGAAGCCGGGATCCGGACGGATTTTTCCGTCAGCGTCGGCAAATGCGGCAAATACCTGAACCGGTATCTCCCGCCCGAAGATTGGACGCTCTACTGCCGCACCTACTGCACCGCTGACCCCAAAGACATCAAGACCGCCCTTTTTACCATGCAGCAGCTCTTTTCTCACGTTTCCCGGACCGTGGCGGACGCCCTTTCCTTCCCCCTCGACACCGAAGAAGCCAGGCGAGTCCTCGTCTATCTGCAGGGCGAATAACCGTTTTTGAAAAAAATTTCTTTTTTTTCAAAAAAAAGCTTGCAAAATCTTCCCGGACGTGCTATACTGAATAAGTCGTCTGGGTGTGGCGCAGATGGTAGCGCGCTACCTTGGGGTGGTAGAGGCCGCTGGTTCAAATCCAGTCACTCAGACCATGCAGAGTGTCCTTATAGGATCTGAGTATCCTGTAATGGACACTCTGCTT
>USLH01000162.1 GCA_900555435.1 uncultured Oscillospiraceae bacterium | reverse complement strand
GGGGGTGCCGGTAGTAATAGTTCACATGAGCCGACGAAACCAGCCGATACAGATTTTTCAGTCCCGTATGGTTTTTCACCAGGAGGATCTGATGATAGCTCTTCATCTGCCTGGGATCTCCGCCACCTACCGCCTTGTTGATGGCGGAAAGGCTGTGAACGTCATGATCCGCTGCCATTTTCTTCATCATTTCGATGAAGATCTTCGCCAGCATCTCTGCGTCGTCGCAAGCCCGATGGTGGTTGAAATCCCCAAGGTTTAAGTGCTTTGCGAGGATGTCCAGCTTGTGTTTTTTGAGTTCCGGATAAAGCGCCCGGGACAGCACCACTGTATCAACGGAAGTAGCCTTCAGCGGGATTCCGCTGCGCCCCGCCGCTGCCAGCAAAAAGCTCATGTCAAAGGGCGCATTGTGCGCCACCAGCGGCCGATCCCCAGCAAAATTCAAGAACATCCGTAATGCTTCCGCTTCTTTGGGCGCACCGGCCACCATGCTATCATCGATACCGGTCAGCTCTACGATCTTTTGCGGAATGGGCTTTTCCGGATCTACAAAGGTATCAAACCGATCCCTTACTTCCCCATTGATCAGCAAAACGGCGCCAATCTCCGTGAGCCGCTCATTCTGAGCGCCCAAACCGGTGGTCTCCGTATCAAAAACGATGAATTCACCCTCAAACGGCGTATCCGCCGAACCGTTTACCGCTTCCGCAAAATCGTTGACAAAATAGTCCTCGACCCCGTAAATGATCTTGAAATCCCCGCCATCCTTCCGAATGGCGTCTACCGTATTCATGGCATCCGGATACGCTTGTACTACTCCGTGATCCGTGATTGCGATGGCTTTGTGCCCCCACTTGAAAGCAGTCTTGATCAGATCCGATGCTTCCGAAACGCCGTCCATTGCTGACATTTTGGTATGGCAGTGAAGCTCCACCCGCTTATCGCCTTCCGCCTTATCCATCCGTGGGATCCGGCTGACCGTCATAATGTCATACGGCTTGATGGAGATCTCTCGGTCATATTTGTCATCCACTACATCACCCCGAACCAGAATCGTGGCACCGGGCTTTAAGATCCCGTACTTGTCCTGATTGTCCACGGAATCGATAATCTTCATAGTGTTGCTGGAAGTATAGTCGGAAAAGCTGTAGGTGAGGATCACCTTGTCCCCAGCTCGGGTCACCTTCGCCTCTGACGCAAAAATATCGCCCCAAACCACCACAGTCCCGCTGCTTGCATTGACATCTTTCAAAGGAGTCGGCGCATCAGTGATCTTCCGTCCCTTCAAAAGCAGTGCATCTTTCTTAAACTGCAACTGAGAAAAATCAATGGAGATCTCCTCCGGCGGATCCTTGATCGCTCCACCCCGACGGGAAAAGCTGCCACCGCTGCCACCATTCCACCGCTGTTGCGGTGCCGGAGCCGGGTGAGCAGCCGGGATCGGCTCCCGAACAACCACCGGCGGCGGCTCCAGCTGGGAAACGTCCAAAGTGCCCTCTTCCAAAAAAGAGACCGCCAGCGAAAGCGAAAAATGATCCCGCACAATCTTTTCAATGAGCTTGTCCACGCCTGCCTGCTGCAGGATCTCCCGCCCGCCGTTTTTCAGCCGGATCATCAGCTCTTGTCCGGAAAGCTCCGCTTC
The DNA here is from genome assembly GCA_900555435.1 of uncultured Oscillospiraceae bacterium. Lineage (GTDB taxonomy): Bacteria > Bacillota > Clostridia > Oscillospirales > Ruminococcaceae > Merdivicinus. Next base: position 2,730 of record USLH01000162.1, on the reverse strand, counting down.
CGCTCCTTCAAAAAAACCGTTTACCACACCGCTCAGCGTTTTCAGCTCGCACACGATGGACGGCAGATATTCCGCCGTAAACAAAGTGGGCAGATATTTCATCGTCAGCCCGACCTTTTTTAGGTTTGCCTTTTGAGCCAGCTGCAAAGCGCACTGATTGATGTGCCCCATCTCGATGAGACGGTCACTTTTTGCCTGAATCCGGATCTCTCCGGACGCACGGTCTGCGTCGATCCGCAAAAGCTCGCACTCTTTAAAAAGAGAATGATACGGCTCTTCCAGATATTCGCCGAAAATGCGCTCAAAGCTGCTCTGCTCCATAGTCGTTCCCTTCTGTCATATCTGCTCGATTTCCGAAAAAAGCTCCTCTAAGATCCGGTCTTCCGATACCTTCCGAAGAACCTTGCCTTTCTTGAACAGCACTGCACAGCCATCTCCGCCTGCAATGCCGATATCCGCTTCCTTCGCCTCACCCGGCCCGTTTACAATACAGCCCATCACAGCTACCTTGATCGGCTTCTTCACTGTCCGCAGCCGCTCCTCCACTGCATTTGCCAGTGAGATCAGATCGATCCGAGTCCGTCCGCAAGTGGGACAGGAGACAATTTGAGGTGCCCCTTCGTCCAGATCCAGCGCACGGAGAATGTCCTTGGCCGCTGCGATCTCCCGAATCGGATCCGCTGTCAGCGAAACCCGGATCGTATCCCCGATCCCGTCTGCCAGCAAGCTGCCGATTCCGATAGCGGACTTTATAAGCCCCATCCGTTCGGTTCCCGCTTCCGTCACCCCCAGATGCAGCGGATAATCGCACCGCTCCGCCAGTTTCCGGTAAGCCTCGATCATAGTCTCCACATTGGAGGATTTCAGCGAGATCACGATCTGATGAAAATCAAATTTTTCCAGCAGTTGAGCGTTATAAAGCCCGCTTTCCACCAATGCATCAGCGGTCGGCCCACCGTATTTCTCCAGAATGTGCTTCTCCACTGACCCGCTGTTGACGCCGATCCGAATGGGCACTCCACGATTTGAACAGGCGACGGCTACCGCCTTGATCCGGTCGGGGCTTCCGATGTTTCCGGGATTGATCCGGATCTTATCGATCCCCGCCTCCAGCGCTTCCAACGCCAGCCGATAGTCAAAATGGATATCCGCCACTAGCGGGATCGACACTTTTTCTTTAATAGCCGGGATCAGCTTTACTGCATCCTTGTCCGGGATCGCTGCTCGCAAAATTTCACAGCCGGCCGCTCCCAGAGCCTCCGCCTGCCTTACACTTCCGGCAATATCCGTGCTGGGAACATTCAGCATGGACTGGATATAGATCCGATTTCCGCCCAAGACCAGATCTCCTACGGAAACCGGAACGGTTTTTCTGCGCTTCATCGAAAGGCTCCCTTCTCTCACGAAAGAAAGGGCAGGCTCTTGCCTGCCCACCGTTTTAACGGAACAGCTTAAAAATATCGTTGACTGCTATGACCACCATCAAAAGGATCAGCAGCGCAAACCCGATAGCATGGACAAGCCCTTCGTGCTCCGACTTCACCGGCTTCCCACGGACTGCCTCCAGCAGCAGGAAGATCAACCGCCCGCCGTCCAATGCCGGCAAGGGCAGCAGGTTGAAAATGCCTACATTGATAGTGATAAACGCCACCAGCAGGAAAAAGCTGTCTGCTCCCACCTTGGCCGCTTCACCTACCACCTTGGTCATACCAATGGGGCCGGAAAGATCGTTCAACGATGCGTGTCCGGTGACAAGATCCAAAAGCGAGATCCAAACCAACCGTCCCACCGAAGCCGCCTTCCGAAAGGAATAAGAAAGAACGCTTCCCACCGTTTTTTTCTGACCTACCACCTTGAAATCCACGACCAGAGAGCGTTCGCTCCCCTCACCTTCAAAGGCAAACGTCACTTCCGGCAGGGTGACTCGTTCTCCATCCCGAAGGACCTCCATTTCCACCACGCCGTCCTCATCCCGGATCAGCTCATAAGAAATGTCGCTTTCTACCCAAACGCTGCGACCATTGACCTTTTTGATGACGTCGCCTACCTGTAAGCCGGAAGCCTCTGTGGAAGCATTGTCTGCAAACTTTGCCACTGTGTTGGTGGTAAGCACCGACATGGAACAGGTAACGCCTACCAGAATCAGATACCCAAGAAAGAGGTTCATGATTGCTCCGGCCAGAACTACAATGATCCGCTTCCAGACTTTGATGTTGCAAAACGCCCTGGGATCCTCCGAAGAAGCGTCCTCGCCCTCCATGCTGCAAAACCCACCCACCGGAAAAGCCCGGATGGAATAGGTGGTCTCTCCCCACTTTTTCTTGACCAAGGCCGGCCCCATTCCCAGCGCAAACTCATTGACCCGAACACCGCTGAGCTTTGCCGCCGTAAAATGCCCCGCTTCGTGGATCACAATAATGGCCACAAAAACCAGCAGGGTCAGGAGAATGTTCCAAATCATGCAAACCTCCAAAATATGCAAAAACAAAGTTGTAAAGCAATTGCGCTTTACAAGCAAGATTCCCGTACAAAACGCCGTGCTCTCTGCTCCGCATCTAAAATCGACTCTACCGTTACCTCACCGGAGCCATCCAGCTCCAGTGCCTTGCAAACCGTATCTCCGATTTTTAAAAACGGGATCTTTTCTTCCAGAAACAGCCGCACTAACTCTTCATTTGCTCCATTGACCAGCGTGGGGTACAGCCCACCCCGCCCAATGGCATCCAGTGC
>USLH01000161.1 GCA_900555435.1 uncultured Oscillospiraceae bacterium | reverse complement strand
ATTTTAGAGGCGTCGTCCGTCCATTCCCGCTGTCCCTCTGCGTTTGTGAACTCCACAAAATTGCCGGGGAGCACAACGGTGGTATTGGCGGAATTGGAAACGATTAGTTTGCCCTTCACGTCAAATTTGGTATCGACGATTTTTAAGGAAGAACTGCTTTCCGCTTTGCTGTCCAGGCGGATTCCATTTTTTCGGCTATACAACGTTGCTTTTGATAACTCTATCAAAGAGTTATCGGCAATTATTAGAGTTTCAGGAGATGTTTGTTCTTCGTCAAAATGGAACTCTACCCCCTCACAGCGGAGAGAGGAATTGTTCACCTCAATGCAGGAGGTCGGCGATAAACTAGACACATTGCCATTGTATACTTTGTAGAAGTCAAAGATTTTCAATGTCACCGTTGCTCCATTCTCAATTTTGAAAAGAGCCGAATTTTCGTCTTTCCAGTTTTCAGAAGAAGTGATTGCTACCTTGAGGTCAGAACTGCCAAAATCGGAAAACTCAATGTCCCTATCTATTACCAATGGTGCATCCAATTTAATGAGGCCAGCATTTCCTAATGAGGCACACCCCCATACCACCAGTTTAGTGACGGACTTGTCTGCCAAGGCATCCCGAATTTCCTGTTCATTCTTTACCGTTCTTGTCGTATTAGGAAGATTGGTCATTCCTACACGGACAGAGGACATATCTTTTGATGATACACCCACAAGCGTCACACTTTTTCGATCAGCGGCGATTTTTAATTGTACCACGCATGTAACATCTAAATCCATGAACTGCAATGTAAGGATTCCAGTTGTATCATCCAATGACGCAGACTGAATCTTCATGGATTTTCGATTACTGCTTAAAAGTTCTACTCCCTCCGGGAAGTAACGAATTTCTCCCCTAATATCAGAAGGAGCACCAAAAATATTACGTACACTTAAGGACTCAATTCTTACTGAATCCAGTTTAAAGACACCATCTCTTAAACTTTGGATACCAAAATCATAAAGCATATAGTACCCATCATTCAGGTTAAACTTCAATCCTTCTTCCGTATCTTCCCAATAACCGTTATCCACTCTAATTTCCGCTTTGTCTCCACTCTCCGAACCGCCGCCGGTCCCACCGCCAGTTCCCCCAGACGATCCACCGGATGAACTACCACCGCCGCCAGTAGAACCGCCGCCGGAATACCCTCCGGACACGGTGATTTCCGCCGCCTTGCCCGCCGAATCAAAAGCCTTGTCCGGCTGGGGCTTCCGCCAGCCGGCGGCTTCTCCGGTCTCCGCGAAGGTATAGGTTTTGCCGTTCAGCCGGACTTTTCCGGTAACGGAAGCTCCATCCTCACCGAAATAGTAAACGTTTCCGTCTACTTCAATAATACCCGTCTGCATCGCGCCGGAGGAAGCAAGAAAATATCGCTTTCCGTTTACGGTTACCCAACCGGTAGCCATGCCGCCCCATTCCTTGAAATAGTACCAAACGCCGTCAATCTTCTGCCATCCCGTAGCCATTGCGCCATTGGATCTCAGATAATACCAAGTGCCATTATAAAAGAGCCAACCGGTTTTCATCGCACCGTTTTGCTCCAAATAGTACCAGGTATTCCCTTCTTTCAACCATCCAGTCGTCATAATTCCTTGACTGTCAAAGGAATACCACTTTCCCGAGATCCATTTCCACCCGGTTTGAGTCGTACTTCCTTCTAACCACTTCCAGCTTCCGGACACATCTTTTTTCCATGCCGCCGAAGCACTCAAAGGCATAGAAAAAGCTGTCACAGCTGCCATAATTGCTGCTACAATTCTCTTCTTCATGCAAAAGCCTCCTAATATTTTATGTGGTTGCGCTACAAATATCATATCACAAAATAATCCATTTGTAAACATAAAAAATACACATAAAACACATCTATTTTCCCTTGCTTTTCCCCATCCTCCATGCTATACTGAAAAAAACGCCCCAAAACGGAGGAAGCAACATGAAAATTGAAAACGGCAGCAAACTGATCTTCATCGGCGATTCCATCACCGACTTCGACCGGGCCCGCCCCTGCGGCGAAGGACTGTTCGACGCCATCGGCAAAAGCTACGTCGGGCTGGTGGACGGCCTTCTGAAGGCGACCTACCCCGAATCCCGGATCCGGGTCATCAATATGGGCACCAGCGGCGACACCACCCGGGACCTGAAAGCCCGCTGGCAGACCGATGTGCTGGATCTCCATCCGGACTGGCTCTCCATTTTCATCGGCGTCAACGACGTCTGGCGGCAGTTCGACACGCCCCTCATCACCGAAAACCACGTCGGCCTTGAGGAATACGAGGCAAACCTCACCGAACTCATCGAAAAGACCCTCCCCGTCCTGAAGGGTCTGATCCTCATCACCCCCTATTTCATGGAGCCCAACCGCAGCGACCCCATGCGTGCCCGGATGGATCAGTACGGCGCCGTAGTCAAGCGCCTTGCCGAGAAGTACGGTGCCATCCTCGTGGACGTCCAGTCGGCTTTCGACGACTACTTCCGCTTCTACCACCCCGCCTCCATCCAGTGGGATCGGATCCACCCCAATATCGTGGGCCACACCCTCATCGCCCGGGAGATCTTAAAACAGCTGGACTACCAGTGGTGACCCCGCCTTCTGCAAAAAAAGAAAGCCTCCCTGCCGCAGCAGAGAAGCCTTCCCTCTGACACAAAAATCCGCCCTGCTCCGAAAAGCCGAAGCAGAGCGGATTTTTTCAGTTCAGTCCCCGAAACCCCTTGCCGATGATCTCACTGGTATTGGTGATCATCATGAAGGCGGACGGGTCAATCTCCCGGATCTTCTGGCGCAGCTGCACCGCCTCGTACCGCCGGATCACCACCAGCACGATGAAGCGCTGCTCGCCGGTGTACGCCCCGTGGGCTTCGGTCACCGTGGCGCCGTGCCCCAGCTGCTCCATGATGTAGCGGCAGATCTCCTCCGGCTTCGTGCAGACGATGGTGAAATACTTGCACATATTGATGCTCTCAATGACGTAGTCCACCAGAAACGACTTAATGATCAGTCCGAAAACAGAGAAAAGCCCCGTTTCAACCCCGAACGTCAGTGCGCCCAGCAGCGTGATGATCAGATCCGACAGCATCAGCGCCTTCCCGATGTTCAGGCTGGTGTATTTTTTTAAGATCATCGCCACAATGTCGGTGCCGCCGGTGGAAGCGTTGATGTTAAAAAGGATTGCCGCCCCCACCGCCGGCAGCATCATTCCGAAAAACAGCTCCAGCAGCGGCTGGTTCGTAAACGGCTTCTCCATGGGATATACCCATTCCAGGATCTGCATTCCAAACGACATGGCAAGGGAGGTGTACGTCGTCCGGAACCCGAACCCCTTCCCGAACACGGCAAAACCGATCAACAGAAGCAGGACGTTAATAATCGTCACCATGGTGGCAGGAGAAAGAAAATGAACGCAATTTCCCAAAACGATGGATAATCCCGAAACGCCTCCGGTGGAAAAATGGTTCGGAAATTTGAAGAAATAGATCCCCACCACATTCAAAAGCACTCCGAAATTCAACAGTAAAAAATCCTTGACTTTTCCTTTCATGTCGATCCTCCAGCGCATTTTTGCAAAGATTCTTTCAAACACTTTCTCTGGTATATCACATTTCGACGGAAAAGTCAATGATTCTTGCAGGATTTCTTGCATCCTCTTTTTATCTCCCGTCTGATTCACGCATCTCTCTGCCCTTTCTCTTATCGCCGGAGCTTCCCATTCTCTATCTCAAAATTTTTCGTGCTTTTCTTTTGATACTGCTCTTTTAAAACAGAAAGCTCTCCGTTAAACCGTTTCAGTAGATCCACTCCAAAAACAGACGGATCGAGCCCGTTTGCTTCGCGTTGCTCCCTGTAAATCCCCGGAAGGATCTCACCCAAAATCAGCGGGATCCCAAAATAGACCACCCGCAATTCCACTGCTGATTTATATTTGCGACTATTCCCGGCAAAGTCCGGAAAATTCATAGATGGGAACAGCCCTTTATTGCCAACCCCATCGCATTGGTACGGTCTGGCACTTACGTAAAGCCACTCCTTTCCGACCATAAATGCGCTTGGAAAAATCCAACCGTCAGCTGTTTCCCGGCCTTATCTTCCAACTGACGTTTGATGTGCCTCTCAATATCCCTATAGCACTAAAATTCCGGGTTTCGATCCTTATGCTTCCGCTCCAAACACTTTTGACTTCTCTTCCGCTTTAAGTTACTCCATTAGGTTTGACACCCATCTTGGCCCACCTACGATGTGATAGTTACAGTTTCCTATTGTATGTGCCAAACGGTTCTTATCTATTGTGCGCTGCAAATTTCAGACCGAAATGAGAAGCAAAAGAAGGAACTTTTTCTGCATCATCACGGATTGCTTTTTAAATCACCTCACCCAGCAAGTG
>USLH01000160.1 GCA_900555435.1 uncultured Oscillospiraceae bacterium | reverse complement strand
CTGGTCCAAGAATATGTACAACCTGAACACCAAGCGGGCGCTGGTGGAAGAAGGCGGCGTCATCGAGTGGGTGTCCGGCTCCTTCGGCTCCCATGTAGGCTGTCTTTATCCCATGAGCATTCTAAAGGGCGACCGCTCCCGGATGGAGTTCACCGGCGTGACCTTTGCGGGCGCCGGGCAGAATCTGGACACCGGCGCAAAGGTGGTCCACATCGGAAAGGACACCAGCTCCTTTATGAATACCCGTTCCATCAGCAAGAGCGGAGGGATCAGCACCTTCCGCAGCAGCGTGGTGGTGGAAAAGAGCGCAAAGGGCGCAAAATCCTCCGTTTCCTGCCAGTCGCTGATGCTGGATTCGGAGTCCCGGTCGGATACGGTGCCGGCTATGGACATCCGCACCCGGGACGCAGCGGTGGGGCATGAGGCGAAGATCGGCAGCATCAGCGGGGACGCCGTCTTCTATCTGATGAGCCGGGGTATGAGCGAGGAAGACGCCCGGGCGCTGATCGTCAGCGGCTTTGCGGATAACGTTTCCAAGGAGCTGCCGCTGGAATATGCGCTGGAAATGAACAATCTGATCCGGCTGGAAATGAAAGGCAGCATCGGCTGATGCAGGAAGGGAGAAGGATCATGGAAAAGACGATTCGGATCGACCGGCTCCCCACACGGACGTGGAACCGGCTGCAGGTAAACGATGCGGCGATCCAGTGGGTGGAAACGAAAACGGAAGTGCTGCCGGCGATTACGGTAAATGAGAAGGAATGTCCGGAAGTGCTGCGGCTCTCTTTTTCCGATAACGGTGTGGAATACGCTCAGAAAGCCGCTTCGATCACGGCTAAAAAGGGAAGCACGGTAACGGTCATTGAAGACTGCCGGGCGGAAAAGCCGCTGGCGGTGGCTCTGGAGCTGACCATCGAGGAGGACGCCTGCATCCGGCTGGTGCAGCTTCTGAACCCCGATCAGGGGGCGGTCCTCCGGCATGAGGTGCGGACAAGCAGCGGGAAGAACGCCCGGTTTTCGCTTGTTTCCGTGCTGGTAGGCGACGGGGATATTTATGAGGACACCAACGTGCAGCTGACCGGCGAGGGAAGCCGGTTTGAGGCAGATCTTGGGTACCTCGCCCGGAAGAAGCAGACCATCGACGTCAATATAGCTGCCGATCACTGGGGGAAAAAGACCCGGACGGAGATCCGGACCAACGGCGCTTTGATGGATTGCGCAAAGAAGGTCTTCCGGGGGACCATTGATTTCAAAAACGGTTCTTCCGATTCCGTGGGAAGCGAGAATGAGACGGTTCTGATGCTGGGGGAGGACGTGGTAAATAAGACCGTTCCCCTGATCCTCTGCGCAGAAGAGAACGTGGAAGGCACCCACGGCGCCACGATCGGCGAACTGGACGACGCCACTCTCTTCTATTTCGAGAGCCGGGGCATTTCAAAGGAGCGTGCCGAGGCCATTATGGCAAGGGCTGCCATTGAGCGGCTGATGCGGGTCTCCGGGGACGAGGCGTTTGCCGATCGGGTGTCGGAGGTCCTCCGGGCGGAGCTTCCGGAAGAGGAGGACGGCGAATGACCATGGAAAAGGATTATAAGGCGGATTTCCCGCTGCTCCGGGACAGTGACGTGGCATATCTCGATAATGCTGCCACAGCTCAGCGGCCCCAGTGCGTGCTGGATGCGGAGCGGGATTTCTACTGTCATCACAACGCAAATCCCCTGCGGGGGATCTATACACTCAGTGTGGAGGCTACCGAAGCGCTGGAGGACGGGCGGAAGGCGGTAAAAGACTTCATCGGAGCAGGGTTTTCCGATGAGGTGATCTTTACCCGGAACACCACCGAGGGGTTGAACCTGGTTGCGTACAGCTACGGGCTGAGCCATTTAAAGCCCGGGGACGAGGTACTGGTCTCTATTTTGGAGCATCACAGCGACCTGCTGCCGTGGCAGATGGTCTGCCGTCAGACCGGAGCAGAGCTGCGGTTTTTAGAGTGCGAGCCGGACGGGCGGCTTGACCTGAACCGGGTGGAGGAAGCGGTCAGCGACCGGACAAAGCTGGTGGCGGTGACCCAGGTCTCCAACATCATCGGGCGGGTGAACCCCATCCGGGAGATCGCCGAGATCGTCCATCGGAAGGGGGCTGTCCTTGTGGTGGACGGCGCTCAGAGCACGCCCCATATCCCGGTGAACGTCCGGGAGATGGGGGCGGATTTCTTCGCTTTTTCCGGGCACAAGCTCTATGGCCCTATGGGGATCGGCGCCGTTTACGGGAAACGGGAGTTGTTAGACGGGATGCCGCCCTTCCTTACCGGCGGGGAGATGATCGAATCCGTTTCCCGGACGGGGGCGGTTTTTGCGGAGCTTCCCCACAAATTCGAGGCGGGGACGGTCAATGCCGCTGGTGCGGCGGGGCTTCACGCCGCCATTGACTATGTAAATCGAATCGGGTTTGAGGAGATCCATCGGCGGGAGCTGGCAGTTTCCGCCTACGCTTTCGAGGGGATGAAGCAGATCCCCGGCATCCGTATCTTAGGCGGGGAAACGCCGGAGGAGCATAACGGCATCCTCACGTTTACCTTGGATCCGGTCCATCCTCACGACATCAGCGAGATTTTGGCTTCGGACAACGTAGCCATCCGGGCAGGGCATCACTGTGCCCAGCCTTTGCTGGAATTTTTGGGGTACCGATCCACGGTTCGGGCCAGCTTCGCCTTTTATAACACCAAGGCGGACGCCGACCGGTTCTTAGAAAGTCTTTCAACGGTAAGGGAGCGCATGGGCTATGGAAACTAAGAATTTTTACAACGAGATCCTGACGGAGCACAATATGCACCCGGAGTTCAAACACGATCTTTCGGATGCAGACATTGTGCTGGACGGGGTGAACCCCAGCTGCGGCGACGAGATTCAGCTGAAGCTGAAGACGGATGGGGACACGATTGTGGACGGGGCTTTTGTGGGGGATGGGTGCGCCATTTCCCAGGCCTCCACCGACATCATGCTTGGGATGATCGTGGGAAGGAAGAAAGAGGAAGCCTTAAAGCTCGGAAATCTGTTCATGCGGATGATCCGGGGCGAGGCCACGGAAGAGGAGATTGATTCGTTGGAGGAAGCCTCTTCCCTTCGGGACATTGCCCATATGCCCGCACGGGTGAAATGTGCGATGCTGGGTTGGAGGACGTTATCCGAAGCACTGAAAAAGTAACGGACCGCCCCGGACTGCGCTTGAAAAGCTCGGGCGGGTTTGACGGATGGAGGTGTATGCAGCGGTGAGGATCCATGAATGCGGAAAGGAAGACAGGGAAACAGTTCTGCTGATCCATCCATTGGTGGTAAAACGGGATTATTTTGAACCGGTCATTCCGCTGCTGCAGGAAGGGCGCCATCTGCTGATCCCGGCGCTTCCCGGCTATGACTTTGAGGATGACAGCGACTTTGCCGGTGTGGAACCGATCGTTTCCTAACCGAATGATTGGCTGAAGGATAAAGGCTATACGGAGCTGTATACCGTATATGGGTGTTCCATGGGAGGCTCTGTTGCGCTGATGACGACGCTTGGGGGAGCGGGAGGCATGGCTCTGGTGGAAAAAGCCTTTGCGACAGATGGCTACTCCAAAGAGGACTTGCAGGATGTGGCGGACATCCTGAAGCATCGCAGTCGAAAGACGATCTGGCGCACCTTTGAGTCGTGCAACAATTATAAGCTCCCGGATCTCATTCCGGAACGGGGCACGGGGGATTGGTTCCCCTGAAACCGGAGCGGTTTGCGGAGATGATCGATGTACTTTCGTAAAAAGAAAACGGGCAGTCACAGAAAATGGAGCTTCTGCGACTGCCCGTTTTTGGTGTTTCAGCTATTCGCTGGAGAGATTCAGCGCCTTTGCCGCTTGCAGGGCGGTCTCAAAGCAGGGGGCATCGGAGACAAGGATGCAGATCTCCTCCTCCACCGCTTTTTTGAGATCGGCTTCGTTAAAGCGCACTCCGTCGCAGAGGATCACGCAGGAGGCGCCGGTAAGCGATGCAACGGCTAACGTGTTCCGGTTAGCCATAACGGTGACCCATGCATTTCCCGGCCGGATGTGGGCTAAGACATGGCTTAAAAGATCGCCGCAGAAAAGGCCGGTGACCTCTTTTGCTTGCATAGGGGAGACCGATTCGGAAAAGCCGCAGATCCGGGAAAGCTCCGTGGGCGTCATGGGAAGACCTCCTAAAGGATTTCTACCAATCAGTATAAGGCCTGGAGGAACGGTTTGTCAATCGTCGGCGAGGACGCCTTTTTCTGCTGATGGACGCTGCGGCAGTACAGACGGATCATCAACGAGACGATTCCTTCGTCTTTTTTTGCTGCAAAAGGCAGGCTCCTTTCTTAAGTTAGCATTAACTAACTAATGCATCAAAGAAAAAGCAGCCTTTCAAAAAAGCGGCTGATTCCGTTTTTTATTTTAACAGAAAAAAGGGGAGAGAATCAAGAGGGAAAAATTGCAGGCTCTTGACAATTGATTTGGG
>USLH01000159.1 GCA_900555435.1 uncultured Oscillospiraceae bacterium | reverse complement strand
AATCTCCTTCAGCCGGCAGCCGCTGCGGATCGCTTCCGCCGCCGCCAGCGCCGCCGCTTCCCCGCATTTCTGCATATCCCGTTTCATCCGGACGGCAGAGGCCAGATCGTGATCCACGGCCAGATGCCTTCCCGCCGCCAACAGCCCGTCGTATCCTTTCGGGATCAATGCGCCCAGCGGCACCGGGATCGCCAGCCGAACGTCCCACATCTTCCCGATGCAGCACCACTCCTGTAGTTCCAGGCTCTCTTCCCCGTAATCGGAGCCGTGCTTATCCAGATTGGCGCAGGCGTAAAAAAGCGCTTCACCGGGGAGCGCATCCTCCAGATAATCCCGAAGGCGCAGATTCTCCTCCCCGACAATCCGACGCCCCTCCCGGATCCCCAGCCGGGGCGAATAAGCGATCACCCGATCGATGGGGTCAAAAGGATCCCGCAGATACATCGGGCCGGTCATGGTTTCAGAGAGGGCGCGGCTGTATCCTTCCGGCGAGGGGTCATCCAGAAAGCCGCTGTCGACAAACTGCCCGTGCAGCTTCCCCTCATAGTAGGTCGTCATGGGAAGAGAAAAGGGCTGGCACCGCCCATCGGACTCCCGGCCTCTCTGCGTTTCACAGCCACAGAGGACGCACACCTGGGCCTCCCCGGTGCAGTCGATCACCACATCGGACAGGGCGCTGAAAAGCCGTCCTTCTTTCAGCCATTGAAGCCCCTTGACGGTTTTCCCCTCCAGATAAACGCCGGTCATCCGGGCGCTGCAACAAATCTCCGCTCCGGCTTTCCTTGCTTCTTCTTCCAGAACCTGCAGGCGGCAGTCCGGGTGGAACCCGATACACTCTGCAAAGCCCTGCTCCATCTGCCGGCGGATCGTTTCATCCAATTCTTCGTAAAGACCGCCGGATCCGCCGAAATAGTAGGGGAGCACATACCCTAAGGCTCCCTGCCCACCCATAGCCGGCAGCTGCTCTAACCCCAAGACGGAAAGTCCCTGCCGGGCGGCGGTGATCGCCGCAACCGATCCGGCTGTTCCAAGGCCAGCTGCGATCACGTCGTAATGCGGCATATCCGCTCCGCTTGCCTCCGTCTCCCAAAGCACGCCGTCCCGATATTGCCGCAGTCTCATTCTTTCAGACCTCCATTCCGTCAGAAAAGCGGCAGGGTAAGTCCTGCCTCAAAAGCCGCCAGCAGATTCCGTCGGGCGGCGGACGGCGCCCAGACCCGGCGATCCGATATCCGGAGCGTTTCCGCTTCACACCGAAGGGAGAATTCCGGCGACACCGCACCAATCCGCCAGTTCCTCAGCCCCTCGCTCCTTTTTTCCCAAAGGGAAAAAAGCGCCTTTCGGGCTTCATAAAGGGAAATGCCCGGATCCGGGAAAAAACGCAGGTAGAATTCATCCGGGAAGCTTCCCGGTATCAGCCGGAACTGCGGCTCTTCCGTCGATGGAGGCGCTTCATCCACTTTTTCCGGAACCAGTGTGGCGTTCAGACTTTTCCGGAAAGGCGGTTTCTCCAGGAAGGGAAGGGTCTCCCCGGAAGACGTCGTATCCAGAACCGCTGCCGCCTGCAGAGTGTGGAATCCCTCATCGTCGGCAAAGGTGACCGCATAACCCCCGTCCTGCTCTGAGACCGAAACGATCTCCGTCCGGAAAAGGGCACGGACGTTCCGATCCCGCAGGATCCGGAAAAAGACGGGCGCTGCCCCCTGGATGTGGGTCTTTCCGGAAGCCAGAACCGCCCGGCGGGTCAGCTCCTCTTTCAGTGCCTCTCCTTCCGGGGTCTCTGCCTCCCAAGGCCCCTCCCCGGGCTCAAAGCAGGCAGAAAATTCCCATGCGGCCCACCCGCTTTTCTCCAGCAGAATTGCCCGTTCGCCCAAGCGGACCGCTGCAGCCGTTCCCAAAGCGGTCGCCCCGTAAACGACAATGGGCTGCGCACTTTTTTCCGTCCGTTCCCACTCCATTGTTTCCCTCCCACCATTCCGGCAGTTTCTTGAAAAATTTGATTTCGCACAAAAAAGATGAGTTTTTCAGATGGTTTATTGTGTCATTTATTATATCAAGTGTATCACACCTCTAAAGAAAAGTAAATTCCTATTTGTTCCGACACGCACAATTTTTTCACCGGGCGCCGTTCCTTTCCGAGGAATTTTTCCGTCAAAAAGTGTGTTTCCGTAAAAATTCGTTTCTTGACACTGCCCTGAACGTCCTTCTATAATCAGCTCAAAGGAGCGATTTCCCATTGCAGTCCGACCATTGCAGTCCGAAAGGATCAAACGAGTGAAAGAGAGGGATCCCATGCACAAGATCAATCTTCCCCCTGAAGGCATTTTTGTCGGCTCCGGCATTTATCCCACCGAGACCGACACTCTGCTTTGCACCATGACCGGCCACTACAGCTGGCAGTGCCAGCATTTCTCCATCCAAGAGCAACTCCAAAAAGTGATTCAGGATAACCAGGGGAACCTGGTTCAGCTCTGGGGCGTGCCGCGGGGCTTCTCCCCCCAGATCCTGGGAGAATGGATCTATGACCTGCCCGGTATCGGGATCAACCTGCCCGCTCCCGACTGGGAAGCCTTAAAAAACCTCACGACAGATGAATTCCAAGAGATTTTTGACCGCTATGCCGACCGCAAAGGTGCCGGGTTCCTCCGCTTCATCCGGGAAGCAAAGGAGCTCGGACTTTACACCACCCTGATCTACACGGACTCAGATCCGCAATGGATCCCGCAGATGGTGGAAGAGGGCGGCGACCGCTATCTGGGGTACGACTTCGGCGAACGGTTCTCCACCGGGCTTGACCGCACGAAAGATCTAAAGGAGGCCTGCGGCGGGACGATCACCCTGCGGAAACTGGCCGACCGGATCCTTCATGCGGTGCAGGAACACGCATTGGGGCGGAAAAAGCAGGGATGGAAATTCGTCATGGCCACTTCCAGCGACTTCCACCTGGATTATGAAGTCTTAGGCGGTGCCGATATGCCGGTGGTGGAGGATTTTGCCTTCCCGAGCCTGAATTTTTCCAGCGCCCTGTCCCGGGGACTTTACCGTCAGCACGACTTGCCGATGTGGGGTTCCCACTTAGCGCACGAGCATTATGACTGGCAGCCCAACAGTGCGCCCCATCGATACGACACCCTCCGTGCGGCCTTTTATCTCAAATATATGGCCGGCAGCAAGATGATTATCAACGAATCCGGGAACTGGTTTGTGGAGCACACCCTTTCCCCGGACTCCCCCCGGATCCTCATGCCCCACACCGCCTGGGACCGCTGGGGGCTCGTCGGATGGAATACGGCGAAAAAACTGACCCAGGAAGACCCGGAAGGGCTGCGGGAGGAGCTTCAGAAAGCGCGGCCTTTCTTCCCGAAGGCAGACTACGACTCGCCCATCTGCCGCAGGTACCGGGAAGTGATCTCCGATTTCTGGAATTTTGTCAAAGAAAACGGCACCCCGGAAGGGCAGCCGGAAACAACCCTCGCCCTGGTCAAGGGCAATCTGGATCTTGCTTCCGCCCGCTACAACCACAGCTACGCCATCGGCGGGACATACGAACTGGCCATGAAGGATCCAAGCTGGTTCGAGGGTGCCCCGGAACGGGGCTGGAAACTGGCAAGGCAGGTCTTCTTCCCGGAAGTCCCGGTGCTGAAGCCCTATGTGAACATCCACCTTTCCGGCACGCCATACGGGCAGGTGGACGTGGTTTCCTTCGCCTACGATCAGGTCACGGCAAACCACCTGCTGAAGCAGTATAAGGCACTGCTCTTTACCGGCTGGAACACCTGCTCGGAGAAGCAGTACGGCATCCTCAAGGATTATGTGAAAGGCGGCGGAACCCTTTTCATTTCCCTTCCCCAGCTAGCCGTGACGGATACCCGGAGATTTGACTTAACCACGGAGGATCTGATAAACGGCGGCGATTTCAGCGACCTCTGCGGCGTAAAGGTGCGGGGGAAAGGGGACAACATCTACTGGGCCATGATCCCTCAGGACTCCCATCAGCTGGAAAGCGAGTTTCCCCGGCGGTACGGCATTCTCGGCGTGCCGGTGGGAGATCTGGAGCAGACCGATCCGGAGCTTCAGGTCCTTATCACCGACGATGAGATCGGCCGTCCGGTCCTGACCCTCCATCGTTACGGAAAAGGAAAATGCTATTTCCTGAACACCTGGGCCTATCCCGGCGCCTGCGACCTGGATGAAGGGCCCGGAAGCCAGATGGATTCCGCCGGAATGATCGGCTGCATCTACCGTTCCATTGCAAGAGAGAACCGCGGATACGTCTATCTCACCGATGACGGGATCGATCCGGGCGAAGTTTGCAAATATGTGGCGTTCAGCTATTTCCCCGATGCCGGAAAGATCTGCCTTCTGAACATCGACTTTGAATCGGAAAAGACCTTCTGGCTGCATCAGTTCGGGGTAAAGGAACCGGTCACACTTGCGCCCGGCGAGTTCCGGCTGATCGAAACAGCCTCCCTGAAAAAATAATAGCCGTTTTTCCCCGCCGGCAAACGGCGGGGAATTTTTTCGGAGGAAAAAAGCCGAATTTCCCGGTAAAGCGGCAAAAGCAGA
>USLH01000158.1 GCA_900555435.1 uncultured Oscillospiraceae bacterium | reverse complement strand
GCCTGGGCGGCGGCGCCGCACAGGAACAGCTTGGGGTTGGACAGCAGGGGGCCGAAGTCAATCATAGCGCCGATGCCGATGAAAAGGAGGAGGGGGAACAGCTCGTTTGCTACCCCCGCTCCGAAGAGGAGGTCTAAGACGCCTGTTTCCGTTTCGCCGGTGACCTTGTCCACCTGCGTCACCGCCCCGGAAAGGGGAAGGTTTACAAGGATCGCACCGAAGCCCATGGGAATCAGAAGCGCCGGCTCCATCTTCCGGACAATGCCGAGATAGATGAGTACGCCCCCGATGAGCCACATCACCGGCATCTGCCAGGTGATCTCCGTTACGTTGCCGAAAAGGCTCAAGATCTGCTGCATAGTTTTCTTCCTTTCTGATTAAAACGGGAATAAAAAAAGACTTTTACCGTGTAACACAGTAAAAGTCTTGCTGTCGGACGAATCCTTAGGCTGAATACGGATGGAGATCCATCGGGTCTGTCGCATTCAGCAGCGGCTTTTGCATTCTGCCGCCAGCTACTCCCTTTTTCACCATTTTATCGGACGCAAAAGGATTTGTCAAGAGCGATTTTTAACTTTTTACCACTTGGCGCCGCAGTTATGGAAGGGCTTGCCGATAAAGCCTACCTGAGAAAAATCCTCCATATGTTCCCGGATGATGTAGTCGATGTAGCTGGCCGTCATCTGACCGGTCAGCAGGTAGCCGGCAGCGTTCATATGTCCGCCCAGATAAAAGCGTTTTTTGAACGCTTCATCGTAAACCGGCGCATATTCATGAAAATCCAGCACATAGGTATAGGGGAAAAATTCCGCCAGCCCTTTTAAAATACGGCAGTGGGCGACCTTCTGCTCCTCCCGCTCCGGGGTGTCGTCCCCCTCCCTGGGCATGGTCATCAGGAAGAACCGGGCCTGGGGCTGCATGGCACGAAGACGCTGGATGATTTTTGCATAGTAGCCGGTGAAGGTAGGCCGGTTCTGCTCCGGATCCTCCGGACAGATGTCGTCCAGAGAACCCAGCTCCTGATGCTGGCCCATCAGATCATTGACGCCCATGGCGATGATATACGCCTGGCAGAGCTTATCCGGATTCCAGAAATCGTTTGCCTCCGCAAAGCTCTCGCAGTATTCCCGGGCCGACATTCCGCCCCGGGAGAAATTGTAGACCTTGCTTCCGGTCAGGCGGGCAAGATACTGCCCCCACGAATACTCGTATTCATCGTGATAGCCCTTGTTTCCTTCTTCGTCCAGCGATTCAAACTCCCCGGAGGAAAGGCTGTCGCCGATGCAGCCGATGGTCCGGAAGATCCCGCAGAAGCCCCCGTTCGGCCGCAGTTCATCCAGCGGGTCCCCGGAGGGAAGCGCCATAAATTTTTTCAGTTTCATCGATCTTGTCCCCCTTTTCTTTCCTTTCCATCATAGAAGATTTTGAAAGCGCTGTCAAGAAAAAAGATTTCGGAAATATTCACAATTGATTCATAAAACCGCTAGGAATCCGCCTTGGATCTGTGCCACAATAAAAATGCGTTGAAAGGAGGGTTTTCCGTGCCCCGATTTTTTACAAGCGCAATCGACGGGGACCGGGCGATCCTCACCGGTGAAGACGCTTCCCACATCACCCGTTCCCTCCGGCTCCGGCCGGGAGAAGCCGTCACCCTCTGCGACGGCAGCGGCTGGGATTACGAAGGCATTATTGCTTCCACCGGCGAAGAAGTGACCGTGGACATCCGGGAAAAACGCACCAGCTCCACGGAACCGAGAGGGAAGATCACCCTCTATCAGGCCCTTCCAAAAGGGGACAAGATGGAGTGGATCATCCAGAAAAGCGTGGAACTGGGTGTCTTCCGGATCGTTCCCATTCTGACCTCCCGCTGCGTTTCCCGTCCCGATGCCAAAAGCATGGAAAAAAAGGTACAGCGCTTTAATAAAATTGCTGCGGAAGCAGCCAAACAGTCCGGACGGGGCATCCTGCCCAAAGTTTCCGGCCTGCTCACGCTGGAACAGGCGGCAAAAGACGTCTCCGGAAAGGGCATCGTTTTTTATGAAAAAGGCGGCGCACGGCTGGCGGAGCTGATCGCCCCCGAAGATACCGAGATCGGCATTTTCGTTGGAAGCGAGGGCGGCTTTGCCCCGGAAGAAATCGCCCTCCTGGAAAAAGCGGGGGTGGAACCGGCTACCTTGGGCAGGCGGATCCTTCGCTGTGAAACAGCGCCAATTTGCGGGCTCTCTGTTCTTTTGAGCCTGCTTGGGGATATTTAAACCGTTCAAACTGACTACCATGTTTCAGAAAGGATTGATTACCATGAAAAAAGGTTTTTGGGTTTCTCTGCTGGCAGGTGCGGCGGCCATTGCAGCGGCTGCGATCGCTGTAACTGCTTTTGTCCGCAAAAAGAGCAAGGCGTTGTCCGAGCATTTGGATTACGATCCCGACGACTACTTTGAAAACGACGACGAGTGCTGTGACTGCCGCGATTGCTGCGGCGAGGAGACCACCACAGAGGATGAGGAAGCAGACGAAGAGGAAGAGACCCTTCCCCTGCATCCGGAAGAAGTCGCTGCTGCAGACGAGGCCGACAAAAAAGCCGCTTCCGGATCCGATGAAGAAAGCGACGCCGAATAAAAAAGAAAACCTTGCCGTCCCGGTGGATCCGATCCGTCGGAACGTTTTTTCTCATACGCAAAAATTCCCTGCCGGACATTCATCCGGCAGGGAATTTGGTTTTTTTCTCAGTCGTGGAAGAAAAGGGGCAGCTTTTCCAGATAGAAGATGTCCTTCCGGTCTGCGGCGTCGCCCTCGGCGAGGACGGCAGCCTGCCCGACAATCTTGCCGCCGGCACGCTCCACCAGGGTTTCCAGCGCTTTTAAGGATTCGCCGGTGCTGATGACATCATCGACGATCAGGACCCGTTTGCCCTTTAAAAGCTCCACTTCGTCCCGGCCCAGATACAGCTTCTGGGGGTTCTGGGTGGTGATGGAGTTGACGGTGACCTCGATGGGATCGATGGTATAGACCTTGACGCTCTTCCGAGCGACCACATAGGGAATGTCCATCTGCCGAGCCATTTCATAGGCCAGAGGGATGCCCTTGGATTCGGCGGTGATGAGAACGTCGCAGGGGGGAGCGATCTTAACCAGATCCTTTGCGCAGGCGACGGTCAGCTCCACATCGGAAAACATGATGAAGGCAGCGATGTCCAGCTTATCGCTGACTGCGCAGAGGGGCAGCTGCCGGGTAAGGCCGGCAACCTTCAGAGTATAATACTGCTGCATACAGTAACCTCCTAAGAGAAGGGTGAGTGGGTGGATGAGAAAGCGTCGATCAGCCGGGAGGCCACGCAAGATTGCGGCCGGCAAGAACATGGAAGTGGATGTGGCCGACGGTCTGGCCGCCGTCCACGCCGCAGTTGGAAACGACCCGATAGCCGTTTTCCAGATGCAGTTCCCGGGCAAGCTTTGCAATGACCGCATAGATCTTGCCCACTACAGCGCAGTTTTCTTCGTTAACGGCATCAGGCCCGGAAATGTGGGCCTTGGGAATCACCAGGAAGTGAACCGGCGCCTGAGGATCTATGTCGTAAAAAGCCAGAACGTCATCGTCTTCATAGAGCTTTTTGCTGGGAATCTCCCCGGCGATGATCCGGCAGAATAAACAGTCCATTTGCAATCCTCCTTTCTTTTGAAAGGTTTTTTTATTTTAACATCTCGTGAATCAGATCCGGCAAAGTGGACATAGCGTCCTCCACCAGCAGGGGGTCGCCTACGCCGCCCATAGCGGAATCGGGGCGTCCGCCGCCGTTTCCGCCGGTCTTCTGGCAGACGGCCTTGATGATCTTTCCGGCATGGACGCCGGCTTTGACCGCCGCAGGGCCGGCCACGCAGAGGAAGTTCTTCTTCTCGGCATCGCCGCCGCAGAGCAGGGCGCAGATTGCAGGAGCCTTATCCCGGAGCTGGTCGCCCATGCTGCGGAGCATTTCTGCATTGACGCCGCTCAAATCGCCGGTGACGACCAGAACGCCGCCCTCTTCGTGAGCGCTCTTTAAAAGCTCGTCGATCTTGCTGCCTGCCAGCTTGCTGTTCAGGAGGTTGATCTCCCGATCCTTCTCTTTCACTTCCGCCGCCAACGTCTCGCAGCGCTTCACCAGCTCAGAGGCGCTCTGAAGCTTCAGCACGCCGGCCGCCTGGAAGAGAGTAGCCTCCAGCGCACGGGTGGCGTTCAGATAGCCGATGCCGGTGACCGCCTCAATGCGGCGCACGCCGGCTGCTACGGAGCTTTCGGAAACGATCTTGAAGAGCCCCAGCTCGCCGGTATTCTTCACATGGGTGCCGCCGCACAGCTCCATGGAGAAATCGCCGATCTCCACGACCCGGACTACATTGCCATACTTCTCGGAGAAGAGAGCCATGGCGCCCTTGGCCTTGGCTTCCTCGATGCCCATTTCGTAGTTCTTCACGGGGGTGCAGGACATGATCTCCTCGTTGATGATGGTCTCGATCTGCAGGAGCTCCGCAGGGGTCAGGGGCTCAAAGTGGGTGAAGTCGAAGCGGACCATCTGCTTATCCACCAGCTGTCCGGCCTGATGGACGTGGTCGCCCAGCACCTTCACCAGCGCCGCATCC
>USLH01000157.1 GCA_900555435.1 uncultured Oscillospiraceae bacterium | reverse complement strand
GCCCCGATTAAACGCTAAAGCCATCTGTATCGTAGAAAACAACACCCTCTCCCCCTGGGAACCCTGCCTGTTCCCCATGGCAGATGCGCTGGCGCTTTTTGACTATCAGCAGCAGGAAAAAGACCCCGTTTCCCCAGAGCTTGATTTATTGACCCACTATTACGGCGATGTCCGCATCTTAAACGGAGAAAAAGCTCTTGTCCTTCCCTTTACCCCGGAAGGGCCGGAACTGAAAACCATCCCCTTCTGGGCGGAAACACCTGTTCCCACAGAAACAGACGCCTCTCTGCTGGAGCACGGAACGGCGGAGGGCTGGCTCTTTCGGCTGGAACTGCTAGAAGGGAAAGAACACCCTGTCCAGTTGACTGAAGATCTGCGGGAAGCAGGTCTGGCGGCAGCTCTCACCGCCCTTCAGATCCCCTTCGCTCTGCAAAAAGAAGAACCGGAGCAGGAAAAAACGGTTTACGACGAAGCCCCTTTCCTCCCTCTGCTCAAAAAATATTGGGGCGAAGGTGCCTCTTTCCGTCCACTGCTTTTTTATAAAGATCCCGATGTTTCCCGGGAAACGGAGTCCGTTTCCCAAGGGCAGATCGTGGCGGAAATCACCGACCAGTGCCGGAAAGCGCAGAAAGGCGAGGAATTCCGAAACATTTTTATCACCGCCCCTACCGGGTCTGGCAAATCCATCCTTTTCCAGCTGCCGGCGCTGACTCTTGAAAAAGAGGGGCTGGTCACCATCGTCGTTTCCCCGCTGATCGCCCTGATGAACGATCAGGTGGATCAGCTGCAGCGCCGGGGGGTAACTTCCGCCGCCTGCATCAACTCCACCATGACCATGGAGGAACGGCTCTCCGTCATGAAGCGGATCCAAAACGGGGAATGCTCCCTGCTTTATCTCGCCCCGGAGCTTTTGCTGACCACCCGACTCCAGAGCTTCTTAGGCGGCCGGAAGGTGGGGCTTTTTGTCATTGACGAAGCCCATACCGTCACCAGCTGGGGTCGGGATTTCCGGTCGGATTACTGGTTTTTGGGTGACTTCATCAAAAAATGCAGACGGGAAGACATGCTCTTCCCGGTTCTCTGCCTAACGGCTACCGCCGTTTACTCCGGCGAAGACGATGTGGTAAATGATACCATCCGGGAGCTGGAGCTGGAAAAGACCATTGTCCATTTGGGAAACGTCCGCCGGAAGAACATTTCCTTTGACATTGCCCTTCACGACACCGATACCCTGACCACCCGGGTGGAAACGGCTAAAATGGAACTGACACTGAATCGGATCCGGGACTATGTTTCCAAAGGGGAAAAGGTCCTTGCATACTTCCCTTACCGCAGCCAGGTGGACGCCGCTTACTCCAATCTGACCCCCAGGGAAAAGCTGCGGATCCGCCGCTACCACGGCCAGATCCCAGCACCGGAACGGAAGCTGACCGAGCAGAGCTATAAAATCGGGCAGGCCACCGGACTGGTCTGCACCAAGGCATTCGGCATGGGCATCGACGTGGAGGACATCCGCCATGTCGTCCACTTTGCCCCCACCGGGACCTTAGCCGATTACGTTCAGGAGATCGGCCGCTGCGCCCGGAACCCTTCCATTCAGGGCGTCGCCCACATCGACTATTTCGGAAGCGATCTGCAGTATGTCCGTACCCTGAACTGGATCTCGGAGATGCGGCAGTACCAGCTCCGGGAAATGCTCCGGAAACTGTTTTCCATCTATGATGCCAAACAGCGCCGGAACCTGCTCATCGCTTCGGAGACCTTCGAGTACCTTTTCAGCGAAGACGAGGTGGAAAACCGCACCAAATCCGGCTTGATGCTCCTTTCCCGGGACCTGAACGCCAAGTATGCCTTTCCGGTGCTGATCGTAAAGCCCCGGGCCATGCTCTCGAAAAACTACGTCTGCGTCCCTCATGAGATCGAAGGGGCTTTCCTGAAGCAGTACGGGAATTATGTAAAAAAACAGGACGGGAACGGCCATCGGGTTCTTATTTCTAACAATCAGGAGCGCTACTCCGACGTAGAAGTCTACAGCATCGGCGACACCTATCTGGCGGATATGGAAGCCATCTGGGAAAACTGCTATCCGGACATGGCCTTCGGGATGTTCAAGAAAACCTTCTTTGAAAAAGAGTATTTCACCGGAGGAAAAGGCTTTCACATCTCTCCCCGAGTCCGGATAGCGATCCGCTACACCGAAGACTTCGACACTGTGACCAAGCGGGTCAGCCAGGTGCTCAACGCCCTCTGCGACCTGTTCGCCAAGTATAAGCGGGGCGAAACCAAACAGTTTACCCAGCAGACGGTAGAGACCGATCTGGAAGAGATGCTGGGAGAAAAAGTCGTTTCCCACGACAAGTTTCCCCTCCTGCTGGATATTTTCACCGAAACCGTCAGCGAAAGCGCCGCCTACACCCAGTCCCGCAACCAGATCCGGGTCCTGCGCAAGCGCAAGCAGGCCAGCGGCGAGGATACCGTTTTCTATGTAAGCAATCCTGCTTACTCCCGGATGCCAGGCTTCTTCCAGCGGCATTTGTCCCAGTGCTTTCCTTCCGGAGAAGACAACGTTTTCTGCCGGTTTTACCCCCTGCTGCAGAACCGTCCCATTGAGCTGATGCCCCTCCTGCGGCTGTTGGAGCTTTTAAAGCTCGCCCGCTACGAGATCCGGGGCGGCGAAAAGGCCGAGGTCTTCATCCGCATCAACGACCCCCAAAAGCTCCGGCGGCTGGTTGCGACCAACTATAAAAACAACGTTCTTCAAATGATCCAGTCCCGTCACAAACGGAATCAGGAGCTGCTCTCCGCCTTCTTCAAAAAAGAAATGAGCGATGATGCCCGATGGGACCTGATCGAGGAATATTTCCTGGGAAACGAAGACACCGTCCGGCAGACATTAGGGCTGGATGAATGATAACCGTTCCGGACGACCTTTTCCCCCCGACGGCGGCCTTGCTTTTTCCAAAAAAGGGTGCTATACTGAAAGAAGAGTGACAAGATCAGGAGGTTTCTTATGACAGCCAATCAGCGTATTGAAAAGATCCGCCGGCTCATGGCGGAAAACGGCGTCGACGCCTGTATCATCCCCAGCGCCGACCCTCATATGAGCGAATATTTCTCTGACCACTGGAAAACCAGAGCTTTCGTCTCCGGCTTTAAAGGAAGTGCAGGCACCTTCGTTATCACCAAGGCCATGAGCGGGCTTTGGACCGATGGCCGCTACTACGTTCAGGCAGCCAAGGAACTGAGCGGCACGGAAGCCACCCTGTTCCGTGCGTCGGAGCCGGATTGCCCCTCTCCCACCGCTTACCTCTGCAAAGAGCTGCCGGAAGGAAGCACAGTCGGCTTCAACGGCCAGCTTTTTTCTGCCGTCGCCGTTGAAAAAATGGAGAAGGAATTCGCCCCCCACAACTTCAAGATGAACAGCGCCGTGGACTTCGCCAACGACATCTGGGAAGACCGCCCGGAAGAGACCCTGACGGAAGTTTACCGTCTGGACGTCTGCTACACCGGCCGTTCTGCGGCGGAAAAGCTCACGGATCTTCGGGAACAGCTGAAAAAAGATCACGCCGACGCCATCGTTGTCAGCAAACTGGACAACATCGCATGGCTTTATAACATCCGTTCCAACGACGTGGAAGATAACCCTGTGGTCATCTCCTACGCCTATGTAAGCCCCGAAGAAGCGATCCTCTTCGCCGACGACAGCCGTATCCCCTCTGAGGTAAAGACTTCTCTAAAGGCGGAAGGCGTTTCCATCCTCCCTTATAACGCCATCTATGCCTTCCTATCCGACCGAGAGGCGGAGGAGCGGGTTCTCTGCGACCGCTCGGAACTGAACTACAGCCTCTATAACGCCGTCAAGGGAAATGCCGCGCTGACCGCTGTTTTGGGAACGGACCCTATCTTCCTGATGAAGGCCTGCAAGAACGAAGTGGAAACGAAAAACACCCACAATGCCTACCGGAAGGACGGCTGCGCCCTTGCGGAGTTCTATGGCTGGCTTTTTGAGGAGCTTAAAAAGGGCACGACCCTCACCGAATGGGACTGCTCCGAAAAGCTGGCGGAGTTCCGCCGCGCCCAGCCTCTGAACCGGGGCGACAGCTTTACCGCCATCGTCGCCTATCGGGAAAATGCCGCCATGATGCACTATGCTCCCAAGCCCGACTGCTCCAAGACTCTGGAACGGAGCCATATGCTCCTCATTGACAGCGGCGGACAGTATCTGGACGGCACCACTGACATCACCCGTACCTTCGCCCTGGGCGAGATTTCCGATGAAGAGCGTCACGACTCCACACTGGCCCTGAAGGGCTCTCTGGCCTTGATGGAAGCGGTCTTCAAAGAAGGAATCAGCGGCTCCCAGTTAGACGTGCTCTGCCGGGAGTACTTCTGGCGGGAAGGGCTTGACTACCGCTGCGGCACCGGGCACGGTGTCGGCTTCATGCTGAACGTTCACGAAGGTCCCCAGGGCTTCGGCTCCCCCGTGAAGCTGAAGGAAGGCATGGTTCTCACCGTAGAACCCGGCGTTTACACCGAAGGCTCCCACGGGATCCGGACAGAAAATGTAGTCACCGTCGTCAAGGGTGAAAAGACCGAATACGCTCAGTTCTTAAAATTCGAGCTGTTTACCCTGGTCCCCATCGACACGAAGTGCCTGGATGTGACCAT
>USLH01000156.1 GCA_900555435.1 uncultured Oscillospiraceae bacterium | reverse complement strand
GCGGCTTCCACACCAAGACCCTGACCGAAGATCTGGAATTCACCACCCAGTGCATCCTCCGGGACCAGAAAGTCGCATGGGTCCCGGAAGCGGTCTTCTACGACGAATCCCCGCTGCAGTTCTCCCCCTCCTGGAAGCAGCGCCGCCGCTGGTCCACCGGCGTCTTCCAGTGCCTGCGTCTTTACGGCCCACGGCTTTTGGGAAAACTCATCCGGGAGCGGAAGCTCCTTTGCCTTGACCAGTTTCTCTTTCTGACCGCACCTTTGATGCAGATTCTGTCCCTGGTTCCGGCGG
Source organism: uncultured Oscillospiraceae bacterium (assembly GCA_900555435.1). Taxonomy (GTDB): domain Bacteria; phylum Bacillota; class Clostridia; order Oscillospirales; family Ruminococcaceae; genus Merdivicinus. Next base: position 4,408 of record USLH01000156.1, on the reverse strand, counting down.
CGCTGGCGGTTCTTCTTTTCCTTCTCTCCCCCGGCCGCCCCACTGCAGCCTTCCTCCTGCCCCTGCTTCTCCCCCTTCTCCGGGGTACCTTGCTCTCCGTCGCCGTTACCCTTCTGGGCGGGAGCTTCATCGTCCTTCTGGAGAAACGGCCCTTCCGAAAGCTCTGGAAAGCCGTCCTCTATTACTGGATCTTTCTGGCCAGCTGGATCCCCATCAACGTGGTCTGCCTCTTCCGCCGCTCCACCACCTGGACGGAGATCAAGCACACCCGCAGCATCCCCCTCCGGGAGATCTCCTCCGCCAAATGATACCCGGCGCCCTGCCGCAAAAACGGCAGACCGCCCGTTCCACTGCTCTTCATAAGCCGCAAGAAGCTCAGAAAGCCCCATTTTTGCGGTTCCTCAGCCTTGCCTCGCAGCTCTTGCCCTCCTCTCCCGTCGATCATCCAAAAACGCCGGCAAGTCGGTTTTTCCCGCATTGCCGGCGTTTTTTCACCTTTCCACGGAGCAGATCTTCTTCCCGGCCCCGATTACCTATTTTTTGCACAAAACGTCTTCCCTCCGCCCTTGCAATCCTCCCTGAAATCTGTTAAAATAGAATCAATACGAATTTTTGACCGAAAGGAGGAATGACTCCGTGCGATCCATGCCCGCACTTTGCCGTGCAGCCGACCGCAAGGTTCTCTTCGCCATCCAGCGGCATTGCCGTTGCCACGCAGGCGACCGGATCTTCCCTTATGTGACCGCTTTGGGAAACGGCGGTGCGATCTGGCTGGCTGCCGGAGGCGGTCTCTGCTGCTTTGAACCCACCCGAAAAACCGGGATCAACGTCTTTCAGGCGCTTTTTTTCTCCATCGTCCTGATTTTCCTCTTAAAACGGATTTTTTCCAGATCCCGCCCCTGCGATGTTTATCCGGACGTTTCCCTTCTGATCCGACGACCGCCGGATTATTCCTTTCCCTCCGGACACGCTTTGTCCTCGTTTGCGGCGGCGGTGGCTCTCGCCTCTGCCGGGCCGATGATCGGGATCCCTGCTTTTTTCATCGCTCTGGCCATTGCCTTCTCCCGGCTCTACCTCTTCGTCCACTACCCCGCCGACGTACTGGCCGGCAGCCTTCTGGGTATCCTGATGGGTACCCTGGCGATCCTTCTGTAAACCAAAAAACACCCCCGACGCACCGTTTTTAGCGGGTGCCGAGGGTGTTTTTCTTTCTCTTATTTAAAGTACTGATCGATGATCTTCTCTGCAGCCGCCGAATCATCGGAAACGCAGACGGCCACATATTTTCCGCCTACCCGAATCACGGCGTCCTTTAACTTCGCCACTTCTGCGGGAACATAGGACTCAAAGGAGGTGATCTGGTTCTCGATGTGCTGCTTCATTGCGGGCTCCACCTGATTTTTTGCAGCATCCGCATCCGTACACTCCAATACGGTGATCTCCTCCGCCGTAGCGCCGCTTCCCAGATACACCACCGACTTTTCCACGCCTTCGATGTCGTAATCGCTCATCATGGACAGCACATTCGGATCGATCTCCTCCAGCGTATCCTGCCAGGTGACCCCGTCCTTCAGTTCCGAAGCCAGGGCGTTTACATCTACCGTAATGTCTTTGCCTGTACTGCCGCATCCTGCAAGGGAGAAGCAGAGCATAAGGGCGGCTCCCAAAGCCGCAAGTTTCTTAAACATAATAAAACCGTTCCTTTCCGGGAAAGAAAAGCATCATTGTCCGATGCCCTCCACCGTATGATTTTTTAAGTAAGCCAGCCATTTCTGGCAGTACGTCTTGTTCAAATGCACGCCGTCGGTGGATGCGTCCTCCGGCAAAGCGCCGTCTTCGTCCGCCACCGCCTCGGCAACGTTCAGATAATAGACCTCTTCTTCAGCCGCCACCTCCTGAATCAGCTGATTGTATTCTGTAATTCTCGGATTGTTGTAAATTTTATCCCCATCGGACTTCGACTTGGAGACCGGCAAAATAGACTGGACATAAATTTCCGCATCCGGGTTGATCTCCTTGATCCGCTGGACGACTGCTTGATACTTCTGCTGAAAAACGTTGGAATACGGCCACCCTAACTCATTGACCCCCAGCATCAGGTACACCTTACTGAAGGGCGTGGATGCCAGCGCATCCATGATCGGAACCTTTTTGTCCCCTATTTGGATCACGTCTTTGGTAAAGACCGACTCTACGGAAAGTCCCCTGTCCGCATAAGCGGTGGTACCGGTCAGCCCGGAATAAAGGATGAATCCCTGGGTACGGGAATCTCCGATAAAGATAGCGTCGCTGAAATAATCGTCGGTGACCTCTGCCCCTTCGGGAATAGGCTGAGAAAAATTCGTCCAGGTTATTTCATTCGGATCCCCTGTGACATACTGACTGCTCTCCTCCGGTGCAGAAGCCGCGCTTTCCGGCTCCGATTTCTCCGGTTCGGAAGCGGGTTCAGAAGCAGGCTCCGAGTTATCTTCCAAGGCAGGCTCCGAGCTTTCACCCGAAGGCTCACGGCTTTCTTCCGGAAGAAGCGCAGACGCCTCACTTTCCCCGGGAAGATCGGAGGAAGAAGGCTCGTTCTTTGAATCAGAAACAATGGTCCAGATCAGCAGCGATGCCACTGCCAGGACTAAAATCAAAAGCAGCACCAACCGAAGATTGCTTCTCCGACGGTTGCGGGAGCTTCGATGCAATGAGGATTTGCGCATTTTCGGCATAGCGGACTCCTTGTTACTCATAAAATAAAACGGGGACGCCGGTGCACGGAACATCCGCATCTTCGCTTTCTTTATTATACCAAATTCCGGGAAAAATACAACCCCCGCAGGCAAGTCGTAATGATATTGTTACATTTTCCCCTTGAAAAAAAGCTGCAAAGCACACCGGCCTCCCGGGGCTTTGCAGCCTTTCCACGCAATCTGACAGAATCTTATTTCTGTTCCTTCCGGAAATTGGTCGCCGTCAGGGCGTCTAAGATCCCCTTCTCAAAGGCCAGCTTTCCGTACTTGTCTACTTCGCTCTTATCCTTCGGTCCATGGGTCAGGCAGGCGGCGCCGCCAATGCAGCCGCCGATGCAGGCCATACCTTCAATGAAATTCGCCTGCAAAAGCCCTCTGCCGGCCTTCAAAAGGGCAACCTTACACTGTTCGATGCCGTCGCAGATCTCCGGCTTCACGGTAAAATCGATGTTCTGTTCCTTCAAAGCCTCTTCCACTGCAGCGGAAAGTCCGCCGCTCCGGGCAAAGATCCGCCCGTAGTAGGAAGCGTTGTCCAACAGCGACTCCTCCAGATTCTCCGGAGCGATATCCTGACTGTCCAGCAGCGCCTGCAGCTCCTCAAAGGTGAGGACGCAGTCCACATAGGGCGCCACCGTCTCCTTTTTCACTTCCATTTTCTTGGCGGTGCAGGGCCCGATAAAGATCACTTTGCCAGTGGGATCGGTCTCCTTGATGTATTTGGAGATCTGCGCCATTGGCGACAGGTTGTGGGAAATGTGCTCCGCCATCTTCGGGAAGAACTTCTCCACATAGGTGACGAACGCCGGGCAGCAGGAGCTGGTCAAAAAGCCCTTCTCCGCCAGCTCCGCCGACTCTGCATAAGAGGTCATATCCGCACCCAGAGCTGCCTCCACCACTCCGTGAAAGCCCAGCTTCTTGATCCCGGTGACCACCTGCCCGATCTTTGCATAGGAAAACTGGCTAGAGATCGCCGGTGCGATCACGGCGTAAACCTTATACTTCTGATTCTGGTCGCTTTCCTTCAGGATCTGAATGGCGTCCAGGATAAAGGATTTATCCACAATGGCGCCGAAGGGGCACTGATACACGCAGGAGCCGCAGGAGATGCACTTGTCATTGTTGATCTCCGCCGTCTGATCCTGATTCATGGCGATAGCGCCTACCTTGCAGCTTCGCTCGCAGGGGCGAACCTGCTCCTGAATGGCGCCGTAAGGGCAGACCTGTGCACAGCGTCCGCAGGACACGCACTTGGTGTGATCGATGGTGGCACGGCGATCCACAAAAGAAATCGCTCCTCTGGGACAGGCATTCTGACACCGATGGGCAAGACAGCCCCGGCAGGATTCGCTGACCGAAATGCGGTGGACGGGACACTCGTCGCAGGCAATGTCAATGACCTCGATGACGTTGGGGTTATCGGGATTCCCGCCCATAGCCATGTGGACCCGCTCGCCTAAAATTGCCCGTTCCTTATAAACGCAGCAGCGCATGGTCGCCTGTTTTCCGGGAATGATCTCTTTGGGGATTTCGTAGTAGCTGTCCTGAAGGGTGCCGTCGAAAGCCCGCTTGGACACGGCCTTCAGAACCTTGTATTTTAAGAGTTGGACGTCGGTGTCAAAAGTTCTGTTCATGGGAAAATGCCTTTCTGTATCTTTGATGTGTTCGTTTTAATAATT
>USLH01000155.1 GCA_900555435.1 uncultured Oscillospiraceae bacterium | reverse complement strand
CGGGAGATGCGGAGAGATTTTGTGTAAAGCCGGGCGCCGTTTCCGCCGTCGGTGACTAAGACCAGGCGGACGCCCAAGGCGAGAATGGCGGAAACGGCTTCCCCCTCGCTGCCGGGAAAGAGGAGGGTCAGCTCTTCTTTGGAGATCTTCAGGATGTCCACCAGGGGGAGGGGCTTTTTCATCTGTTCCACGGCTTCTTCGACGTTGCTCCAGAGGGGCGGGCGGTAGTTCGGGTCGTAGGTAATAAGGCAGCCGGCGGCTTTTGCAAGGGAGAGGGCGTGCTTTGTGGCGCTGCGGGCCGGCTCATTGGTCAGGGACAGAGAGCCAAAGTGGAAAATTTTACTTTCCCGGATCAGGTCTTCGGGAACTTCCTCCGGGGTCAGCGCCAGATCTGCACCGAAATTGCGGCAGAAGCTGAATTTCCGGTCGCCGTGCTCGTCCAGAGCGACGAAGGCAAGGGTGGTATTGCGGAGAGGGTCGGTCCGGAGCCCCCGGTCGGAGATACCGCATTGAATCAGGGTTTTTCGGAGCGTTTTTCCGAAGAGGTCGTCGCCTACCTTCCCGATAAAGGCGGTGCGGCCGTTGTAGCGGGAGACGGCGGCGAGAAGGTTCACCGGCGCTCCTCCCGCTTTTTGGGCAAAGAGGGGGTCGCCGTTTGGATCGGTCCCTGCAGGGGAGAAGTCGATGAGGATCTCCCCCAGAGCGGTGACATCGTACTGCATAAAAATCCTCCTGACGGGTGTTTATAAGGCGAAAACAAGGTCGTCTCCGTCCATTTCGGGGAGTTTTTGGAAGCCTAAGGACACATAAAGGGATTGGGCGGGAAGGTTTTGGGCTTCGGTCGCCAGCTTGATGGGCTTTTCGGGGGCGGCTGTTTTTAAGATATGGAGGGCAAGCTGTGCGGCGGCTTTTCCGCAGCCTTTTTTCTGGTGGCGCCGGCCGATAAAACAGCTCCATGAAGAAGTGTCAGATTCGGCTGACCACTGGCAAAGGTTCAGAAAGCCGATGGGCTCGCCCTGCTCGTTTTCGATGAGACAGGGGAGGCTTGCTTCTGGGAAGAGATAGGCTCTTTCGATGGAGAACCACGCCGGGTTGACCCGTTCCTGCTGTTCTTCCGTCAGCTGGCAGTCGCAGGCGGCGTAGATCAGGTTGTCTTCCGTTAAAAGCGGGCGGAGCTTTATCCGTTCGTTCCGCCAATCCTCGGGGGAGAGCTTTTTCAAATCGCTTCGCAAAGATATTTGGGGCAACTCGATTCTTTTGAGCTTACTGTTTCCAGTTTATCATAAAACGGCGCAGGGGGCAAGGTGGTCTTTGCAGGAAGGAAAATTTCACTAAAACTTTCTTTTGAATAAAGAATGGTTTTCTTAGAATATCTCTTGATTTTTTTCGGCGAATCCTGTATAATAAATGCAACAATTTCGTATTGCCAGAAGAAATTTGCAGGAAATTAGGCGAAAGCCTTTCCCAAGGGGTAACACTCTCAGGTTTCATTTTTATGATGATGACTGCAAATGGATGGCATATCTGGAGAAGCCTGCCGGCTTTTTAAGTCAGCGCAGGTGCCGAAGGTGCAAGGCGAAAGCCTAATCTCTCAGGCAAAAGGACGGATAGAGATCGGAAGGCGGGAGTGTTTTTTCTCTCGCGGATCCTTTCGGAATTTTCGGGGAGCGGCATAGAGGCGGCTCTCCGTTTTTTTGGATTTTTTTGCGGAAGGATGGACAATATGCAGCAATTTTTCGACAGGGTAGCGCAGATAAACGACGTCATCAACGGGTTTGTCTGGACGAAGGTAGGCGTGTGGCTTTTGCTGGCCGCCGGCATTCTGACGACGATCGTCACCTGCTTTTTTCAGGTGGGGCACATCGGCCTTTGGATGAAGAACACCATCGGCAGCCTGTTCCACAAGGACGTGATCGGGCACCACAAGGACAAATCGGCAATCTCTCCCTTTCAGGCACTGTGTACGGCTTTGGCGGCGACCATCGGCACCGGCAACATTGCAGGCGTGGCGGCAGCCATCGTCATCGGCGGGCCGGGAGCGGTGTTCTGGATGTGGATCGCAGCCTTCTTCGGGATGATGACCAACTTCTCGGAAAACGTGCTGGGCATCTTCTACCGGCGGCGGAATGCCGATGGGGAATGGTCCGGCGGGGCGATGTACTACCTATCCGACGGGCTTGGGAGTAAAAAGGGATGTAAGAAGCTGGGCAAGGTGTTTTCCGTGCTCTTTGCGATCTTTGCGGTCCTTGCGTCCTTCGGCATCGGCAATATGGGGCAGGTCAATAAGATCGTGGCCAATATCGAATCTGCCTTTACGATCCCGGCGCTTGCAAATGTGAAGCTGTTCGGAGACACCACCCTTTATTCGCTGGTGATCGGCCTTTGCCTGATGGCGCTGGTGGCGGTGATCGTGCTGGGCGGTTTACAGCGGATCGCCTCCGTAGCGGAGAAGATCGTGCCGTTTATGGTCGTCCTTTTCGTGGCGGGAAGCCTTGTCATCATCGGCGTCAACTACGCCCACATCCTGCCGGCCTTCAAGGCGATTTTTGTCACCGCCTTTAAGCCCATAGCGGCGGCCGGCGGCGGTATCGGCTACATCATCAGCACCGTCATGACCCAAGGATTCAAGCGAGGCGTTTTCTCCAACGAAGCGGGTCTCGGCTCTTCGGTCATGGTTCACTCCAATTCCAACGTCAAGGAGCCGGTGAAGCAGGGCATGTGGGGCATCTTCGAGGTGTTTGCGGACACCTTCGTGGTCTGCACCATGACCGCTCTGGTGGTGCTGACCTCCGGGGTCTATGATCTGTCCACCGGGCAGATCGCTGTGGAGGGTGTCACCGATGCAACGCTGGTAGGTGCTGCCTTTAACTCGGTATTTGGCGCCGGGAACTTCGGGCAGAAGTTCATTGCGGTCTGCATGTTCTTCTTTGCGTTCACGACGGTCTTAGGCTGGTCCCATTACGGCAGCAAGGCTGTGGAATATCTGAGCGGGAAAACGGGGCTCAAGATCTATCGGATCATTTTCGTACTGATGGTGGTTTCCGGTGCGGTGATGACCTCGTCGCTGGCGTGGGACATTTCGGACACCTTCAACGGGCTGATGATGCTGCCAAACCTGGTGGGCGTTGTGGCTCTGTCGGGGCTGGTGCGGAAGATCACCAAAAACTATGTGGACCGGGTGATCCATCATAAGGAGGTAAAGCCGCTTCTGTCGGTGCATCCGGAGATCCAGAAAGCCCATGAGGCGGAAGAATAAGAAAAAGAAAAAACCGGAAAACGGAGCGCTGCCCAATTGCGGGAAGCGCTCCGTTTTCCGGTTTGGAAGGATGGTAAAAAAGAAGAAAGCAAATTTATCGGGTGGGGAGCGAAAGCTGTCCCCGGTAGAGGATATCGGAGGTGACGTAGCTTACCTCATGGGCGGCGTTGGGGTGGGAGACGTTGAAGAGGATCTTCGCCGCCAGCCGGGCGCCGATGGTCCGGGGCTGGACGTCCACGGTGGAGATCCGGTCGGCTACGTTTGTATATTCGGTGTTGTTGTCGAATCCGGTCAGGATGATGTGTCCTTCGGGGTCAATGGCGGATTCGTCGAAATACCGCTGGACAAAATGGGCAATATAATCACTGACGCAGACAAATCCGTCAGGCATGGTATCCAGAGAATCCAAAAACCGGCTGATCTCCTCATAGTGGGTCCGGAGGCCTAGAGAGCCGGTGAGACAGTAGGCGGGGTTGGGGGTCATGCCCCGCTGGGCAAAGGCGTCCAAGAAGCCTAGGTAGCGGTCGGAGTTGGTCTGGGCATATTCCACGTCGCCGATGAAGCCCAGACGGTTATAGCCCCGATCCAGCAGGCGCCCGGTGATCTGCCGCACCAGATCCCGCCCCTCGATCATCAGAAGGTCGCCGTGGAGCCTGTCATAAGGCATGGCAGGGATGGTGTCCAGATAGATCTTGGGAAGGGGAAGGTTTGAAAGCAGCTGCAGCACCGGGGGCGCGTAGGTGTTTAAAACGATGACGCCCTCTACCGTCCCGTCGGTCAGGGTAGTGGGAAGGGAGTAGCCTTCTTTATAAGAAGTGGGAAGGTAGGTGTAGATCAGGTTCACATCGTGGGCAGCCAGATCCTTGGCGATCTGGTGGATGATCTGCATCCAGAACAAAGAAGATTCCGGGCGGCAGACAGCTACGGCGATGTTATGGGAGCGCTCCGCCTTGGGGGTGGGATCCGCCAGCATGGCGGGGGTGTGGTAGTAGCCCATTTCTTCGGCCGTCTGCTGAATCCGGCGGCGGAGAGCGTCGGAAACGCCCGGGCGGTTATTCAAAGCTTTCCACACCGTAATGCGGGAAGTGGAGAGCTTGTTAGCAATGTCCTGCATAGTCGGTTTACTCATTGGAACACACTCCATCGTGTATGATAAGTTTATTATAACGCATTGCTTTACAAAAATCAAGTACTTTTATTAACATTAATTTTTTTATTTAAAGGGAACAGGAAAAATATGCAGAAAAGGTGTACAAAACCCCCATTCTACGGGCTTTTTTTAGTGTTAAAAGCAACATCACCAACAAATCGCTTGCCGCTTTGTGCAATTTGATAGTTGACTTTTAGCTCAGAATTGGTTAATATTAAGCTAACAGAAATGAACAGGCTGATTCATCCGAATGTTAACCTCCGGAACAACGGAAATACGGCCTGCCCGGAATCGTGAAAGGAGTCGATCCCTTATGAAAAAGGATAAGGTCA
>USLH01000154.1 GCA_900555435.1 uncultured Oscillospiraceae bacterium | reverse complement strand
GGTAGGCCGGGTGATCCGCAGCGGGAGCGACCGGGGAGTGGCTCTGCTCATCGACCAGCGGTTTTCAAAGCCTGCGTACCGGCGGCTTTTCCCGGCGCACTGGAGCCATTTCCGCCGGATCTCCGACGCTGAGGCACTGCGGGGGGAACTTTTGCGGTTCTGGGGGACGGATTTGGAGAAAAGGTAGTTGCCTTACGCTGTAATGGCAAATCACTTTACAGCTAAAAAATCCCGTAAAGCCGGCGTTTTTCAAGTGCTTTCATCTTTTGAAGGCTTTGTATTTTCTGCTTGAAGGAATCGGCTTCGGAGCGTCGTTTTCTGAAACAGAGAAAGGCGCAGCGGCGTTCTTCTGCAAAAAATTTACATTTTTCCCCAAAAAATCCGGTAGATTTTTTGATGGAAATGAGATATTTTTAAAAATAGACTTTTCAAAGGTGGTTTTTCGCAATGTCCGAAGCAATCAAGGTAGCCTCTTTCAATCTGAAGCACGATTCCTTTCTGGCTCGGTTCCGAACCCGGAACGCATGGAGCAACCGGCGCCGACTGATCGGCTCCATGATTCGGGAATCCAACGCTTCTATTGTAGGAGTGCAGGAGATGATCCCTTCCATGCGGGAGGACATCGGGCAGCTTTTGTCTAAAAATTACAGCATCCGGGGCTTCGGGCGGACAAAAACTTTAGGCGGCGAGCAGTCGGCGATCCTCTTAAAAAACGAAGATGTGACGGTCTCTTTTGATAAGACCTTCTGGCTTTCCAAGCATCCGGAAAGGATGGGAAGCCGGGCTTATTACGCCTTCTTTCCCCGTGTCTGCACCGTCTGCGAGGCGTATGTGAAGGAATACGGTCGGAAGATCCGGGTCTTCAACACCCATTTTGATCACGTTTGCGGCATGGCGAGGAACCTGAGCGTCCGGATCATTCTGGAATATATGCATCGGTTAAATCAGGAGGAGAAGCTCCCCACCATTCTGATGGGGGATTTGAACGCCTGTCCGGACTCCCGGCCGATCCGGGTCCTTTCGGAGAATCTCCACAACTACCCGGATATCCATCTGACCAACGTCTGGAGTTTCGTGGACAACGCCGATAGCGGCAGCTACCACGGCTTCAAGGGAAAATTAAACGGCCGTCGGATTGATTACATCTTTATCAGCGACGAGTTTACCGTAGACGAAGCATATGTGGATCGAACCAACGAGGACGGCCGGTACCCGTCGGATCATTACCCGCTGGTGGCGGTGTTGCGGCTGAAAGAGCAGGAGGAATGAGAGAAAGGCTGCTCAAAAGAGAAAGGGTGCTGCGTCACAGACGAACAGAGAACGAAATTTTTGCTTCATATCTCTCCGAACGGTTTGGAGCACCTTCTTTCCGGAGAAACATTTCAACGAATTTTTTTGTTTTTAAAACCCGGCACCGGACTTCCTTCGGGCGCATAAACCGGAAGGGAGGGGTGCTTATGCTGACGGAGGAATACCGGCTTTGGGATCTGTGGGTCCGGGTCTATGTAAAGGCCGCTGGAGAGAAAAAACGGGTGCGGGTCGTGGTGATCTGGGGGGATTCCGGCGGGGCAGCACAGGCACAGCTGCCAAAGGGGCTGCCGCCGAAAGCGGAGGAGCGGCTGACCGCACAGATCACCGCTGTTGCGATCCGGGAGATCTGTGGGAAATTGAGAAAGTTGGATGAATGGGAATAAGGAATAAAACGGCGGGAGCAAACGGCTTCCGCTTTTCCTTTTTGTTTCTTCTTTTTAAGCGGACTGTTTTTATTTGTCACGGCTTTGTAATTGCAATTTGGAGAGGAGAAGCCTATAATATTTTCAAACGGACGAAACGACCAAAGGAGGTCTTGCTTATGAAAAAACGGCTTCTTGCAGCGGGGATGGCGGCTTTCCTGCTGACATCCTGCAGCAGTCTTTTTGAGCCGATCGGCGAAAGCTCCGGAAGCTCGGGGAGTGAAAGCTCTGCAGCGGAAAGCTCCGGCACAGAGGAGCAAAACGCACCGCTCCTGTCTTTTCGGATCCAGGATGAGACGTTCATCGTCAACACAGCGGGAAAAGAGATCCTTTCCGGAAAAAATCTCTGGCTGATTCAGGATCTGTTTACCAATGAAGCGCCTTTTATTACAAAGTCCCGGTATGAAGCGGTTAAACGGGACGAAGACGGATGGATCGAGCAGCATCGGACTTTTACCACCGTTTATGACCGGAACGGGAAGGAAATTCAGTCGGAAACGGAAGGAGATCTGAACGCCGTTTTCGGGGATTATGTGGTCTGGATGGAAAGCAACGACAGCAGCATAAACGGAAAACTGGTGCGGCGCTCCACCGGAGAGGTGCTTTTCAACGATGTAAATTCCGCTGCCAAATTGGGGAGTTCCTATGTGGTGGTTTATCACAATACGGAAGGCGCTCCGCCAACGCTGGTGGACGCCAACGGAACCTTCAGCGAGCTGGAGGATTTTTACAGCTTCTATACCAGTGGGGATCCCAACTATTTTGTGTCCCTCCGAATGCAGGATGCGGGAACCGGCCTGATCGACGCCCAGCTTCGGGAGGTCCTGCCGCCGGCTTATGTTACGGTTCAGGTGACAAACGGCTACGCCCTGACCTGGGACGGGGCGGAGTCGGAGGTCTGGAGGCTGCCGGAGGCGGAAAAGATCCGGACAATAGGCGGCAAGAAGATCCAGTATTTTGACGGAGAAGTTATGGTCCTTTGCAATGAGGATTATAATGACTATTACTTAGCGGATGCAAGCGGTGAGCCCCTGACGCAGCCGGGAAGTTATCTTTTCTACGCCGGAAACAATGAAAGTCCGGTGAAAGCCTTCTGCAGCAGCGGCTCCGGAAGCAGTGCGATTTTGTACGGTCGGGATGGCACACTGCTTTATGAAAAGGAAAACGCCAGCATTATATCGGTAAGCTCCGACCGGTTCGTGGTCAGCTGGGCCGTCGAAACGGGGGAAGGCGATTCGATCCGGTACGACTCCCACTGTCTGGTTCTCAACGAAAAGGGAGAAGAAGTGATCCCGGAGGGAACATATCAGTGGATCAGCAACTGGGGGATAGACGGAACCTGCATTGCGGCTTTTCACGGAGGTAGAACCAGTGGGCTTTACGATCTGCTGGATCCGGAGTGCAAGGTTTTGCTTTCGGATCTGAAATGGGTCGAATCGGCGGGCAACGGCTATTATCTGGTGGAAAAAGGCTTTTCGGAAGGGATCATGGATAAGGACGGGAATTGGATCTATCAGACTACTCAGTTCCGGACGCTGGATGACGAGTAAGGAGGAATTTTAATGAAAAAATGGATCAAAGGGATCGTTGCCTTTTTAGGAGCGGCGCTGTTGCTCGTCTCCTGCGGCGGGCAGGGAGGAAGCAGCTCGTCCGTCAGCAGCGATTCGGTGCCCTCTTCCCATCCGGCACCTGTGCCGATTTTTGCTTCGGCGGACGAATATCCGAAGGTGGACGGTTCTACTGCCAATCTGCCGCTGATGGCTCAGGTCATGGCGGATACCTGCGGCATTTCTCTGGAAGAAGCCCAGAGCCGCACCAGCAATACCGGCACCAACTATGCGTGGAGCAACCTGACGGAAGGATATGCCGATCTGCTGCTGGTTTACGAAGCGCCGGAAGAGATGCAAAAGCAGGTGGAAGAAAGCGGTGTGGAACTGGAGATCACGCCGGTGGGACGGGACGCCTTGGTTTTCTTAGTGAATGAAGCGAATCCGGTGAAAGAATTGACCACCGATCAGCTGCGGGATATTTATACGGGAAAAGTTACGAATTGGAAAGACGTAGGCGGAAACGACGAAGGGATCGTTCCCTTCCAGCGGAACTCCACCAGTGGCAGCCAGACCATGTTTTTAAAGCTGCTGATGCAGGACACAAAACCTATGGATCCTCCGCAGGATCTGTTGATCGGCGGCATGGCCGGATTGATCGAGCAGGTGGCGGATTACGATAACGGAGGGGGCGCCATCGGCTACTCCGTTTATTACTACGCTTCCCTGATGTATCAGAAGCCGGAATTGCGGATCTTAAGCGTCAACGATGTGGAGCCTTCGGCGCAGTCCATCAAGGACGGAAGCTACCCGCTGCTCAACGATTTCTATCTGGTGATCCGGAAGGACGAGCCGGTGGGAAGTGCTGCCAGACAGCTGCGGGATTGGATCCTGAGCGACAATGGGCGGCAGGCCTTTACGGATCAGGGATACGTTCCCATCTTTTAATATTAGTCCCCCTGCGGCGGAAGATTTTGCTGCAGGGGGACTTTTTCTCTTGACAGGACGGAAAATTCGTGTTATATTATATTTAACAATTCGATTAAATGTTAAATGAAAGGAGCTTTCGGATGGGAATGCAGCAGACCCTTCGGGCGTTGGCGGATCCCACCCGGCGGGAGATCTTAAATCTGCTCAAAAAAGGGCGATTGTCCGCCGGGGAGATCGGGGAGCACTTTTCCGTTTCGGCGGCAGCGGTTTCCCGGCATCTTTCGGTGCTGAAGGAAGCGGATCTGATCACCGATACCCGGGAAGGGAAGTATATTTTTTACCAGCTGAATGCGTCCGTTTTGGAAGAGATCCTTCTATGGTTGGCGGAGCTGAAAGGGGAAGAGAGTCATGATAAAAAAGAATAATGGAATGATTCACTCTGTAGATATCAGGCCCAAGGCAAAAGGAATAGAGTATAAGTTGATAGAAAATTGTATTTTGTTCACTTTAGACAAACCTCAATATCTTTCTGTGGA
>USLH01000153.1 GCA_900555435.1 uncultured Oscillospiraceae bacterium | reverse complement strand
CCACTTCCGGCTGCCCCGGAATTGACCCCTGCCAACCCCGAATGTTTCCTTTTGCTCCCTTTTTGTTTCCAAAAATCACCCACCGGAAAGGACTTTTTCATGTACTCCCTTTATCTTTTTGATCTGGACGGCACCCTCATCAACTCTCTGGAGGATCTGGCCGATGCCTGCAACTGGATGCTTTCACAATCCGGTTTTCCCACCCACAGCCTTGACGAGTACCGCCATTTTGTAGGCAACGGCGTCTACAAGCTGGTGGAGCGCGCCCTCCCCGAGTCTCACCGTACCCCGGAGGAAGTCACCGCTTTCAAAGCCGTCTTTGATGCCCGCTATGAAGCCCACTGCATGGACAAGACCCGCCCCTATCCCGGCGTCCCGGAGCTCCTGAAAGCCCTGAAAACGGGCGGCGCCAGGCTGGCTGTGCTGTCCAATAAGTCCGATGCTTTCGTCCAGACCATCGTATCCGGAATTTTCGGTGCCGGTTTCTTCGACGCCGTCCGGGGGCAGCTGGACGGCATCCCAAAAAAGCCCGCTCCCGACGGAGTCTGGAGCCTTTTAAAGGAGCTTTCCGTCTCTCGGGAAAACGCCCTTTTCATCGGCGATTCCGACGTGGATATTTTAACCGCTAAAAACGCCGGTCTTCCCTCCGCCGGAGCCATCTGGGGCTTCCGGGGTCGGGAAGAGCTTCAAAAAGCCGGCGCCGATTTGTTGGTGGAAGCGCCAAAAGAGATCGCCGCCCTCTAAAAAGCGCCCCGTTCCCGGCTGTCTGCCGCTGAACGGGGCGCTGTTTTCTGCAAAATTTAGTGGATAACCCCCACTCGGGTCTTTCGGATCGGGCGGGGGGGTTCAATTTTATTCCGCCGAGCTGTCCGAAGCGGGCATGGGGGTCTCAGTCCCCTTTAAGACCGGGTACTCCGTTATCATGATGTTATGGACGAAGTCCAGCGCATTGCAGTATTCGTTGTAGATTTTCTCTTTGGTGCCGTCGGCAGTCCCGTTCAAAGCCCGGACGCAGAGGAAAATGTCCTCGTCCACCCGGTTCATGCCCATCCGCTTGCCCAGACGGGTCCCGTTGAGGATCAGCTTATCCCCCTTGACGATGTCGCTCTGGTCGGGATAAAGCTCCTCCAGATTCACGAAAACATCGATGGAATCGTCGGTATTCTCCGAACTCATCAGCGAATCGTAGATGCCCTGATCCATGATAAAGACCAGCTCCTGACCGGAAGCGAGAACCGCCATGAATTTCTGCATATTCATGGCGTTGGTCTGGGGATCCAGGTTGGTGTCCTCCGCATAGTCGAGGGTTATTTCATCGTAGAGTGCGTTCACCTTCCCATCGCCGTTGTAGTCGGAAAGGTACTTCACCAGATCCCCGGGAATGTCCTCGTTGACAACGCTGAAGGCGTATTTGGTGGCGGAGACTACATTCAGATCGTACTTGGTTCCGAAAAAGATGTCCTTGATGAGCCATGCGCAAAAAATGGCGCAGACCACCGAGACCCATGTGGTCAGCTTATAATGATACCAGTAGTTTTTCCACTTCTCCTTGAAGGTTTTGGGGACGATCTTCTCTTCCTTTTCAAAGAACTGGGTGGTATCCGCATCCTTGTTTTCGGCAGCGGCCTGCTGCATTTTTTTCAGCTCGATCAGTTCCTGAAGCTCCCGCTGCTGCGGATCGATATAAGCGTTTTTCTTGTTCTTCGCCATAAAGGGCCTCCGGTTTTTCATTTCGATATAAGTTCAGTAAAACACAAAATTGTTACGTCAGTTTGAAAAAAACGTCAATTTTCCCCAAAACCCTTTCTTTTCCCTCTGTTCCGTAAAATATTGCAAAGAAAAGGGAAGATGTTACAAAAAGTGCTTTGCTTTCTTATAAAAAATGTGCTATAATTAAATGGAAAGTTTTTTGCCTTTTTAACAAAAGAAACCCATTCGGAGGTGACGCTTTTTTGAAGAAAACAGAAAAAATCAGCGTTTCTCCTTTCTATGCGAAACTGATCCTGACCATTGGGCTTCTCATCTGCGTGCCCATGCTCATCGTGCAGATCCTGCTCTTTTTCAGCTCCTACAAAGCCTTAAATGAGCAGAACAGCCGGTATTACTACCTCCGCTCCCAGAACCTTTCCTCCCGGTTCTACTCCCAACTCACCGGCTTCCGGGAGATCACCGTGAAAATGTCCGGCAACGCCTATAAGGGAAGCACCAAAAAATTTCTGACCGTGAGGGACAATTATACCTCCCTGATGCTTCAAGTCTCCGAGGAGTTAAGCCAGATCCAATTCGGCCTGCCACTGGCGCAAGAGGTGGGGGTCTACTATCCGGATCGAAACATGGTTCTAAACGAAAAATGGTATTACACCTTTGATAACTTCTGCAACTCTTTTTCCGGCGGAAACGCCTATGTAGCGCAAAAGGTCCGCTCCGCCCTCAGCGGCCCCTATACCAGCAGCGGCCGCATCGTCTCCTCTCTTCCGGCCAGGCCCTTAAAATCGGGGGATGTGGCTCAAAACGCCCTGCTCTTTGCATTTCCCGTGAAGCTCAACAACTACTCCGAATACGATGCCGTTATCTATTTCGTCATCAGTCACAGTTCCATCGACACGGTTCTGTCCGGAAACGCCCAATCGGAAAACTACACCTACGCCATTTTTAACGAGGGCTCCGATCTTCTTTTTACCAGCAACACCGAAAATGCCGGGGAGTTTCTCGGCGAGCCCTTCGTGGAATACCTTTCCGACCCAGTGCAGATCATCTACAACTTCTCCGATGGCACCACAAGGGCCTACAAATGGAAGGATACGACCAATTCCAACATCTTTATCACCATCGTAGGCGAAAGCCGGCTGGAGGAGAACAACAAAGCCTTCCTCCATCGGATGGGGGTGCTTTTGGGGATCAACGTGGTCATGCTCATCGCCCTGCTGGCTCTGACCGCTTACATTAACTACAGCCCTCTGCGCCGGCTGGTCACCCGGATCTCCCCCGGGAACTCCGAAAAGAATATGTCCGAATTTGAGCAGATTGAACAGGTCATCCAGGAGCTGGACAATCGCGCCTCCGACCAGGGCGTGGTCATCATGGACTACGTTTTAAACGACCTGCTTTACGGCAAGATCACCCGGCAGCCGGAACTGGAACAGCTGATCCCCAATTTCCACTTCCGCTATTTCTGCGCCGTTTCCGTGATCTGCAGCCACCCCACTTTCGATCAGGCCCAGCAGATCGCCGAGCTAGCAGAACGGAAATGCGGCTGCCGCATTTACATTACCGACATTCCCAACAAGGACTGTTCCCTCTTCGTCTGTCTTTCCAAAAATCTGTTGGATCCGGAAAAGCTGTCCGCTGCGATCTCCGGAGCGGTTTACAATGTGATGGATGAGCTTTGCACCGTCTTTCCGGGCACGGTGGTGGAAAAGCTGGATGAAATTTCCGCTTCCTACTATAGCTCTCAGGCTAAGATGGGTGACAAAAGCCCTGTTCGCACCCAAAACTATCCCACCGCCCAGTTAAACCTTCTGGAATCCCAGATCGCCAGCAGCAGGTTCCAGCAGGCGGAAGCCGCTATCGACGGGATCAGCGATTATCTGAAGCAAAACTGCCACGACCGGGCACTGTGCCGCTACCTTTGCTACGAGGAGCTGCAGGTTTTCCTTGCCGCCCGAGGAAAAACCGCCGTCCCGGTGGAACAGGAAGAGCTGCAGGAACTGCTCCATTTCAAGGATGGCGAACATCTGACGCAGATGATGAAGAACTCCCTGCACACCTTATCGGAAGCACCGGCTGCCGCCGACCCCGGTGCGAGACAGCAGCGGGAACTGGCCGATTATGTGGACGAAAATTTCTGTCAGCCGGGGATCAGTCTGGTAACAGTGGCCGACCGGTTCGGCATCTCCATTTACATGGTCAGCCGTCTCTTTAAAAACCAGACCGGTGCCGGGTTCAAGGAATACATCAATGCCAAACGTCTGGAACGTGCCTGCTCCCTGCTGACGGAAACGGAGGATTCCATCTCTTCCATTGCTCAACAGGTGGGCTTTGAGAACCCCACCTACTTCACCTCCCTCTTCCGGACACGGTACGGGATGACTCCGTCCAAATACCGGGAGGATGCCCGGAAAAACGGATGACCCATCCGAACACAAAACTGCAGCAGCTTTCGGTTCTTCCCGGAAGCTGCTGCGGTTTTCTTTTTTAAAGAAATTCTCTCCACGCAAGAGCCGATTTGGGATCGTTTTCCGTAAACATCCCGCAGCCGTAGGAAGCTGCCTCATAAAAATCCGCCTCTTTGGTGTTGGAGCCGGTGCAGGGCTGGATTCCCAGCGCTTTCAGCTCCCCGCATTTGCGCTTGGCTCCCTCCCCGCTGGACCAGTAGCAGGCGTAATCCAGATATTCCGCCGGATCCAGTTCCACATGGCTCATGATGTCATAGGGGTAGTATCCGTGGAGCAGATACTTCCGCCCGTAGGTCTTATAGATGTATTCCAGCACATAGGCGTCGAAGCTGTTGAAAAGGATCCGCTTGGACAGCCCCAGCTCCTCGCAGAGCTTCACCGTTTCATCTACGGCATAAGCTACCCGCTCCGGGCCCTCGTCGTCCAGATACACCTTCATCTCCAGATTCAAAAACAGCCCCGGAACTCCGGCGCAGTATTCCAAAAATTCCCGCAGCGTGGGGATCTTCGCCGGACGCTCCGCCGTCCCGGCGTTCAGCGCTTCCAGCTCCTCAAAGGTCTTTTCCCGCACCAGACCCGTTCCGTCGGTGGTGCGATCCACCTCAT
>USLH01000152.1 GCA_900555435.1 uncultured Oscillospiraceae bacterium | reverse complement strand
AAAGCTTCCGGATTTCCGCGCAGATTTCCTGTTTACTTTATTCAGGTTTTATTGTAAAATATACTTGAATAACAATGCCGGGCATAGACCCGACGGAATATAAACAGGTGGTGTTTGGATTATGGCATTGAAATATCAGCGTATCCTGCTCAAGATCAGCGGCGAAGCATTGGGCGGCGAAAAAGGCATGGGCTTTGACGAGCCGACCATGGATGCGATCTGCGGCGGTGTGAAAAAGGCCCACGATCTGGGGGTTCAGATCGGCATCGTGGTGGGCGGCGGCAACTTCTGGCGCGGCCGTTCCAGCGGCAAAATGGAGCGCACCCTGGCCGACAAGATCGGAATGCTGGCGACCGTGATGAACGCGCTGGCCGTCTCCGACAAGCTGGAGCAGCTGGGCGTGCCCACCGAGGTGTTCACCTCTATCACCATGCCCCAGGTGGCACAGCCCTTTACCCGCAAAGACGCCCTGCGCGCCATGGACGAGGGAAAGATCGCCGTGTTTGGCGGCGGCACCGGCAACCCCTTCTTCTCCACCGACACGGCAACGGCCCTGCGCGCCGTGGAAGTGAGCGCCGATGTGATGTTCAAGGCCACCATGGTGGACGGCGTGTACGATAAGGATCCCCATAAGTATGCGGACGCCGTCAAGTATGATACCCTGACATTCAGCGAGGTTTTGAATCATAATCTGGCAGTGATGGATTCGACTGCCGCTTCAATGTGCAAGGATAACGGGCTGCCTTTGCTGGTTTTCAATCTGGCGGAGCCCCGGAATATCGTTGCAGCCGTTGCAGGTGAAAAGATCGGCACGCTGGTCGTAGCCGAATAACAACAGGAGGAAGATCAATTATGAAAGAGCAGATGAAGAAAGCAGAAGAGAAGATGCAGAAGACGCTGGCGGCGCTGGACAAAGAGTTCACCGCCATCCGTGCCGGTCGGGCTAATCCCGCCGTTCTGGATAAGGTTGCTGTGGATTATTACGGCGTACCTACCCCCATCAATCAGATGGCCGCTATTTCTGTTCCGGAAGCCCGGACTCTGGTGATCCAGCCGTGGGATCTTTCTACTCTGAAATCCATCGAGAAGGCCATTTTGGCTTCCGATTTGGGCTTTAACCCCAACAACGACGGAAAGGTCCTGCGGATCGTGTTTCCGCCTCTGACGGAGGAGCGCCGCCGGGACCTGGCTAAGGACATCCGCAAATACGGTGAGGAGTCTAAGGTGGCAGTCCGCAGCATCCGCCGGGATCTGATGGAGAAACTCAAAGCCATGAAGAAAGACGGCGAGCTGACCGAAGACGACCTGAAGGACGGCGAGAAGGAAGCCCAGAAGCTCACCGATAAATACTGCAAGGACGTCGATTTGATGACAGAGAAAAAAGAAAAAGAGATCATGGAGCTGTAAGATGCCGGACTTTTCCAATCTGCCTGCCCATGTGGGCGTCATTATGGACGGCAACGGCCGATGGGCCAAACGCCGGGGGCTGCCCCGGAAAATGGGACATAAGGTGGGGGCGGAGACCTTCCGCACCATCGTCCGGTACGCCAACCGCATCGGGCTGCGCTACATGACCATGTATGTTTTTTCCACGGAGAACTGGTCCCGTCCCAAGGACGAGGTGAACGCCATTATGGATCTGCTTCGGAAGTATCTGGAGGATGTGGATAATTATCGTTCAGAAAACATCCGTATTCGGTTTCTGGGGGATCTGACGGTTTTTGACGCCAAAATGCAGGCGAAAATGGCCGAGATCGAAAAAACCAGCCGGGACAATACGGGGCTTACCCTGAACTTGGCAGTCAACTACGGCGGACGCAGCGAGTTGACATCGGCTGCCAGGCAATTGGCTTTGGACGCAGCTGCCGGGAAGATCCGTCCGGAGGAGATCACGGAGCAGATGCTAGCGGATCGCCTCTATACAAAAGGGGAGCCAGACGTGGATCTCATCATCCGTCCCAGCGGGGAATACCGGCTTTCCAACTTTCTGATCTGGCAAAGCGCTTATGCGGAATATGTCTTTATGGACGAGATCCTTTGGCCGGACTTCAAACCGGCGGATCTGGATCGGGCGCTGGAAGAATATCAGTGCCGGAATCGTCGCTTCGGCGGCGTCTGATGCAGCAGACATCAAGCGGGGCTGTCGTTTCCCGGCGTCTTGGCAGGGGAAGGCGGCCCCGTGCCGTTACCTTATCTGGAGGAGACACATTTTCATGAAACAACGAGTCATTTCTGCACTGGTTGCCTTGTGCGTGCTGGCCATGGTCTTATTTTGTTATAACACTGTGGTTTTCAATGCGGCTATCGCCATTATTTCCGTGGTCGCCGTTTTTGAGCTGTTGTGTGCGACTAAATATGTCACGAATCGTGGGATGGTTGCTGCATCGCTGGTTTATGCAGCAGTGGTGCCGTTTTTCGGCACAGTTCCGATGGAACGGTTTCCGATTTATGTAACGCTCGTCTATTTTGTGATCCTCTTTGCGATTCTTCTAACACAGCATACAAAAGTCATGTTTGAAGAAGTAACGACGGCGTTTTTCGTTTCGCTGGTGGTTCCGGTGAGCTTTTCCATTCTGGTGTACATTCGGGATCATTATGAGCATGGGCTTTTTTATACGCTGTTGGTTTGTGTGGCGGCGTGGATCGCAGATACGGCGGCCTATTTTGTGGGAAGGGCTTTCGGAAAGCACAAGTTGTGCCCGCTTATCAGCCCCCACAAAACAGTCGAAGGGGCAATTGGCGGCGTTTTCTTTGCGGTTTTGTTCTTCGTCCTCTTTTGCTTTGGCTACAGCAAGCTCCGCTCCGGCGTGCATATTTCGTATCTGGCGGCGACCATTGACGGGGCCGTTTGTGCGGTTATGGGGATCGTTGGGGATTTGATGGCTTCCGTTGTAAAGCGGCAGCGGGGAATCAAGGATTTTGGACACATTATGCCCGGTCATGGAGGCGTGATGGATCGATTTGACAGCTTTCTTTTCGTTGCGCCGACGTTGTATTTGATTTTACAGGTGTTGCCCATCGTGACGACCCTTGCGTGATCGGGAGGAGAGAGAATGAAGCGTTCCGTCAGCATTCTGGGCTCCACCGGATCCATTGGGACACAGGCGCTGGAAGTCTGCGAGGTCCATGGGATCGAGGTAAAGGCGTTGGCTGCCAAGAGAAACGAGGAGCTGCTGGAAAAGCAGGTTCGGAAATTCAAGCCGAAACTCGTCTGTCTGTATGACGAGAATGCCTACCGGGGAATGAAGATCCGGCTGGCGGATCTTTCCGTGCAGCTGGTTACGGGAATGGAAGGCCTTTGCGAGGCAGCGACGTTGCCGGAAGCGGATATGATCCTGAATTCGGTGGTGGGTATGATCGGCTTGCAGCCGACGCTGGCTGCGATCCATGCGGGGAAGGATATTGCCCTTGCCAATAAGGAAACGCTGGTGACCGGCGGGGAGCTGGTCATGAAAGCGGCAGCTGAAAAAGGCGTGAAAATCTATCCGGTAGACAGCGAACACTCGGCTATCTTTCAATGTCTGCAGGGATATTCCGGATGTCGGGTGAATAAGATCCTATTAACCGCTTCCGGCGGGCCTTTTTTCGGAAAGACCCGGTCGGAGCTGGAGGGAGTCACAGTTGCTCAGACCTTGAAGCACCCGAATTGGAGCATGGGTGCAAAGATCACGGTGGACAGTGCGACCCTGATGAACAAGGGATTTGAGTGCATCGAAGCCGTTTGGCTTTTCGGCGTCCGGCCGGAGCAGGTGGAAGTTGTGGTCCATCGGGAAAGCGTGATCCATTCCATGGTGGAATTTGAGGATTATGCCGTTTTAGGGCAGATGGGGGTTCCGGATATGAAGATCCCCATCCAGTATGCGCTGACCTATCCGGCCCGTGTGCCGGGCGTCGTGCCGGAGCTGGACTTCACCACCCTCAAGCTGCTGACCTTCGATGTGGCCGACGAGGAGACCTTCCGCTGCCTGGCTGCCTGCAAAAAGGCCATCAAGAAAGGCGGTCTCGGCCCCTGCGCCGCCAACGGTGCCAACGAGGAGGCTGTCAAGCTCTTCCTCGAAGACAAGATCGGCTTCCTGGACATTGGCCGTCTGGTGGAGGCTGTGGTGGACAGCGATAGCTTTGGCGGCGACTATACCCTCGCTGGTGTTTACGAGTGCGACAAGATGGCTCGCGCGTTCGTGCGGGCACACCTGTAAACCGGAGAAGCTATGTCTTTTATTATCACGTTTCTGGCAGCCCTCTTTGTTTTTGGCGCGGTGATCGCCATTCACGAGTTTGGCCACTTTGCGGTGGCAAAGCTCTGCGGCGTGCGGGTCAACGAGTTTTCCATTGGCATGGGCCCGGCGCTGTGGCATAACATTTACCACGGCACCCAGTACAGCCTGCGGCTGCTCCCGGTGGGCGGCTATGTGGCGCTGGAGGGCGAGGAAAGCCCCGAGAGCCAGCAGGCGGAGAACCTCCGCGACACGCCAGAGCCTCCCCTGACAGGGGAGGTGGCTGCGCGGCAGCCGGAGAGGTTTGGCAAGCCCCTGAACGAGGCGGCCGTCTGGCAGCGGATGCTGGTGATGGCGGCCGGCGCGTTCATGAACTTTGTGCTGGGCTTTGTGGTGCTGGTGCTGCTGATCTCCGCCCGGAGCGAGCCCATCACCAGCCGGGTCATTTATAAAATCAACGAGGGGGCGCTCTGCGGCCAGACAGGTCTGGAAGCAGGGGACAAGGTGCTGGCCGTCAACGGACGGCGGTGCTTTGTGGCCAACGATATGATCTATGAGCTGGGGCGCGCCGAGC
>USLH01000151.1 GCA_900555435.1 uncultured Oscillospiraceae bacterium | reverse complement strand
CCGGAAGCTCATCAACGTCCTGTCGAATTTCTCCGAATTCGCAGATGCGTATAAGGATCTTCCCTGTCTCGCCTATACCCATCTGCAGCCCGCCCAGCTGACCACCGTGGGCAAGCGTGCTACCCTCTGGATGAACGAGCTGCTCTACGATCTGGACGAGATCGATTACCGCATCAAAAACCTGAAGCTCTTGGGCTCCAAGGGCACCACCGGCACTCAGGCCAGCTTTATGGAGCTTTTTGACGGCGACACCGACAAGGTAAAAGAACTGGAGCGCCTGATCTGCGAAGAAATGGACTTCGACGGCGTCGTCCCCGTTTCCGGCCAGACCTACTCCCGCAAAGTGGACGCTCAGATTCTGGCGACCCTGGCCGGCATTGCGGAATCCGCCTCCAAATTCTCTACTGACCTGCGCATCCTCCAGAACTTCAAGGAAATGGAAGAGCCCTTTGAGAAGAATCAGATCGGCTCCTCCGCCATGCCTTATAAGCGCAACCCCATGCGCAGCGAACGGATCACCTCCCTATCCCGGTATGTGATCATCAACTGCTTGAATCCCGCCTTCACAGCCGGCACCCAGTGGTTCGAGCGGACCTTAGACGACTCCGCCAACAAACGGATCTCCGTCGCCGAGGGTTTCTTAGCCATTGATTCTATCCTGAACATTCTCCTGAACGTCACCGAAAACTTAGTGGTCTATCCCAAGGTCGTCACCCAGCGGGTGATGAAGGAGCTGCCCTTCATGGCCACCGAGAACATCATGATGCAGGCCGTGAAAAAAGGCGGCGACCGGCAGGAGCTCCACGAGCGGCTCCGCCAGCACTCCCAGGCAGCCGCCCGGGTCGTGAAAGAAGAGGGCGGCGAAAACGACCTCATCGACCGGGTCTGCGCCGACCCGCTCTTCAACCTGACCAAAGAGGAGATCTTAGCCGAGATGCAGCCCATCGCCTTCGTTGGGCGGGCGCCCCAGCAGGTCACCGAGTTCCTGCAGGACTATATCAAGCCCATCTTAGATGCCAACCGGGACGTCTTAGGTGAAAGTGCTGCCTTAAAAGTCTGATTTTCCATTCCATAAGCATACAGGAGGTTTCTTCATGATCGAGCTTTCTTCCAACGGCGTCTACCTTCTTGACGGTGAAACGCTGGTTCCCGCCTCTTCCGGTGCGGATCTTCCCGCTCCCGACGCAGCCCGGGAATCCACCATTGCCTATCAGGTCATGCGTGCCCACTCCAAATCCTCTGACCCCCAAAAAATGCGGATCAAATTCGATGCCCTGATGTCCCACGACATCACCTATGTGGGTATCATCCAGACCGCCCGGGCCAGCGGCCTGACCCGCTTCCCCATTCCCTACGCCATGACCAACTGTCATAACTCCCTCTGCGCCGTAGGCGGCACCATCAACGAGGACGACCACGTCTTCGGCCTTTCCGCCGCAAAGAAGTACGGCGGCATCTACGTCCCCGCCCACCAGTCCGTCATCCACCAGTACGCCCGGGAAGAAATGGCCGGCTGCGGCAAGATGATCCTGGGCTCCGACAGCCACACCCGCTACGGCGCCATCGGCTGCATGGGTGTGGGCGAAGGCGGCCCGGAGCTGGTAAAGCAGCTCCTTGAAAATACCTACGACGTGGACGCTCCGGAAGTGGTCTTAGTCTACCTCACCGGCAAGCCCCGTCACGGCGTCGGCCCTCATGATGTGGCCATTGCCCTCTGCGGCGCCGTTTTTGCGGAAGGCTTCGTCACCAACCGGGTGCTGGAATTCGTGGGCCCCGGCGTGAAGAACCTCTCCGCCGACTTCCGTCTGGGCGTAGACGTCATGACCACCGAGACTGCCTGCCTCTCCTCCATCTGGGAGACCGATGAGATAGTGGAGCAGTTCTATAAGATCCACGGCAAGCCCGAGCGCTACCAACGGCTGACCCCCGGCAAGGTGGCTTATTACGACCGCATGGTAAAGATCGACCTCTCTGACATCGAGCCGATGATCGCCCTGCCCTTCCACCCCTCCATCGCCTACCCCATCCGGGAGCTGCAGGCCGACCCCTACACCATCCTCAGCAAGATCGAAGAAGCCGGAAACAAGAAATTCGCCGGACAGGTGCAGCTCCACCTCACCGATAAGATCAAAAACGGCAAGGTCTGCATCGATCAGGGCATCATCGCCGGCTGCGCCGGCGGCCTTTATGAGAACTTAGTGGAAGCCGCCGCCATCCTGAAGGGCGCTTCTACCGGAAACGGCTACTTCTCCTTAAGCGTCTACCCCGCCTCCGTGCCGGTGAGCATGGCAGTGACCCGCAACGGTGTGGCCGCCGACCTTCTGGAAGCCGGCGCTATTATGAAAACCGCCTTCTGCGGCCCCTGCTTCGGTGCGGGAGACGTCCCTGCCAATGACGCCTTCTCCATCCGCCACACCACCCGGAACTTCCCCAACCGGGAAGGCTCCAAGCCCGGTCAGGGGCAGATTTCTTCCGTGGCGCTGATGGACGCCCGCTCCATCGCCGCAACAGCGAAGAATGGCGGCGTCCTCACCTCTGCGGCGGACATCGATTACACCGTCCCGGAGATGCCCTACCACTATGACGGTGAGATCTATCAGAAGCGCTGCTACTACGGCTTCGGCAAAGCGGATCCCGATGCAGAGCTCCGCTTCGGTCCCAACATCGCCGACTGGCCCAAGATGCACCCCCTGCAGGAGAACCTCTTGGTAAAGCTGGCTGCCGTCATCGATGACCCGGTCACCACCACCGACGAGCTGATCCCCTCCGGCGAGACTTCCTCCTACCGTTCCAACCCCATCAAGCTGTCGGAATTCGCCCTTTCCCGCCGGGTGCCGGAATATGTGGGCCGCTCCAAAGCCGCCCGGGATCTTGCTGATGCCGTCCGGGAAGGCGTCATTCCCGATGAGCTTACTGCTGTTATGGAAGCGCTCGCTCTCCCTGTCGAGGCCTTAAAGGATACCACCATCGGCTCCGGCGTTTTCGCCAACCGCCCCGGCGACGGCTCCGCCCGGGAGCAGGCTGCTTCCTGCCAGAAGGTCTTGGGCGGTGTGGCCAACATCGCTTACAGCTACGCCACCAAACGCTACCGCTCCAACTGCATCAACTGGGGCATCGTTCCCTTCACTCTGGACGAGTCCACCCCCTTTGACTACCAACCCGGCGACTACCTCTTCGTCCCCGGCATCAAGGAAGCGGTAAAGGACGGAAAAGAGGACATCCCCGGCAAGGTGGTGACCTCCTCCGGCGTCAAGGACATTCTCCTCCATGTGAAGGGTCTGACCGAAGACGAAAAGGCCATCATCCTGGAAGGCTGCCTCATCAACTACTATGCTGCCGGCTACGGCAAGGACTAAGGAAAGGACGGATTTTCCATGGCTAAGATCCAAATGAAGACCCCTCTGGTGGAGATGGACGGCGACGAGATGACCCGTGTCATCTGGAAGCTCATCAAGGAGCAGCTGATCCTCCCCTATGTGGATCTGAAAAGCGAATACTACGATCTGGGGCTCATCCACCGGAACGAGACCGACGACCAGGTGACCATCGATTCCGCCAATGCCGCCAAAAAATACGGCGTGGCCGTAAAATGTGCCACCATCACCCCCAACGCCGCCCGGGTGAAGGAATATGACCTGAAAGAAATGTGGAAATCCCCCAACGGCACCATCCGTGCCATGCTGGACGGCACCGTCTTCCGGGCGCCCATTCAGGTAGAAGGGATTCACCCCTACATCCCCAACTGGAAAAAGCCCATCACTATCGCCCGTCACGCCTACGGCGACATCTATAAGAACACCGAGATGCAGGTAGATGCCGGCTGCAAGGCGGAGCTTGTGGTGACCCATCCCGACGGAACCGAGACCCGAGAGCTGATCCACGACTTTAAGACCCCCGGCATCATTCAGGGTGTCCACAACATTGATAAATCCATTGAGAGCTTCGCCCGCTCCTGTATGAATTATGCTCTGGATCAGAAACAGGATCTGTGGTTCGCCACAAAGGACACCATCTCCAAAAAATACGACCACCGCTTCAAGGATATTTTCGCCGAAGTCTATGAGAAGGAGTACAAAGAAAAATTCGAGGCCGCCGGCATCGAATACTTCTACACCCTCATCGACGACGCCGTCGCCCGTGTGATCCGCTCCGAAGGCGGCTATATCTGGGCCTGCAAGAACTACGACGGCGACGTGATGTCCGATATGCTGGCCACCGCCTTCGGAAGCCTTTCCATGATGACCTCCGTCCTAGTCTCCCCCGACGGGAACTACGAATACGAAGCTGCCCACGGCACCGTCCAGCGCCACTACTACAAATACCTGAAGGGCGAGCCCACCTCCACCAACCCCGTCGCCACCATCTTCGCCTGGTCCGGTGCTTTCCGGAAACGGGGCGAATTAGACGGGCTCCCCGCCCTGATGGACTACGCCGACAAGCTGGAGCAAGCCACCATCCAGACCATCAAGGACGGCATCATGTCCGGCGACTTAGCCGCCCTCTCCACCCTGCCCAACAAGCACACCGCAGGCACTGAGGAATTTTTGGACGCCATCGCCCAGCGCCTGTCTGCCCTCATGTTCTAGATTCCCGCCTCGGTCGGAATGCTCCGTCCGAGGCAATTTTCTACCGTTCGTTATAGATTCAGTCTATATCTTGCTATACCTATCGTGTATTGGACAAACCGTCCCCGTTCCGGTATAATAAATCCAGACGAGAAAGAAAGGAGCACAAAAGATGAAAAAGAGAATCCCGTATCAAACCTGTGCCTCCTACTTCCGAGGCAGCTTCCGAATGTGACGGTTTGGTTTAAGG
>USLH01000150.1 GCA_900555435.1 uncultured Oscillospiraceae bacterium | reverse complement strand
CGGAAACGCGGCCGCCGCGCTTTAAGTGGTTGAGGTCCGCCACGGTGAACCAGTGACAGAACCTGCCCTTGTTCTTTTCCACCCAATCGAAGTTTTCCTTAAGGCTCATGCCCGCGTCGCGGTTGTTCAGCACATATTCCACCAGCAGACCTTCGCCCATCGAGGCGCACTTGGAATCCGCCACGAGCACCTTTCTGCCGGGGAATTTTGCCTCCAGCTCCTCCTTGGCGACCATGCCGCTGTGGTAGGTGCCGGAGAGCGCCGAGGAAAACGCGATGTAGAGAACGTCCTCCCCGCCCTCGAGCACGGGGGCGAAGATTTCCTCAAAGCGCGCGGAGGTGATCTGCGCGGTGGTGGACCAGCTGCCGCCGCGAATCTTTTCATAATACTCGTGGCTGCTCATAGAACCGTCGTCCAGATAGTCCGTATCGTCTATGCGGTAGATCATCGGAATGATATCGAAATGCCGCTCCTTTCCATAGCTCTGCGGCAGATCCGAACAGCTGTCGGTAAATACTCTGTAACCCATCTTTCCATTCCTCCCTTGTGATTTCCTTTTTTTATCAAAACTACTTTACCATGCTTTTTTCTCCTTGTCCATAACCAAGATGAGCCCCGTTTTTTCATTTTGTCCGCTCTCTGCTTGAAAATGCGCTCCGCCTTTGCTATCCTGATTTTACCAGATGTGCAAAGGAGGGTTTATCCATGCGCTTTTCGCTCAATACCGTCTGCCTTTTTCCCGGCCGGAGCTTCGAGGAGATCTTCCCGCAGATGAAGGAACGGGGATTTGACACCTTTGAACTGTGGTCGCTGGACGGGATCGACCTTGCGGCGCTGAAGGCGCAGAAGGATCGCTTCGGCATGAGACTTTCCGCCTGCTGCCCGTCCTTCTTCATCCTCAACGATGAGCGCCGCCACGAGGAGTACGAAGCCGCGCTGCGGAAGGTCGCGGCGCAAGCGTCGTCGCTGGATTGTCCGTCGCTCATCACGCAGGTGGGGCAGGATACCGGCGCGCCCCGCGCGCAGCAGCACGCCGCCATCCTCAAGGGGCTGCGCCGGATGGAGCCGATCCTGCGGGAATACGGGCTTACGCTGCTGATCGAGCCGCTGAATTCCGTCAAGGACCACAAGGGGTATTATCTGACGGATTCAAACGAGGGCTTCGACCTCATCCGCGAGGTGGACTCGCCCCGCGTCCGCCTGCTCTACGATATCTATCACCAGCATCACATGGGCGAGGATGTGCTGCGCCGCATCGAGGACAACTTGGATTTCATCGGCCACTACCACATCGCCGGACACCCGAACCGCGACGAGAAAATCTTTGAAAACTTCGATTACCGCGCAGTGTTTGACCTGCTGAAAAAGCATAACGCAACCGCTCCGGTGGGCGTGGAGCTCTTCCCGTCGAGCGAGGACGCGCTGCGGCAGCTTCTGCAAAACCTGCGGGCGGTTGTTTAGTAAAACGATTGAAGAAGAATGTAAAATAAGGTATACTGAAGCTGTTCCAATCCAACCATTTTAAGGAGGTTGTGTTCTTATGGATATCAAGCTTGGCTATCAGATCTATTCTGCGCGCGAGGATGCCGAGAAGGATCTCGGCGCGGTCTGCGCTCAGCTCAAGGAAATGGGCTATGACGGTGTGGAGCTGGCCGGGCTTTACGGGCATAGCTATGAAGAAGTCAAGGAAGCGGTAGAAAAGGCGGGCCTGACCCCCATTTCCGCACACGTTCCTCTGGCGGATATGGTGGCGGATCCGGAAGGGACTCTTTCCGGCTACGCAAAGATTGGCTGCCGCTATGTGGCGGTGCCTTACCTGCCCGAAGAGTTGCGGCCCGGTACCGACCGATTCCCCCAGACGGTGGAGGATATCCGGATGCTGGCCAAGGTCGCCAAGGAGAAGGGCATGACCATGCTCTATCACAACCACGATTTTGAATTCAAGAAGATCGACGGCGAGTATGCGCTGGATCTGCTTTACCGGCTGATCCCTGCGGATCTGCTCCAGACGGAGATCGACACCTGCTGGGTCAATGTGGCAGGGGAAGACCCCTCCGCTTACGTCCGGAAGTATACGGGACGGGCGCCGGTGGTTCATCTGAAGGACTTTTACATGAGCGACCGGAACGCCGAGCACGATGGCCCCTTCTATGCCCTCATCGGCATCGATCAGGAAGCCGGCGGCAAGAACGTGTTTGAGTTCCGCCCGGTGGGCTACGGCCTGCAGGACTTCTCCTCTATCCTGAAGGCTGCGGAAGACGCAGGCGCCGGATGGGTGGTCGTGGAGCAGGATGAGCCCTCCATGGGCAAGACCCCTCTGGAATGTGCGGAGATGAGCCGCAATTATCTGAAGAAGCTCGGCGTCTGACGCCGCTTCCTAATAAAATGCAATCGCAGCAACAATCGGAAGGAGTAAAGGTATGAGCGACATTTTGAATCGTTTCATGGACAATACCAGCGAGGAAACTGCTGTTGACGCCAGCAAAAAGGTGAAGGTCGGCATCATCGGCACCGGCTGGATCGCCGAAGCCCACATCCGCAGCTACTTGCGGCAGCCTGACGTGGAGATCGTGGCCGGCGCTGATCTGGTTCCCGGCAAGGCCGATGCATTCTTCAAAAAATTCGGTGTGGAAGGCGTTCGCACCTACGGCAGCGCCAAGGAAATGATTGACAACGAGCCCGATCTGGACGCCGTCAGCGTCTGTACCTACAACTGCCAGCACGCTCCCTGCGCCATCTATGCTTTGGAGCATGGCCTGAACGTCCTGCTTGAGAAGCCTATGTGCGTCACTGTTGAAGAAGCTGCCGCTATCTGCAAGGCAGAGAAGGCCAGCGGAAAGGTTCTGTCCATCGGCTTCCAGCCCCGTTTTGACGCCAACATGAAGATGATCAAGAAGATCGTCGATTCCGGCGTCCTCGGCAAGATTTACTACATCCAGACCGGCGGCGGCCGTCGTCGTGGCATCCCCACCCCCTACGGCACTACTTTTATCGAGAAGGAGACCGGCGGCATCGGCGCTTTGGGTGACATTGGCTGCTACTCTCTGGACATGGTCCTGAACGCCATCGGCTATCCGAAGCCCCTGACCGTTTCCGGCTATAAGTCCGCTTTCTTCGGCACCGATCCCAACTACTCCAACTACGTCCATACCGGTCACCCCGAGTATGCCAAGAAGTTCGGTGTTGACGATTTTGCCGCTGCGTTCATCCGTCTGGAAGGCGACATCATTCTGGACTTCCGTATTGCCTGGGCTATGAACATCAACACTCCCGGCGATACCATCATCCTGGGCACCAAGGGCGGCCTGCGGATTCCCTCCACCGACTGCTGGAACGGCTCGGTCGGCGGCCCCATGACCCTTTATCATGAAGTGGCCGGCGAGCAGACTGAGACCGTCATCCCGATCATCAAGGAGGAGGCAGACCTCTTCGACCGGAAGATCCGCACCTTCCTTGACGCTTCCAAGAATGGCACTCCCGCTCCCATTCCTTCTTCTCAGATCATCTACAACCAGGCGATCCTGGACGGTATTGTCAAATCTGCCGAGCTGGGCCGTGAGGTCGAGATCAAGATCCCCGAGATCTGAATCGGACGTTAAAAAATCCCCGGAGCTTTGTGGCTTCGGGGATTTTTCCTTGACGGAAGGGCGTTTTTCCGTTATAATGGGAAAGTCAGGATAGGAATTTGACGGATTTTTTGAAAAAAACAGGGAATCCGGAAAAAGCCCTTGCAATTTCCGGACGGATATGCTAAAATATACTAGATATTGTTCCGCCGTTATGCTTTCGGGCATAAAGGTGGGGATTAATGTTACCTGCGCATTTGCGCAACATTAAAGCGGGCAGTCCTCTGCACAGGTATGCTCCCTGTAGTACGAATGTCTGAAAACTTAGGAGGGTCATTATGGACGCATTGCAGATCATCAGCCAGTCCAGCATGAAAACCGAAAAGCCGGCTATCGAGATCGGCGACTACGTTCGCATTGCGGTTAAAATCCGTGAAGGCGACAAAGAAAGAAACCAGATGTTTGAAGGCACCGTCATTGCTATGAAGCACGGCGGGATCTCCGAAACCTTCACCGTGCGCCGTGTTTCCTACGGCTGCGGCGTGGAGCGGGTATTCCCCATCCATTCTCCCAACGTGGTGAGCGTTGAAGTTCTCCGTCATGGTCATGTCAGAAGAGCGAAGCTCTACTACCTCCGTGACAGAGTCGGCAAAGCTGCCCGGATCAAAGAGAAACTGTAAAAAGAGCGGCGTGGAAAGGGACGGTAACGTCCCTTTTTCTGCTATTTGGAAGGATTTATAGGCAGCTTTGAACCCATCGGGGCGGGCCTTGGCTTTGACCCCCGTGAACCGGATGAGCCCGGTTTGACCAATCAATAAGGAGGAATCCCTATGGAAGAGAATCCCGTGATCGTAAGCGAAGAGGAAAAAGAACCGGAAGCTCAGTCGGAAGGGAAAAAACCGTTTAACCTGAAAAAAGAGCTGTGGGAGTGGGCAAAGGCCATTGTTTTTGCCGGCGTCATCGTCTTCCTCATCTTTCATTTTCTGATCCGGGTGGTGTCGGTGGACGGAAGTTCTATGGTGCCGACCCTTCAGAACGGGGATCGGCTCATCACCTCCAACCTGTTCTATACCCCCTCTTACGGGGACATCGTCATCCTTTCGGACAACACGGGGCTTGACGAAGCGCTGGTCAAGCGGGTCATCGCCGTGGCAGGCCAGACGGTGGATATCAACGAAAACGGCGAGGTCGTGGTGGACGGAAAAGTCCTGTCAGAACCGTACATCGCCGAGACCATCAGCGACAGCCGCCGGGGGGCTTGGGATTATCCGGTCACTGTCCCGGAGGGGCACCTGTTCGTCATGGGCGACAACCGGAACCACTCCACCGACAGCCGCTTCAAAGAAGTGGGCTTTATCGATGAAAAAGAGGTACTGGGACGGGTGATTTTCCGGCTGCTGCCGGTGAATAAGATCGGCCCTGTCCGATAAACGATTCGCTGTAAGGAGAGGAAAATGGCACAGACCCCCTCGATTCAATGGTTTCCCGGCCATATGGCCAAGACCCTGCGCCTGATGGAAACCGAGATCCGCAAC
>USLH01000149.1 GCA_900555435.1 uncultured Oscillospiraceae bacterium | reverse complement strand
GCCCGCTATTAAAAAATATTTCATATTTTTTCAAATATCAGTTATTTATCTGGTTACTTTTGGATTGTTTTCACAAAAAAATATAGTTATTCCAGCCGTTCCGTACAAAATTGCTGCAACTGTGTTTTTGTGGAATACGATCTCCCCGGATTTTTGAAGTTCTGCCCTCTTTCCGGCATAAAAAAACGCCTCCGGCACACACTATATTCGGAATCCCATCCGGCCATTCCGAAACTTTCCCATTTTCCCGAATCCGATCCGGCGTTTCCGCCCGGAATGCTTTAAAAAGAAAGGTATGGTACAAAATGAAAAAATTCACCTCCGGAAGATCCAGGAACGGCAAGGGCTTCTACATTGCCCTTGCCCTCAGCGTAGCAGCAGTCGGAACCGTGACCTACCTCACCCTCTCCCGCCTGAACCGCTCCCCTCAGCCTGAATCCTCCCAGCCCAATACGCTGGAGAACACCACCAGCTGGTCTATCCCGGAGACCAGCTCCGTCACCAAGCCTTCCACCGGCGTCCCCAAGGACACTCCTACTGTCACTCCGGAATCCTCGTCCCTCTCGAAAGAGGAGCCTTCCTCCCATCCGGAAAGCTCCGTACCCACCGTTAAGCCTTCGCAAAATGTGCAGAAAGACCCCGGCGCTTTCATGATCCCGGTGACCGGTGACATTTTAAACCCCTACAGCAACGGCGAGCTGGTCAAGTCCAAGACCCTGAAAGAATGGCGGACCCACGACGGCATTGACATCAAAGCCGCCGAAGGCACTCCCGTCAAATCCGTGAACGACGGAAAAATTCTGGACATCCGGGAGGACGCCCAGTGGGGCATCACCATCGAAGCCGAATACCCCGACGGCATCACCGTCCTCTACTGTGGCCTTTCTTCCGACGTAAAGGTCAAAAAAGGGCAGGAAGTAAAAATGGGCGATGTCTTAGGCTCCGTGGGTGCCTCCGGCCTGATTGAATCCTCCGAAGAAAGCCACCTGCACCTTGCCATGAAGCAGGACAGCCAGTGGATCGACCCCATGTCCCGGATCGTAACAGGCTGACCCCTGCAGACCTTCCCGCTTAAAAATTCCCCTGGCCGCCCATGAAAATGCCCTCCCTTGATGGTTCGCACAGTCGAAAAGCCGACACGGATCCCATCAAAGGAGGGCTTTTTTTCAGAAATCGCAAAACCGGCGCTTGCAGAAAAATCCGCAAACGCCGGTTTTTTAACTCATTCGATACAAGGCGATCCCGCAATGGGTGTAGTCCCCGGGGTACCGGTAGTAAATCACCGCCAGCACCGTCCCATCCGGGCTGAGGGCAAAGCCTGCGTTCTCCACCGGGATCCCGGAAAGATCCCGGATCACCGCCCGGTTGACCCTCTCTCCCGTGGCCACATCGAACACGGAGAAGCACCGGATGTTCTCCTCCTCGTCCTCCTCCGTCAGGGCTACCGCATAGTCCCCGCCGCTGCTCAGTGCCGCCCGGGTGCAGCCCAGGGTAGTCCCCGCATGGATCGTCGTCACCTGCTCCGTTTCTTTGTCGCAGACATATAAAAGGTCGTCCGCAGGGGTCGAAAACACATAGTCCTGCACGAACAGCAGCCGGTTTCCCTCGATGCTCTGGGGGATCAGGGTCACTCCCGCATTCAGCGGCGTGACCGCCCCGGTCTCCAGATTCAGGCAGTAGCTGGTGGGATCATAATTCATCGTGTTCCCGCTGATCCCCGCCATCCCGTTCCGGGCAAGGATCACCCAGAAGCCGTCCACGCCCTCCATCTCGGAAGCGTCCATCAGCACCCGATTGCCGCTCCCGTCGGCGTTTTTCACGCCCACCCGGGTCAGATCCTCGGTGATGTAAGCGATCCGCCCGTCCTCCAACGGCTCCTGCCGGTCGTAGGAGTTGGGGACAGCAATCCCTGTGCTTCCCGTCTCATCCTCCAGCCGACTGCCGGTGTCCAGTGAGAAGAACCGCACGCCCACGTCATCCCCAACGCTGCATTCCACGGAAAGCGTCCGCTCCCCCGTAAAACGGATGGCATACGGAACGTCCCCCGGCTCCAGAAAAGCGTCGGTTATATCCGTCAGCTCCCGTTCCGGCAAAAACATCTCCTCCGGAAGGCTGCTTTCCTCCGAGGACTCTTCCGGGAGACTCTCCTCTTCAGAGCTTTCTTCACCTTTCCCACTTTCCTCCTGCAGCGGCTCGGAAACCGCACGGCTCTCTTCCCGGGATTCCGGGTTCTGTGCAGAGGAAACGCCTGTATGATCTCCGCAGCTGCTGAATGCTGCCGCCAATAAAAGTGCCGTCAAGCCGGCCAGCCAACGTCCTTTCATAGGTTCCTTCCTTTATCCGGGATTTTTCCTTATCCTACCACATTCCTCCCGGAAAAGCAACCATCCTTGCGGAAATTTTTCGTTAACACTTGTTTTCCGGCTCTTTTCAATCAAAAAGAGCCGGAATGCTCCCTGCACACCCCGACTCCTTGCTCTTATTTCGGCTTTCCAAGCCGATCAAAAATTCACGAATTCAAAGGCAGAAAACCCGCATTCCATCTTCTCCACTTCCACAAATTTTTTTAAACAATGGATCAGATCGCAGATACCGACCCTGCTTTCTTCCATAAAATCGTCCTGCCCGTCCGGACTGCCCACATATTCGTCGCAGCTTAAAGGGTAAGCGTCCGAAAAAACAGCCGGGTCAATGTATCCCATGGCGCTCCGCAGACTCTCTCCGGTATCCCGATAGTACCGGGAAGAGAGGTACTCATATTTCTGGCCGTATTTCCCTCTCAGGCGAAGATAAAAATTGATACTGATCGTCTCGCTTAAAGGACAGTGCAGGCAAAACTCCACCATATCGCTGTCGCCCCAATAGGAAATCGAAAAATACTCCCCCTCATATCCGCCATATTGCGCAGCAGGCTGCTGATACATACAATAGTCCCCGTTTAATACACCTTTCTCAATCGCGAAATCCTTACAATAAGTAAACAAATCGAAGGGTTCCGTTGCTTGCGATAAAGCCGCTTCGGAAGAAACGGCGCTCCCTTCTTCGATGCCGCCGGAGCTTTTCGGATCCTCCGCCGGTTCAGATCGATTTGACGGCTCTTCCTCTTGCGAATTTTCCGGCTGTACCCCGCTGCTTTCTTCCTCTTTCCCGTCCGCTTCACTGAAGCTCGATCCTGCTTCCGCATTCTGGGAAGGCATCTCCTCCTGTGAAAACTCTGATTGCTCCGCTGCAAGTTCGGATTGCGCCGCCAGACCGGTCATGCTGCTCTCGACCGGGGCTCCTGAGCGCCGTTTTCCGATCTCCATCCAAAGCAGCACCGCCCCGACCAAAATGACGACCGTAGCCACTCCGGCAATGATGATCCACATCCCGCTTCTCCTTTTCCCCTCGGATGCTCCCAAGACAACCTCTTCCGTGGCGGCCTCTTCCGCCTGACTTTTTACCTCCTCGGTGTTGCCTAAAATGGCATCCGTAGAAACGTTAAAGATCCTTGCTAATGCGAGAATATTCTCTATGGTAGGCTGAGTTTGCCCGTTTTCCCAAAGGCTGATGCTTTGTCTGGAAACGCCGAGCTTCTCGGCCAGTTCATCCTGCGACAGGCCCTTTTCCTTCCGATACTTCCGAATCTGATCCGACAGCATTGCGCCACTTCCTCTGAAAGATTTGTAAGTATTCTACCATGATTTGCCCCCGCAAGCAATATAATCCGTTTTGAATTTTGTCAAGCAGCGCTTGCATTTCGCAAAAAGGCAGTTTTCTCCGTTTCCGCTCCACCTTCCCAGGCATTTTTCTCTCCCGCACCCGTTTTTCATCGGCTATAGGACGCTTAAAAATCCCGTTTTCTCTCTCGCAAGACCCGCTTGCATCGTTTTATCGGCTACCGGAATCATCCGCTGTGTCCTTCATATTAAAACACCTGTATTCCAACACCTTGCGTAAGTTCAGTTGCCATGATTCGCATAGCTCCAATATCCAATTTCTGCATTCTTCAAAACAGGAATTGGATTCGAAGAATTGCCTGAGCAGCTGAAACACCTGCATTCTCAAACTGACTTTCCAAAAAAGACGCTTATACACTTCGGCAGCTGCCTCAGTGAAACCACAGCAAAAATGGCGAAAAAGCCCTGCCCTACATCATCCATCGGACCTCTCTGGGCTGCTATGAGCGGACGCTTGCCTACCTCATCGAGGAGTACGCCGGGGCGCTGCCCACCTGGATGATGCCGGAGCAGGTGCGGTTCCTGCCCATTACCGACCGGGCTGCGGATTACTGCCAGAAGCAGGCGGAAATCCTCCGGAGCCAGGGCTTCCGTGTGGAAGTCGACGCCCGCAACGAAAAGGTTGGCAAGAAGATCCGGGAAGCCACGCTGGAAAAGATCCCATATATGCTGGTGGTCGGCGACCGGGATATGGAAGCGGGCACCGTCTCCGTCCGGACCCGCACCGGCGAGGATTTAGGCGCCATGTCTCTGGAGGCCTTCAGCGCCCTGCTGACCGAAAAAGTCAAGACCTTCGCCAAAGACTGACCCCCAAAAAGCATTTAAAAAGGCCGGCAGAGCGCAAGCAATGCCGGCCTTTCCTCTATCTTCCCCAAAAAGGACAACAAAAAAGATCCCGCCACAATGTGACGGGATCAGCTTGGCTCCCCCTGTTGGACTCGAACCAACGACATTTCGGTTAACAGCCGAACGCTCTACCGACTGAGCTAAGGAGGAATATCTTCCTCCTTAGCTCGAGCCCAAATCAAGCTCCGCTTGCTTTCGGAGGAATATACGTCAAAAAGCCCGTATAAAACGAGCTTTCTGACTGTTTGTACCGGCGCCGCTCTATCTTCCCAGGCCGTCTCCAGCCAAGTATTTTCGACACTGGTGAGCTTAACTTCTGTGTTCGGGATGGGAACAGGTGGAACCTCACCGCCATTAGCACCGGTTTTGAGGACAGGATCCTCAAAATTGAACAAAGAAACCTGAGAGATGAACCATGACCTTTATGGTCAAGCCCTCGACCGATTAGTACTCGCAAGCTACACGCCTCACGGCGCTTCCACTCTGAGCCTATCAACCTTGTAGTCTTCAAGGGGTCTTACCTGATTACTCAGTGGGATATCTTATCTTAAGGCCGGCTTCACGCTTAGATGCCTTCAGCGTTTATCCGTTCCGCACATAGCTGCCCAGCTGTGCCACTGGCGTGACAA
>USLH01000148.1 GCA_900555435.1 uncultured Oscillospiraceae bacterium | reverse complement strand
ACCCACGACCTCTAGCGTGACAGGCTAGCGCTCTAACCAACTGAGCTAGCAGGCCTTATATTTGGTGGGGACAACAGGACTCGAACCTGTGACCCCCTGCTTGTAAGGCAGGTGCTCTAACCAGCTGAGCTATACCCCCGTTTGCTGTTACCGAACATTCGAGGACATTTCAAACTGCCGCGCAACAACATGATTTATTATACACATTCAGGCATGATTTGTCAACGGGTTTTCTTAATTTTTTTCCAAAAAGGAAAAATTCATATTTTTTGCCTTTACATCCTGTATAAATTATGATAAACTATTGGAATCGTATCATTGCTTTTTGCTTTTAAATAGAAGGAGGAATTTTTATGGCAGAAGAGGTTATGTATAAAGGGCGTCCCATCGTGCGCTGCAAGGACACGATGTATTACGGAAGAAT
This sequence comes from uncultured Oscillospiraceae bacterium, assembly GCA_900555435.1. GTDB lineage: Bacteria > Bacillota > Clostridia > Oscillospirales > Ruminococcaceae > Merdivicinus. Next base: position 4,824 of record USLH01000148.1, on the reverse strand, counting down.
GGGGGATCCGTATGTGGTGATGCTGCAGGTGAAGTCCCATAAGGATTTCAAGGATCTGGCCCTTTCCGACGCCATTTCGGTACAGCTGATGGCGACGGATCTTTCCCTGCCTCCCCAGAAGCTCATTTTAAAGCGTGCCGACAAGCAGGGGCTTTACAATGCGCTGGACATTGCGGCCATCTGGCTGGATCGGGAAGAGAAAGTAAACTGAAGAGAAGAAGCCGCCCTGCTTTTTAGCGGGCGGTTTTATTTTGCAGGGCAATCCCACGTTTTTCGATAAAGAAAGCCGCTCTCCCTTAGAAGGGGAGGGCGGCTTTCTTTTATTCCTGTCCCTGAAGCCAGACCCGCTCGTTTTCGTGGCGGTTGGGGCGGCCCATCAGGTCGTGGAGAGCGCTGCGGGGGGATTTCCCCTCCAGAACGAGGCAGAGCTGCTCCGTGATGGGCATGGAGACGCCCTGTTCCTTGGCGAGCTCCCATGCCGTACGGGCGGCGATGCAGCCCTCGACGGTCATGCCAATCCGGGAGATGGCTTCCTCGGGAGGGACGCCCTGACCAATAAGGATGCCGGCACGGTGGTTTCTGGAATGCATACTGGTGCAGGTGACGATCAGGTCGCCTACGCCGGTCAGACCGGAGAAGGTGGCGGAGTCGGCTTTCATGGAAACGCCGAGACGGGCGATCTCCGCAAGACCTCTGGTAATAAGGGCGGCACGAGTGTTGTCGCCCAACTGCAGGCCATCGCAGATGCCGGCGCAGACAGCGATGATGTTCTTGAGGGCGCCGCCCAGCTCCACGCCGACCACGTCGTCGTTGACGTAAAGGCGAAGGGTGGGGTTGGTCAGGGTCTGCTGCACCCACTCGGCACTTTCCCGGTTTTTGGAGGCGGCGACGATGGTGGTGGGTACGCCACGGGCGATTTCCTCTGCATGGGAGGGACCGGAAAGGACAACGATAGGGCGGTCGGGGATCTCTTCGGAGATAACTTCCGAGAGACGCTTTTTCGTTCCTTTTTCCAATCCCTTGCCGACGTTTGCGACAACGGCTTTCGGGGAGAGAAAAGGGGCGGCGGCTCTTGCCGTCTCCCGGACGGCGAAGGAGGGGACGGCGAGGATCACAAGCTCCGCCTCCCGGATGTCGGAAAGGTCGGAGGTCAAAGTAATTTCCGGGCTTACCGGCACGCCGGGGAGAAGCCGCTTATGCTCCCCGTAGCGGCGGATCTCGGCGATCTCCTCCGGGAATTTTCCCCAGAGGGTCACGTCCTGTCCGAAGCGGCGGCACATAACGGATAAGGCGACTCCGAAGCCGCCGGTTCCGAGAATGGCAATTTTCGTAGGCATATGGATTCCTTTCTGTAAAAGAGGATCAGGACTTCTTTTTCTGCCCCAGCTTATTCTCCGTCCCGTTTAACAGGCGTTTGATGTTGGAACGGTGCATGAAAATGACGATGCCGCCAATGATGAGGGCGGAAAGGGCATTCAAAAACGGATGAGGCGCCTTCCGGATAAGATCCACGATCAGGGTGGAAACAGGGTAGGCTGCCGCCGCAGAAATGGAGCCCAAGGACACCGTTTTGGTGCAGACAACGACGAGCAGGAAGACCGCAAGGATGATAAGGAGCACCCGCCAGTTGAGCATCAGAATCACGCCGGCGGATACAAGGATCCCCTTTCCTCCACGAAAGCCGTAAAAAATCGGGAAGCAGTGCCCCAGCATGGCCATCAGTCCCAGAAGGTAATCCCCGTAAAAGGGTGCGCCGCCTCCCAGCAGATGCAGGATCAGCCGCCCGATCACCACCGCAAGAACGCCCTTCAAAAAGTCGCCCAGCGTTACAAGTACCGCCGGCCCCTTTCCCAGCGTCCGGAGGACATTGGTCATTCCGGCGTTTCCGCTTCCAAAGTCCCGGATGTCTTTTTTCGCAAACAGCTTGGTGACGATGATGGCGAAGTTGATGCTGCCGATGAGGTAAGCGACCACTCCTGCCAGCAGCAGCGCCAGAATTTGAAGGAAGATTTCCATTGCGCTCGTCCTTTCCGTTTAAAAGATCAATCGGTGTCGTTGCGGTCCCGCTCCCGAACCAGGAAACGGACAGGAGTCCCGTCCAGCCCGAAGGTCTCCCGGATCTGATTTTCCAGATACCGCTGATAGGAGAAGTGGAACAGCTCTTTCCGGTTCACGAAGGCGACAAAGGTAGGCGGCTTGGTAGACGCCTGAGTGATATAGTAGATCTTCAGCCGCCGTCCCTTGTCGGAAGGGGGCTGCACCCGGGCGGTAGCCGTGGCAAGCAGGTCGTTCAAAGCGCCGGTGGGGATCCGGACGGCGTTCTTCTCCGCCACGTCGCGGATCATCTCGTAGAGCTTGGGGATCCGCTGGCCGGTCAGCGCAGAAATAAAAATGAAAGGCGCATAACTCATGAAGCTGAAATCAATCTTCAGCTTGTCGGTGAACTCCTTCATGGTCTTATCCGTCTTATCGGTTACGGCGTCCCATTTGTTCACGGCGACGATGCAGGCTTTGCCCTGTTCATGAGCGTAGCCCGCCACCTTGGAATCCTGCTCGGTAAAGCCTTCGGTGGCGTCGATGAGAATCACGCAGACATCCGCCCGGTCCACCGCCATGTAAGAGCGGAGAACGCTGTAGCGCTCCACATTTTCCAGCACCTTGGATTTTCTCCGGATGCCGGCGGTATCGATGAAGATAAACTTCCCGTACTCGTTTTCGATGCGGGTATCCACAGCATCACGGGTGGTTCCGGCGATGTTCGAGACAATCATCCGGTCTTCCCCGGCCAGACGGTTGATGAGGGAGGATTTGCCTACGTTGGGCTTGCCGATCACGGCAACTTTGACCGTATCGTCGTCCTCTCCCTCTTCCTCCTCGGGAGGCAGGTATTTCAGCACCTCATCCAGAAGGTCGCCGGTACCGTGGCCGTGAACGGAGGAAACGGCGATGGGATCGCCTAAGCCCAGATTATAGAACTCATAAAATTCCGGCGGGACTTCGCCGATGCTGTCCGCCTTGTTGACGCAGAGGAGAATAGGCTTGCCGCTTTTCTGCAGCATGGCCGCCACGTCCTGATCGGTGGCGGTGACACCGGAAAGCAGGTCGGTGACCAGAATGATCACATCCGCACTTTCGATGGCCACTTCCGCCTGCCGGCGCATCTGGGCCAGAATGGGGTCGTCGGAGTGAGGCTCGATGCCGCCGGTATCCACCAGCATAAAGCTCCGATCCAGCCACTCACAGGAGGCGTAGATCCGGTCCCGGGTAACGCCGGGGGTGTCCTCCACGATGGAGATCCGTTTCCCCACCAGTTTATTGAACAGGGTGGACTTGCCCACATTGGGGCGTCCCACCACTGCAACGATCGGTTTGGACATATTGGTTTCCTTTCTTATCTATCGTTTCAGGCTTCCTCACCCAGCAGGCAGCGGAGCAGGTCGTATCCGTCCGCCGTAGGCACCACCTGGATGGGCACGCCCAAAGCTTCCTCCGCCTGAGGGAGAGTCACATCGTCTAAAAATACATCTTCATGATACCGGAGCATCACATCGGGGATCAGCACTTCTTCGCCCAGATCCCGGCTTTTCAGCTGGGCGATCAGATCCTGCCCGGTGACCAGCCCGGCTACCGTGATACTGCGACCGAAAAAGTCGTTCTGAATGGCGACGACCGTTCCACTTAAATTATGCCATCTTTCTGAGGCTTCGTCAACCAGTTTTTGCAGGAAAGGCGCCGCCGCCGTCCCGGTAGCCAGAGTCACCTTCCGAACCCGGTCGTCTTCGTCAAAAAACGCAAAGGCGTCCCGGAACTGTTCCCTTTGCAGGGTCAGCATCCCGACGCCGTTTTCCAGCTGGCTGTAATCGCCGTAGAAGGCGTTATCCGGCAGCTCCCGATGGGCTTCCAGATAAAATTCATCGGAAGCGTAGAAGACCCGGGAGCCGGTCTTTTCAAACTGCTCGTCAGCGAAGCGGTCGATGGTATCGATGACCGCCGCCGCCTCTTCCGGCTCATAGGAGCGGAGAGGGTAGAGCCCGTCCCGGTATTTCGTAAGCCCTACCGGCACGCAGGAAACGGTCTTCAGCGCCGGGATGAGCTTTGATAAATCCCGGAGGCTCCGCTCCAGCTCCGGTCCGTCATTCAATCCGGGGCAGAGGACCAGCTGGGCGTTCATGGCAATCCCCGCTTCGGCAAAACGGTCCATGATCTTTAGCGCCTCCCCGGCAAAGCGGTTGTTCATCATCTTGCAGCGCAGTTCCGGGTTCGTCGTATGGACGGAGACATTGATGGGGGAGATCTTCATCCGGATGGTGCGCTGGATGTCGTGCTCGCTTAAGTTGGTCAGGGTGATATAATTGCCGTAAAGGAAGCTCATCCGGGCGTCGTCGTCTTTAAAATAGAGGGATTCCCGCATCCCGGGGGGCATCTGGTCGATGAAGCAGAAGACGCACTTGTTCCGGCAGGTCCGTTGCTTATCCATCAGATAGGTATCGAACAACAGTCCCGGCTCCTCGTATTCATCCTTCCGGATCAGAGCCGTGCGGATCTTCCCGTCCTCATCCTGAATGGTCAGGCGGAGCTTCGGCTCCAGCATATAAAAGCGATAATCCAAGACATCTTCGATTTCCTGACCGTTGATGGTCAGAAGCTGGTCTCCGGGATGAACCCGGATGTGGGAGGCCGGGCTTCCCGGCTCCACTCCCGAAATGCGCACCGCCATGCAGATTCCTTCCTTTCATGAAATCTCTTGGGATCTTTTTAAAAAAAGCGCCCGATAAAGCTCACGCCTTATCGGGCCGCACAAATCACGTCAAAAAGAAGCTTATG
>USLH01000147.1 GCA_900555435.1 uncultured Oscillospiraceae bacterium | reverse complement strand
ATCCCAAAAACTGTTATCCGAAAAGAACTTTGGAGAGTTCTTCTCGTTGCTCGCTTCGGAAGACGGAATGAAAGCGATCATTTTCACACAAACCACAACAGAAAAAGGTCAGTATACGGCGGAAATGATAACTAAAAAAATTGGGATTAAACTTGAAAGATTTCTTGAAATCGAACCTCTGCTTATTAAATACGGTCTTTTGAATGAAGATAGTTTAACTTTGGATGACGGCATAATTAAGGTATATCATAAGTTGAGTAACCCCGAAATCCGTCCGTTATTGATAATGGCATACCAATTTATCAATGCAAGACAATGTTACTACAATTTCACTTGTGACAGAACTAAGCCTTATTTCGAATACGAATAAATCATGACCACCGGTTCTACCGGTGGTCATGATTTATTGCCATTAAAGTTTTGATACTTAAATAAAACAAATAACCCGAACGCTTCGCCAAGTAAGAGAATGTTCGGATTATTCGTATGTGGTCGGAGTGACAGGGCTCGAACCTGCGGCCTCAACATCCCAAATGTCGCGCGCTACCAACTGCGCCACACCCCGATAGTTATTAAATTGTGGTCGTGTAAGTGGTCAAATCTGTGGTCAAACACATTTTTGACCGCTATTTTTTGTTTTCCAAACCGCCCGAAATCCGCACGGTTAAAGGGCTTTCGGCGGTTTTCGCTTTCGTGCGGTGCGAACACTGTCTATGCTCCCAAAGTGACATCTCTTTATAAATTAAATTTTTAAACCTCTATTCGTTTTTTGATTGGCCCACTTATCCCAACCTTCTTTCCTTTATGCTGAACCCGGAATCACCTTCCCCTAAAAGCTTGTCGGACTCTTCTTTCCGAAGCAGGATTTCGCCGTTCCTTCCATGCATTTCACCGCTCCCCGCTCATGACCCCTCCACGTTCCTTTTCTTCCCTTTTACACTCCTTTCCGTTCCCATTTTTTCCCTTAAAAAGCGCACAAAAGCAGCCGCCCATGCTCTTCGCACAAGCGGCTGCTTTCGTAAAGGGGTATTTTATCAAAGAGATCTTGCAAAAATCATTCCCCAAAGGGCAGCTTCTTGATGTCGCTTCCGTCATCGATGGAGGGTTCGCTGCTGCCGGAGCCGGTGCTCTGGGAAGAGCCCTTATCCTCCGCCAGCGTGACATTGATGGTATAGGTCTTGATCTTTCCGGAGATGCTCTGCTGCACCACCGTCAGTTTCACGCTGTCACCGGGCTTCTTGGCGGAAAGGATGCCCTTGACCGTTGCGGAATCCCGCACGTCCTGCCCATCGATCTGGGTGATGATGTCGCCGGCACGAAGTCCTTTGGCATAGGCGTCCATGTCCTCACGGACAGACTGAACCCACAGGCCGGGGGTGTAGCCGCTCATGGCGCCCACTGCGTCGCTGACCGGATAGTAAGTGATGCCCAGAAGCACCCGGCCACGGACGTAGCCGTAAGCGATCAGATCATCCACGATGGGCTTCGCCGTGGAGATCGGGATGGCAAACCCGATGCCTTCGATCTGGGTGGAGGACAGCTTTGAAGAGTTGATACCCACGACCTGACCGTACTTATTGATCAGCGCACCGCCGGAGTTTCCGGGGTTGATGGCGGCGTCTACCTGAATGGCTTCCATTTCAATGGTTTCGTTGGTCTCCTCGTTGGTCACGGAGATCAGCCGCTTTAAGCCGGAAACGATGCCCTGAGTCACGGAGCCTGCCAGGTTCATGCCGGTGGGGTTGCCGATGGCGACGATCCGCTCGCCCACCACCAGCTCGTCGGAATTGCCGAACTCCGCAGCCGTCAGGTTGCTGGCATCGATCTTGATTACCGCCACGTCGGTCTTCTCATCGATGCCTACCACTTCGGCCTCGTATTCCTCGTTATTGTCGAGGATCACAAGGATGCCTCCGGTAGCGCCGGAGACCACATGAGCGTTGGTGACGATGTATCCGTCTTCCGACATGATGATGCCGGAGCCGGTGCCGTACACCTGCATGGGGTATTCCGTCCGATAGGTCTGGATGCCGACCACGGAGGGCCGGACTTTTGCGGCAATCTCCTCGGTAGAGAGAACGCCATCGGTGTATTCTTCCTCATCGGCAGCCGGCCGGTTCTCCAGTGAAAGCTGGGGCCCGTCCCGCCGGGATTCGGAAGAGGAGGAAGAAATGTTGTTATCAAGGGCGGCATCTCCGCCGTTCCTGCTGCGGCTATAGAGGATAAAACCGGCAAAGGCTGCCGCCGTGACCAGGAACACTACCGTCATGACTGCGGCAAAAACCTTCAGTCCTGTGTTATTCTTCGGCTTGTATCCAACGTTTCCCTGGGAGATCTTGTCGTAATCCTCATAGCTCCAACGATATTCCTGCGGATTCTGCGGAGCGGCCTGAGGCGGCGTCTGCTGACCGCCGAAGTTCTGGAACCCGCCGTTAGGCGCATTCCCGGGGTAGCCGCCGTAATTGCCTGCCGGCGGCTGCTGGGGATAGGGGTTCCCGGGATTGGGCGCACCCTGATAGCTCTGCCAGCCGTTAAAATTCCCGCCGGTCTGCCCGGAAGCGCCGGGATCGGTATACGGGGAGGCTCCCGCTCCGGCATTTTCCCCGATGGGATTCTCCTGCACGGGTGTTTCTTTATTCTCAACGTTCTTTTCAACGTTTTCCGTTCCGTTTGTAAACTCGTTCTGTTCATCCATAATGGAGTTCCTCCTTCTTGGTTGATGCCTCCAGTTTACCGGAAATTTATGAACATTCTTGAAAAGCAGCTCCGAACGATTTTTGAATTTTTTTGAACGGAGTCTTAACAATTTTCACCAAGCCGTCACATAAGCCCATTTTTGCCAAATCTCATTCACAAAGTCGTCACAAATTGCCTTACGCCTGAGGCGGAGTCTCTTTGTTCTGGTTGGGGTACTCCTTCTCCTTGCCCTTGACCAGTGCGGGATTCTTCGTCTTGGCGGTAGGGACAGAGAAGACGAATTCGGTGTACTCGCCCTGCATACTCTTCACGATGATGTCGCCGCCGTGGAGGTTGATAATGGAGCGTACCAGATAAAGCCCCAGCCCTACGCCGTTTTTATCAACGCCCCGGGAACGGTCGGTCTTATAGAACCGGTCGAACACTCTCGGGATCTCCTCTTTGGAAAGCCCCTCGCCGCTGTTGCGGATACCCACATAGGTCATGTTAGCGTCCACACTGAAGGAAAATTCCAGATAGCCGCCGGGGTTCACGAATTTCACGGCGTTGTCGATGAGGTTATAGACCACCTGATGGAGCAGATCCGGGTCGGCGTCCACCATGACCTTGTCAGTGTCCAGACCCCGGATGTCCAGATTCTTCTGCTCGATGCTTTGCTCAAAAGAGAACACCGTCTCACAGATGATTTCCAAAATGTTGAAGGGAGTTGTCTGCACCTTCAGTTCCCCGGCTTCGATCCGGGAAAGGTTCAGCATGCTCCGGACAAGCCGGGACAAGCGCTTTACTTCATCGGAAACGATCCGCAGGTAGTGCCGCTCCTGATCCGGGTCGATGGTGCCGTCCAGGATGCCGTCGATAAAGCCGGCGATGGACGTCATCGGTGTTTTCAGCTCATGGGAAACGTTTGCGATAAAGCTCCGGCGCATGGATTCCAGCTCCGAAAGGGAGCGTGCCATATTATTGAAGGACATGGCCAGCTGCCCGATCTCGTCGTCGCTGTCGATGCGGATCCGGGTGGTGAAATCCCCCTGCCCGAACTTTTTCGCAGCTGCCGACATCTCCCGCAAGGGCCGAACCATCTTCAGGGTAACAAAATAAGTGAGGATAAAGGATACCGCCAGAACCGCTACGGCACAGATCAGAAAGATCTTGAGCATCGACCCTACAAAAGCGCCCTGTTCCTCGTTGTCTGCGGAAACAAACAGATAGCCCACCGTTCCCTCCGCCGTCTTGACCGGCTGGCAAACGGTGAAATGCGGGGTCTTATAAAGGTTTTCCAGCCGCCCGGCTTCGGTGTACTGCCCTGCATCGGCTTTCTGTAAGATGGAGGAGGGCACCCGATAGGTGCGATGGACCTCGCAGCTGCTCCCCTCGGTGCAGTAAAGGGTCTTGCCGTTGGTATCCGTCAGGAAGATCACCGTATCGTTTGCATCGGAAAGAGCCGTCAGCGTAGGGGAAAGGGCGTCCCGATCCAGCAAAAGCCGGGAGTCCACCTTTCCTAAGACGTAGCTTCTTGCCACGGAAGCACAGTTGGTCAGAAGGCTCAGCTTCTCCCGGCTGAAATACCGGGCGGCAAAGAGCATGAAAAGCGTGCCAAATACCACAATGACGGACAAAACGATGCTGGCGCAGACCCGGAAATATTTGCTGAAGATACTTTTCTGCATGGGTCGCTCCGTCCTTTACAGCAGATCCACCACTTCAAATTTGTAGCCGACGCCCCAGACGGTCTTTAAAGACCACTTGTCGGAAACGCCTTCCAGCTTCTCACGGAGACGCTTCACATGAACGTCGATGGTCCGGGAATCCCCGTAATACTCAAAGCCCCAGACTTCGTCCAGCAGCTGATCTCTTGTATAGACCCGGTTGGGGTTGGAAGCCAGATGATAGAGAAGCTCCAGCTCCTTCGGCGGCGTGTCGATGATCTTGCCGTCCACCTTCAGCTCGTAACGGGTCATGTTGACCACCAACTTGTCGTAGGAGACCTCTTTCAGGTCGGTCTGCTGATTGTTCTGCCCGATGCGGCGGAGAACCGCCTTGATCCGGGCGATGATCTCCTTCGTGTCGAAGGGCTTGACCACATAATCGTCGGCGCCCAGCTCCAGACCCAGAACCTTATCGAAGGTCTCGCCTTTTGCGGTGAGCATGATAATCGGAACCTGGCTCTTTTTCCGGATCTCCCGGCAGACCTGCCAGCCGTCCAGACCGGGGAGCATGATGTCCAGAAGGATCAGCTCCGGATGAAGGGTCTCGAATTTCAAAAGTGCTTCCTCACCGTCATGGGCTAAAATCACGCTGTACCCCTCTTTTTCCAGATAGAGCCGCAGAAGTTCGCAGATGTTTTTGTCGTCGTCCACCACCAGAATTTTTCCCAGTGCCATAATTATTTCCTCCTTTAAAAATGCCCTTCCGGGCGCTTATATTTGAATTGGTAAGATTATTATAACATAGTTACAATTGAAAAGGTGATTTTTTTATGAACAAATCCAGCGTTTTCTAAAAACTTATCGCATAAATTTTGGGAAAAAGGAATAAAACACAATTTGTTCATATTTGTGCTTCTCTTCTCCCGCTTTTTC
>USLH01000146.1 GCA_900555435.1 uncultured Oscillospiraceae bacterium | reverse complement strand
TGTATTTTTCCTGCAGGTCGGCGTAGTATTCCGGCCCGAACCGCAGCCCCGTCACAGCCGCCTCCTGCAAAGGCGCCGCAGCGCCCACCGTCAGGAAGTCGTGGACTTTTTTCGCCACCTCAATGATCTCCGGCGGGGCGATGATGTATCCTAACCGCCAGCCGGTGATGGAATAGGTCTTGGAAAGGGAGCTGCAGCAGATGGTGCGCTTCCGCATCCCCGGCAGGGAGGCAAAATAGACGTGCTGGTTGGGCGCATAGACGATGTGCTCGTAAACTTCGTCGGTGATGACGTAAGCGTCGTATTTCTCCGCCAGATCGGCGATCAGGGTCAGCTCTTCTCTGGTAAAGACCTTGCCGCAGGGGTTCGAGGGGTTGCAGAGGATCAAAGCCTTTGCCCCCTGCCGGAAAGCGGTTTCCAGCTCGTCAGGGTTAAAGGAAAACTCCGGCGGGTGAAGGGGGACGTAAATGGGTTCCGCCCCGGAAAGGATGGCGTCGGCACCGTAATTTTCATAAAAGGGCGAAAAAACCGCTACCTTATCCCCGGGATTTGTGACGGTCATCATAGCCGCCATCATGGCTTCCGTGCTGCCGCAGGTGACGACGATCTCCCGCTCCGGATCAATGGAAAAGCCCATGAGCCGGGACTGCTTCTCAGCCAGCGCCTCCCGGAAGTTTTTGGCGCCCCAGGTGATGGAATACTGATGGAAATCCTCATGGGACACCTCCGCCAGACGGTCTAAGATCTCCTTCGGCGGATCAAAATCCGGGAACCCCTGGGACAGATTTACCGCCCCGTACTGCAGGGATACCCGAGTCATCCGCCGGATGACGGAATCGGTGAAAGTTTTGGTGCGTTCAGACAGTGGTCTCATCTTGCCCTCCCAGAATATATGATTTTTTGTCGTTTAAGATGTGAAGCGGATCCAGTGCGTCCTTGATCCGGTTCATGGTGCGCAGGTTCTCCCGATGGGTCTCCCGGAGGAAGTAGCGGCGCTTGCTGATGCCGATGCCGTGCTCCCCGGAGGTAACGCCGCCCAGTTCATAGGCTTTGCGGTAGGCGCGATCCATGTTTTCGTGGAGTTCCTTCTGCCAGCGCTCCTCGTCCCGGTCTCCCCGGACGACGCAGAGATGGACGTTCCCGTCCCCGGCGTGGCCGAAGCTGACCATCTGCATCCCAGTCTCCCGATCCAACTCGTTGATGAAATGGATGAAAGCGGCGGTCTGGTCGATGGGGACGACAATGTCCACCGGCTCCTGCTCGGAGAAGGCTTCTACCGCCTTCACCAGCGCTCCCCGCACCTTCCAAATGTCCGACGCCTTTTCAGGATCCTTTAAAAGAAGATAGTCGATGGCTCCGTTTTCCCTTGCAAGCAATTCCACCCGGGAGGCGTTGGCAGCAGCCTCCTCCGCCCTGCCGTCAAAGGTCAGCAGGATGTACGAGCCGGCTTCCGGATGGGGGTAGCTCACTCCCGAATACTGTTCTCCCAGCTGCACCACCTTCCGCTCCATAAACTCCACAGCCGTGGGGTTTGCATTGGCCCTTAAGATGGTAAGGACACTGCGGATGCCGGTATCCAGATCCGGATAAGGGACAAGGACGCTCAGGGACGCTTCCGGCTTCGGGAGCAGCTTTAAAACGCACTTGGTGATGACCCCCAGCGTCCCTTCCGAGCCGACGTAAAGGTTTTTCAGAGAAAGACCACTGGCGTCTTTGACGTTTTTTCCGCCGACGGTTAGGATCGTGCCGTCAGCCTCCACAATCTCAAGCCCCCGGACATAATCTCTCGTGACGCCGTATTTCACGGCCCGCATCCCGCCGGCGTTGGTGCTGATGTTGCCGCCGATGGAGGAAGCCTTCTCGCCGGGATCCGGCGGGTAGAAAAGCCCCCGCTCCTCTACATATGCCTGCAGATCCTTTAAAAGCACCCCCGGCTCCACGATCACGGTCATAGTGGCGGGATCCAGCTCTAAGATCCGGTTCATCCGGGACAGGTCGAGGATGATCCCCCCTTCGGTGGGGACGGTGGAGCCCACCAGATTGGTCCCGGCGCCTCTGGGCGTCACCGGGATCCGGTTTTCGTGGGCAAATTTCAAAACGCCGCTGACTTCTTCTGCGGAAAGCGGGAATACCAGCGCTTCCGCTTTCCCCTTTCGGCGGCCCAAGGTATCGCTTAAATATTCCGGAGCAATAGAATCAAATACCAACCGCTCCTCCGGGATCACAGCCTTTAATTTTTCCCGATCCATCGAATCCCTCCTGTCGGAAAGCCCCGCCGGAAAAATTCCCGGCAGGGCTTTGATTTGACGTGTTTCTTTGCTTATCTGGAAGCCAGCAGATCCTGATCCCAGCCCACTTTGATGAAGTAGCCGCCGAAGGTTTCGTTGAAGACTTTTTCGGTTGCGTCGGACTGGAAGGCGGCGACCACTTTCTTATAGGTCTCGACTTTGGCAGGGTCGCTTAAGTCCGCCGTGCGGGCGGCCACCAGGTTCCAGTATTTCTCCTCATCGAGAACGTCGTCCTTGTAGATGGACTCCTCAGTCTTCAGACCGAAATCCAGCGCATAGTTGCCGTTGATGATGGCGGCGGTCACATCTTCCAGAACGGAGGGGATGGTGTTGGCTTTCAGCTCCTTGATCTCGATGCCCACGTTGTAGGTCTCGATGTCGTCCAAAGTGGGGTTGAAATCGGCGTCGGCTTTCAGGGTGATGAGCCCGGCTGCCGCCAGAACCTTAATGGCACGGCCGCCGTTGGTCACGTCGTCGGGGATGGCGATCACGTCGCCGTCCTTCAGCTCGGAAAGGGAGTTGACCTTATGGGAGTAAAGGTTCAGCGGGATGATGAAAGTGTAGGCAATGGGCTCGATCTTGTAGCCGTACTGCTCCAGCTCATTATCCAGATAAATGTGATGCTGGAAGGCGTTCAGGTCGATGTCGCCGTTATCCAAGGCGTTGTTGGGGGTGACATAATCGGAGAACTGGACGATCTCCAGATCAACGCCCTCCTCTTTTAAGGCTTCCTTTGCAGGCGTCCACAGGTCTTCGTAAATGCTTCCGACCACGCCCAGCTTCACGGTAGTGGTTCCAGCCGTTTTTCCGGCGGAATTTCCGCAGGAAGTCAGGGGCAGGGCAAGAGCAGTCAGGGCGAGGGCTGCTGCAAGCAGTTTTTTCAGTTTCATTGGGGATTCCTCCAGATTAAAGTGTTAAGGCAAGATGAAAGTTCTCATCCATAGTTTTGCAGGAAGCATTGAATTGTTCCTGTTCCTCTTCGTTTAAGTCCAGCTCAATGACGTCGTGTATGCCATCGCTTCCAAGCAGGGCGGGAACGCTGGCATACACGCCCTTTTGTCCGTATTTTCCATCTAAGAGCACCGACACCGGCAGGATCCGCCGCTCGTCGCCGAAGACGGCCCGGACGACCTCGGCGATGGAAGCGCCGATGCCGAATTCCGTGGAGCCCTTGCCCCCCAGAATGACCCAGCCGCCGGCCTTCCCGGCAGCAGCCAGAGCCTTCAGGTCAAGCCGCCCGTAGGTGTCCGGCCGCTCCTCCATCAGCTTTTTCAAAGACTTTCCGGCAATGGTAACCGTGGACCAGGGGACCATCTGGCTCTCGCCGTGTTCCCCTAAAGCATAGGCATAGACCGATTTCTGATCCACGCCCACCGCCTCGGCAATTGCCCGGCGGAGCCGTGCGGAGTCGAGGGTAGTGCTGGTGGAAAAGATCTTCTGCGATGGCCAGTTTAAGACGTGCTGCAGGTAGTGGGTCACCACATCGGCAGGATTCGAGATATTCAAGATGATTCCGGCGAAGCCGGACATTCGGATCTTCTCCGCTACGTCCTTCATGATGGCGATGGTCTGCCGGAGGGTGTCCATCCGGGTCTGACCCTTGCTCATATCCGGCAGGGGGCCGGCTGCCACGATCATCAGCTGGGCATCCTTTGCGTCGGAATAATCCCCTGCCCGGACGATGGCACGCTGCCGAAGGTAAACGGTGGAATCGAACAGATCCAGCGCCTGAGCGGCGGCTTTCTTCTCGTCCACGTCAATGTAGACGATCTCGTCTGCGATTCCCTGAGAAATCAGGGCATAGCCTGCGTGGGAGCCAACGTGACCGGCTCCGATGATGACGATTTTCCGTTTCTGAATTTCCATTTACGGCTCCTCCTCAGTGCTTGTTTTTCCTGACGATCCAGTTGCCGATGAGCTGGATGATGCTGACCAGCAGGAAGACGGTGATCACCGTCACCCACGTCACGTCCGTCATGTTCCGGTCGTGCCCGTAACGGATGGCGAAGTCTCCCAAGCCGCCGGAGCCTACCGCACCTGCCATGGCGGTCAGCCCTACCAGGCTGATGGCGGTAATGGTGGTGGCCCGTGCGATGGGGGCAATGCTCTCTTTTAAATAAATCCGGAAGATGATCTCCAGCGGGCTGGAGCCCATGGAAAGAGCCGCTTCAATCAGACCCTTATCCGTCTGGGCCAGTGCGCTTTCCACCTGTCGGGAGAAGAAGGGCACGGTTCCCAGAACCAACGGGACGATGGCGCCCTTTACGTTGATGGCGGTGCCCATGACCGCCCGGGAAAGGGGGATCACCCAGGTCAGCAGAATGATGAAGGGAATGGCTCTGAAAAAGTTGATGAGCTTATCAAGGATCTGGTAGAGGATCTTGTTTTCTAAGATTCCTCCGGGTCTCGTCACCGTAACAACGATGCCGAAAAAAAGCCCGAAGACGAAGGCGATGATCCCGGACCATCCAACCATAACGAGGGTGTCGCCGATGGCCTTGAAAAAATCCGGAAGCCGTGCCATCACATTGGGGATCAATTTTTCAAGCAGGTTTTCCATCTTCAATCACCTCCACGCCGACGTTTTTCTCCCGCAGATAGGCAAGAGCTGCATCGATCTGTCCGCTCTCTCCGCTGATAATGGCTACCGTTCCGCCGATGGGCGCATTCTGTACGATCTCCACATCAGCAAAGATGATGTTTAGAATTACCCCGAACTTCTGGGTTACGGTGGAGATCAGCGGCTCGGAAGCATTTTTCTCTACATAAGAGAGCCGGACGATCCGTTCACCGGGCTTCAAAGCCGTCACTGGCGAATGCTCCGCCACCAGCTCTTCGATCTTCTGCAGATTGGAGGTGGTCTTTATAAAGTCCCGGGTCAGCTTTTCCTTCGGGGCGGCAAAAACGGAGAAGACCTCCCCTTCTTCCACCACCCGTCCGTGATCCATGACCGCCACCCGGCTGCAGATCTCCTTGACCACCGCCATTTCGTGGGTAATGACCACAATGGTGATGCCCAGAGATTCGTTAAGCTTCTTCAAAAGGTTCAGGATGGACTTGGTGGTCTGAGGATCCAGTGCGGAGGTAGCCTCGTCGCAAAGTAGGATCTTCGGGTCGTTCGCCAGCGCTCTTGCAATGGCGG
>USLH01000145.1 GCA_900555435.1 uncultured Oscillospiraceae bacterium | reverse complement strand
CCCCGTCTTCGGTGACCGCTTCCCCGCCGGAAGCCCCTCCCCCGGGCAGGGGCGGCAGCTCCGAAAGAGCTGAGATCCCGAAGCAGCGGAGGAAATTCGGCGTCGTACGGTAGGTGATGGGCCTTCCCGGGACGTCCAGCCGCCCGGCTTCCTCCACCAGCGCCTTTTCCACCAGATTGTTGACGATCTGCCCGCTTTCCACCCCCCGGACCTGCTCTACAAAGCTCTTGGTCACCGGCTGATTGTAGGCGATGATGGCAAGGACTTCCATGGCCGCTCCGGAAAGCGGCGCATTTTTCCGGGAGGCAAGGACTGCCGCCACCTGCTCCTCATAACAGCGCTTGCTGCAAAGCTGGACGGTGTCCCCTAAAAACAAAAGCTCCATTCCACGGTCGCTTCTCTGGAGCCGTTCGGCATAGGCGGAAAGCTGTTCCCGGATGGCGGCCATATCCAGCGAAAGTCCCGCCGCCAGCTTGCTGATCTCGATCGGCTCCCCGCAGGCGAATAAAACCGCCTCCAGAAGGCTCAAGGGATTTTTCGTGCTCATAACGCCGCTCCTTCTTCCGTTTCTTCCGGTAAGACCTCATCCCGCCGGAAAAACACCGTGGTGTTGTCATCGCTGACCACGATCCGCTTGGACTTCATCAGCTCCAGCATAGCAAGAAAGGTGGCGACCAGCTCGCTGCGATCCGTCGCCTGAAAGAACTCCCCGTAGGGTACCTGCCCGGTGCGGTACAGCTTCTTTAAAATATAAACGATCCGGGAGGTCACCGAGACCACCCGCCGGTTGACAATGCCGGAAAATGCCGCCGCCGGAGGGGGCAGCTTTCTCGCCGCTTTTCCCACCACCAGCCGATAGCCTGCCAGCAGCTCTTCCGGCCGATGATTCCCCCGATAAACGGAATCCACCCGGATCTTCGCCGGAGCCCGGACGAATACCCGGTTCCCCAGATACATTTCCGCCATTTCCCCGGCGATCTGCTTGCAGAGGCTGTATTCCAGGAGCTGCCCCTGCAGCTCCCGCCGCAGCTGCTCCCCTTCTTCCTCCTGCCGGGGAAGAAGGGAGACGGTCTTGATGTAGACAAGCCGCGCCGCCATTTCCAAAAATTCCGACGCCACCTCCAGATCCGCCGCCTGCATCCGTTCGATGTAGTCCAGATACTGCTCCAGAAGGGCGGAAATCTCGATGTCGTTGATGTTTAATTTGTGCTTGGAGATGAGAAAAAGAAGCAGCTCCAGCGGCCCCTCAAACTCCCCCAAGTGAAATTCCAGCTGTACCGCCATGACGCCGCCTTAAGAGAGAATCGCCCGGGCGATCCAGTCCACAAACCTCGTCAGCAGATCGAGAAGCTGATAGACCTTCCCCTCCACGAACGCCAGAGGCCCGTCCAACAGCCCGATAAAAATAGCCGCAAACAGGGCTAACATGATAATCCGCTCGTACTTCATGATCTGGAAGTAGGTCTTTTCCGGCAGAATCAGGTTGAGGATCCGGGAGCCATCCAGCGGAGGGATGGGCACCAGGTTGAACACGCCCAAGCCTACGTTCAAAGACACCATCAGAAGGAACGCCTGCGCCAGAGAAGAGAGGAGCTCCCCCGGAAAGCCGGAAGCTGCATAGCCCGCATACGCTAAAATTTTATAAACCACCGTGCAGACAAACGCCAGCAGCAGGTTGGATACAGGCCCCGCCAGCGCCGTCAGAGCCATGCCGCCCTTGCGGTTTTTGAAATTGTTCGGGTTCACCGGCACCGGGTTTGCCCAGCCGAACCCCGCCACCAGCATCAGCACGGCTCCCATGGGATCCAGATGCTTCATGGGGTTTAAGGTCAGCCGACCCTGGTTCTTCGCTGTGGGATCCCCCAGCTTGTTTGCCATCCACGCATGGGCGCATTCGTGAAACGGCAGCGCCGTCAGCAGTACGATAAGCCGGACGACCGTCCGATATAAGAGAGAGACGATACTCGTCGGTATGGTCATAAAAAGATCCTCCGCAGTTGTCAGATTCTTGTCGCAATACACTTATTATATCGTTTCTGCCGGGAAAATACAAGGGATATGCCGGTAAATTCAAGGTTTTTTCACGACTTCCCAATTTTCTTTGAAAAAACCCTTGCTTTTCTCCCGGAAATCTGCTAAAATAATATCGTTATGTGAACCTAAAGGAGGTGCAGTATTATGGCAAAATGTGATTTCTGCGGAAAAGGCGTAACGTTTGGGATTAAGGTTTCTCACTCTCACAGACGTTCCAACAGAACCTGGAAACCCAATGTAGTGCGTGTGAAGGCAATCGTAGACGGCAAGCCCTGCCGCGTTTATGCCTGCACCCGGTGCCTGCGTTCCAATAAAGTGACCCGGGCTATCTGACTCTCCGTGCGGAATGATGAAAGGCGTTTTCCTTCGGGAAAACGCCTTTTTCCATGCTCCTTTCTAAGAAACAGCGCCCGCTCCTTTTTCCGGAACGGGCGCTTCTTTTTTCTTATGCCTGAGGAGGAACGGGAGGCTGCTGATTGGAATTACCGTAGGCGCCGTACATGCTGGCGTTGTAAGCGGCAATCAGGTTATTTAAGTTCTTGATGAAGAGATAGATCCCGATCCAGGAGCCGATCCCGCAGATCAGCGCCCCCAGCAGGATCCACATCAGGTAGCTGGTGCCGTTCTCAGGACAGGGGATGTTGTTCCGGTCGGCCAGCGCCTTGATCCGGTTGCCCTGATCATAGTACCAGTAGTAGGAGTAAAACCCGCAGGTCACGATTGTCAGCAGGACTGCGGTGGAAGGCTCCACGTTCCGCCCATCGTTCCCCACCAGCGTGTTGATGTCCCGGGTAGCGGTGTAGATGAAGTAGAAGGAGTAAATGCCGCAGGTGATCAGGTTTAAAAGCAGGAAGGTGACAAAATTTCTCTGTTGGATCATGATGTGTGAAGCCTCCGTTCAATGTCTTAGAAATCCACGGATCAGCGAGACTACCCAGTGAAGCAGGTTTCCGGGCAGATACTCCATGGGCGGCGTATCCGGAAAAAACAGAATCATCCGCACGGCGTAGATTCCCAGCGCTGCAATCAAAAGCAAAACGCTCAGAATCATCTTCCACCTCCGCTTTTCCGCAAACCACCGGGGTTTAAAAACCTCCAGCGCCAGAAGCGGGATCGGCAGCGGCCACAGCGGGTGATAGAAAAACGCCGCTTTGAAATCCAGCCGCAGAGCCGCCAGATGCGCCCGCGTCATGCCGCAGCCGGGACAGGGTATCCCGGTCACACGCCGGAAAATGCACCCCACATCCAGAAGCAGCACCATCCCCGCCGCCAGCGCCCCGAAGAGCAGCACTTTTCTGAAAACCGCCCGTCCGGCACGCTCCTGCAAGCAAGGATCCCCTTTCCGTGAATTCCATTGGATTCTATGTTTGATGATACCATGTTCCGCCGGGTTTGTCAACGCATCCGAACATTTTCGTCGATTCCGTCCCGCTAAGCCCCAAATCCCCTGCCTCTCTTGACAATCTGCCGGAAATCTGCTAAGATGAATAGGCTGAGAAGACTGTGTGGCAGCGTGGAGCGATCCATGAGGAAAGTCCGAGCATCACAGGACAGGATAACTGCTAACGGCAGCCGAAGGCGACTTCAGGGAAAGTGCAACAGAGAGATACCGCCGGGGGTTCCCCCGGTAAGGGTGGAAAGGCGAGGTAAGAGCTCACCGGAGCAGGGGGAACCCTGCTGCCATGTAAACCCTATCCGATGCAACACCAGC
The DNA here is from genome assembly GCA_900555435.1 of uncultured Oscillospiraceae bacterium. Taxonomy (GTDB): domain Bacteria; phylum Bacillota; class Clostridia; order Oscillospirales; family Ruminococcaceae; genus Merdivicinus. Next base: position 1,777 of record USLH01000145.1, on the reverse strand, counting down.
TGGGAGGCTATCACTGGTCCGGTGCTCCCGAAAGGTGGCTTGAGCGGCGCAGCAATGCGTCGTCGAGATAGATTGTCACACACGACAGAACTCGGCTTATAGGTTTAGTCGCAATCTTGAATAAAAGGGGACAGAGAGTGCAAGCTTTCTGTCCTTTTTGTTTATTGCATATAAAAATGCCTCCCCGTTTTGGCTGAAACGATATTGACAAAATTCGCGCTTTTATGTTATTCTTTTTATAACAAAAGCGGTTTCCCGTAAACGCGCATATACTTTTAACATCGGGAGAACGGTTGCGGTCGTTCTCATTTTGCGTATTCGCGCGCTTTATTGAGTTACTGTACTGATTTAAAAGGAGGCGGACGATATGAAACGCAAATGTGTGGTTGTTTTGGCAATCTTGGTGCTGATGCAGGTGCTGTGCGGCGTTCAAAGCGCGCCGAAAGCACAAACAGCAGGGGAGAAAAAGCCGACGATTTTAGTGGAAAACAAAAATTTCTTCAAGAATAATCCAATCACGGAGATTTACGAATACCTCTACGGCGAGTGCCCGGTGGAGTTTGTCGCGCTACCGAGCAATGGAGCCGAGCGCGAAGCAAAGATAGAAGAAATTCGTGCCGAGATCGAAGCCGGCGGCGGGCCCGACGCGTTTATTTTGGCGGCGCACGCCCCGAACTCGACTTGTACGTCCGCGCTTTTCCCGGATGTGGAGCAGAGTATGGCAGACGGCGCATTTCTGCCGCTTGATACCTACATTAAAAGCAGCCTCTATCTTGACCTGAGCGCACAGGTGCAGCCGGTGTTTAATGCCGGCAAGGTAAACGGTGAGCAGGTCGTGCTGCCGCTTTTGTACCGCGTGAACACCTATCTGCTCGATAAAGCGCAGATGCAGGACCCGAACGCGCAGTATATGTCTTTTGACGCGCTGAAAACCTGCAAGGACGATACTGTTTTGAGTGTTTTGCAGGCGCATCAGGCGAGCTGGTACGGCGCACAGCTTGCGGATGTTGAAACCGCATCGGAATTTTCCGTGCCCACTGTCGAAAATGAAGTTGCAGACGCCGAAGTTTCACTTACCGGCGGCGCATGGTACGAAGATGGCTTTACTTATTACGCACAGAACAAAAACGATACCTACGCGCTGACCGTCCCAAACGATGCGGGCGGTGTGACGGCGTTCGTCACGGCCTATGCGGCGGTGAATCCGAATACGAAGTGCGCCGAGGAAGTCTTTAAATACCTCGAACTCTTTTACAGCGACGCCGTGCAGAGCGACAACGGCCTGCGCGATAAAGAAACGGAAATCACCTACGGCGTGCTCGCAAGAAGCAATATGTTTGCGCTACTGAGTGCAGATGTCAGCACCGTAACAGGCGAATACGCCTACGAAAACACAGAGCTGCGCAATGAGATTAACAGCCATATCAACGCGGTGCGCTTTTACGGCGAAAAGGACCGCAAATTGCTTAAACACGCGCCTTTGGGCTGATTTTCCGGAGAATTTCAGGAAAATAGAATTTTCCTCTTGCAAAACCGAAAGAACTGTGGTAAGATAGTCAAAATAAATTTGAAAGAAAGGGGTATGACAATGTTCCGCTTTGTCCGCGTTATGATGAATATGCAGTCCGCGAATGCCATGGGTAACGGTACTTGCTGCGGGCTTACATTGTCATACGCTTTTTGAGAGTTAGAAAGAACCTAACCGCATAAATCGCAATGAACAGTGCAGGCTGAATGAACAGTCTGCACTGTTTTATTTTCAGGAGAAATCAGGAGG
>USLH01000144.1 GCA_900555435.1 uncultured Oscillospiraceae bacterium | reverse complement strand
CCCGCCTGAGGAGCAGCAGCAGATCTCCGGCTTTTTAAAACTCTCTTTTCCCTATCGGTTCTTCAACTGCTGTGTCTTACAGTACCGCACCTTCTCCGGCGAGGTCACCGAAGAAGCCTTCCATCTGGTCTGGGAGCAGTTCCGCTCCTGTTATGAGCAGGAGCCCCTCTCCCTGGAATACTGCCGCATCTCCGGGGAGCAGCTGGCGCTGATCCTCAATTACGAGGACGAGGACTTCTCTCCCGCTTCCTTAGCGGAACAGCTTTCCGATGCCATGGAAAGCCGCTTCGATGTGCTGATTCACTGCGGGGCCGGCGCCGGAGGGAACAGCCGGGACGCCCTCCCCATCCTTTACGAGCAGGCCCGCTCCGCCCTCCGCTACCGGGATCTTTACCCCCACCGGTTCTTCTTCCCCTACGAGGAGACCTCCCTCTGGGATCAGAACCTCTGGAATCGGGAGGGCTTTCCCGAATTTGCCGCCGCCTTAAGCCGTGGCGAAGAGGGACCCTGCCTGGAAGCATTGGAGTGCTTCTTCCGCCGCCTGATCAAAGACCGCCTCTCCTACGCCTCCTACCGGGAAATGGTGGACGCCGTCCTCCGGGAGGTGGAGAGCTTTGCCCAGCAAAACCTCATGGATCTGCGGGATCTCTTTCCCGCTCCCCTTTCCGAGCTTTTCCGCTCCCTCTCCGATTCAGAGCAGGTCCTTGCCCGCCTTTCCGCCATGATCCGCCAGATCCTTGCCGCCTCCCGCTCCGGCGACACTGCCCGCAACACCGCAGTCATCCGCAAGGCCCTCCGTTTTATTCAGGAGCACTACGCCGAAGACCTCTCCGTCCAGGACATCGCCGACGCCGTTTCCTTAAGCCGCTACCACCTGAGCCGCCTCTTTAAGGAAGCCACCGGCGTCACCCTCCTCGCCTGCCTGAACGACGTCCGGATGAAGAAAGCAAGAGAGCTTCTGGAACAAGGAGACCTCACCGTATCGGAGGTCTCCCTCCGGGTAGGATTCCGCTCCGCCTCCTATTTTGACAAAAAATTCAAGCAGTTTTACGGCTGCTCCCCCGCCGGAGTCCAGCCCCCTCCCACCGACGAAGCCTGAGAAAAACGGCGCAGGAAGCCCCTTCCTGCGCCGTTTTTGCGCACTCCGCACGATTTTACAACCGGTCGCACAATTTTTCTATGCAAAACCGCACGATTTTCTTCCGTTCCCACATAGTTTTTATAGACATTTTTTCTTCCGTCCCCTATAATAAGCTCATCAGGCCGGACGGCTCAAAAAGAAAGGTGGAAATCCTATGGCGAAGCTCCCTTGGTACAAACGGTTCCTTCACAGCTTTTCCGGTTATCGGGAGCATTACCAACTGGTTCTCATGTTCCTGCCTGTGGTGGTGCTTTTCGTGATCTTCCAGTACATCCCCATGGGCGGCATCGTCATCGCCTTTAAGGATTTCAAGATCTCCAAAGGCATCTGGGACAGCGAATGGGTGGGCTTCAAAAACTTCCAGACTCTCTTCGCTATGCCCAGTTTCCTGGAAGTCCTCCGGAACACCATTTACATCAGCGCCTTGAAGATCCTCTTCGGCTTCCCCGCCCCTATCCTTCTGGCGATCCTCTTGAATGAGCTGATGAGCCCCCGCTTCAAAAAGACGGTGCAGACCATCAGCTATCTCCCCCACTTCTTATCCTGGGTCATTTTAAGCGGCTTATTCCTACAGGTCCTTTCCCCCTCCGGCGGCCTTGTGAACAACCTGATCGTGGCGCTGGGCGGAAAGCCTGTCTACTTCTTAGGCGACACCAAATATTTCGTGGGCACGCTGGTGGTCACCTACATCTGGAAGGAAGTCGGCTGGGGCTCCATCATCTATCTGGCATCGGTGTCCTCCATCTCCCCGGAGCTTTACGAAGCCGCACGGGTGGACGGCGCCACCCGGATCCAGCGGATCTTCGCCATCACCCTCCCAAGCCTTTTCTCCGTCATCACCATCATGTTCGTCATGAACATCGGAAACCTCATCAACGCCGGCTTCGACCAGATCTACAACCTCTACAATCCCGGCGTTTATAAAGTAGCGGACGTGCTTGACACCTACGTCTACCGCCGGGGCCTCATCGATATGCGCTACAGCTTCTCCGTTGCAGCCGGGCTTTTCAAGAATCTGGTTGCCTTCGCCCTTGTGGTGCTGGCCAATCAGGTGACCCGCTGGCTGGGCGGAAGCGCCATCTGGTAAGGGGGGATCGTCATGGCTAAACTTTTCCGGCGCTGCACCAAAGGCGACATTGTCTTCGAGATCGTAAACGTCGTCGTCCTGCTCTTCCTCTGCATGACCATTCTCCTGCCCTTTCTCTACCTGCTGGCGCTCTCCTTCGATAAGCTCCCCAGCAGCTTCGACAACAATCTCCTCTTCTGGCCCAAGCAGTTTACCTTTGAAAATTATAAGACCGTTTTCCGGAACAAGGACATCTGGACCGGCTACGCCAACACCCTCTTTGTCACCGTCGTCGGCACAGCCGGAGCCGTGATTCTCACCTCTCTGGGGGCTTACGCCCTCTCCAAGCCCTGCTTCCCTCACCGGATCTTCTGGACGTTTTTCGTGATTTTTACCATGTACTTCAATGCCGGCCTGATCCCTCATTACCTCTGGCGGAACCAGATCCACCTGATGAACAACCGGCTGGTGCTGATCCTCCCCGTTTTGGTCAGCGCCTACAACCTCATCATCATGCGCAACTTCTTCCAGCAGGTGCCCAAAGAAATGGAGGAGGCTGCCTTCATCGACGGCGCATCCGACTTTCAGACCTTCCGGCTGGTGGTGCTTCCTACCTCCCTCCCCATTATCGCCACCATTGCCCTCTGGGTCGCCGTTTATCACTGGAACGCCTGGTTTGACTGCATGGTCTACATGAAGGACACCAGTAAAATGGTGGTTCAAGTGGTGCTCCAGCGGATCATCTCCGACGGAACTGCCAGCATGACCCGAGATCAGCAGCAGTACAGCGACTTTGTCCCCAAGCCCGAAACGTTAAAAGCGGCGTGCGTTTACGTCACCACCCTGCCCATCCTCTGCATTTATCCCTTCGTTCAGAAATACTTTGTAAAGGGCATCTACATCGGATCCCTGAAAGGCTGAGAACCAAAGCCCGGGTAGCCCCGGCTAAAAATATGAAAAGGAGTGTTCCCATGAAAAAGCTGACCGTTTTCCTGCTCTGCACTGCCATGCTCGCCACAGCCCTGACCGGCTGCGGAGGCAGCGGCTCCTCCTCTTCGGAGCCATCCAGCAACGCCCCCTCGTCTTCCACCCCCGCCAGCTCTTCCGATTCCTCCGGTGAATCCAGCACCGAACCCGAACACTACACCTATCGCTTCTTCCAGGAGCTGACCGCTGAGGTCGACCCCAACGGCGAAATGATCAAGTATTGGGAGGACTATTTTAACTGCACCTTCCAGTTCGACTACATCGAAAAAGACAAACGCTCCGAGATTGTTCCCCTCCGCCTCGCTACCGGTGACATTCCGGACGTGATCTGCACCATGGGCTACAACAACTTCCGCTCCTGGGTGCAGGAAGGCATCTGCGGCAGCTGGGATCCCGAACTCTTCCGGGAGCACGCCCCCGCCGTTGCGGCAGCCATGGACGACTTGGGCGAGACTGCATGGAAGATGGCTACCATCGATGGCAAACAGTTCACTATCCCCGGCGTCAACGGCAACTACGCCTACGGCTGTGCCATCATCTACCGGGATTCGTGGCTTGAAAAAGCCGGTCTCTCCATTCCCCGCACCTTCGACGAATTTGAGAAGGTCATGTACAGCTTTGCAAACGATGATCCCGACGGAAACGGCGTGAAAGATACCTACGGCCTTTCCAATACCGGCATCTCCTTCCTTTACGGCAACTTCGGCGTCCCGGAAAAAACCTGGATCGACGACGGAAAGGGCGGCGTCATCTACTCCGCTCTCCATCCCCAGACCAAGGCCGCTCTGGAAGTCTTAGCCAAATGGTACGCCGACGGCGTCATCGACCCGGAATTCATCACCGGCGAGAACAAGGGCGGCTACTGGGCATTGAGCCACGCCTTTGACAACGGGCGCATCGGCTTCACCGCCATGGGCATCATGAACCACTGGCGCAGCAAGGAGACCTACGAAAACGGCGTCGCACTGGCCGCAAACCAGGAGCTCTTCTATCAGAACTTCCCCGACGAGACCTACTCCTTCGGCTATCCCATTGAGGTCGAGGGCGGACGGAAATACACCGGTCTGACCGACTACGCCTACTGGAGCAGCTTCTCCGCAGACTTCTGCGCCGATACCCCACGGCTGGCACGGTTCTTTGAGATCATCGAAAAGACCAACGGCTTTGCCGACCCCCAGGACGCCCTCATCGCCCAGTACGGCATTGAAGGCGAACAGTGGGAGTACGATGAAAGCAAGACCCCCGTCCTCATCGGCGAATACGCCGAAGACCGGAACAACCTGACCCGCATCGGCGCCAACGGCTGCTTCATCTTCGCCAACAACTATAAGACCGACCACGTCTTGAACCCCATCTACGCCACCTGGCGGGATGACACCCTCTACGGCGACAAGGACCGCTACGCCATGTGGGACAAAGCCGTCCCCGTCCAGCCCGCCTCTGCCGCCGACTACATCACCGAAATCGAAAAGATCTTCGACGAAGCTTCCATCCAGATCATCACCGGCGCCCAGCCAATTAGCTACTACGACACCATGGTGGAAAACATCAAGGCCGTCGGCTACGACACCCTCCTGCAGGAAGCCACCGACATCCATAACGAATTCTACAAATAACCTCCTGATCTCTCCTTTAAGGGGCGGCTTAAAAAGCCGCCCCTCTCTCTTTCTCCCGAAAATTCTCCCCACCCACTTTTCATCCTTCGTCCTTTGTGGTAAAATAAAAGATAGATTCAGCGAAAGGAGCGATTGGATGGCTGAAACGATCATTGCGGGGATCTCCCCCGGCGGCTTAAAGGAAACCTATGAGGTAAAGATCCTCGTCTGCTACCTTTTAAGCACCTTAAACGCCCCCCTTACCCCGGAAAACATCGTGGAGGTCTGCACCGAAGGCGGCCTCACCGACTACTTCACCCTGACCACCGCTTTAAGCGAGCTGAAAGCAAGCGGCCAGCTTTCCGAAGAAAACGGCTCCCTCTCCCTGACTCCCTTGGGGAAAGAGACTGCCGAGAACCTCAGGCAGGCACTTCCCTCCTCCCTCCGGGACAACGTGGTGCAGCAAGGCATGGAGCTTCTTTCCCGCCTCCGCCGGAAAAACGAAGTCGCCGCCAAGATTCTCCCCGACGGAAAGGGCTTCCGGGTGGTCTGCTCCGTCCACGAAGGGGACTTGGACTTCTTCACCCTGACCTTCTACGCCCCCGACCGGGAGCAGGCTCAGATCATCTCCAAAAACTTCACCGTCCGCTCCACGGAGATCTACCGGGATCTGGTCCGCACCCTCACCGCTTCCGATTGAATTTTAAAAAGCGTCTGCCTCATAGACGGGTGTCCGTAAAACAGTTAATCCTCCGTATGGCTTAGACCATGCGGA
>USLH01000143.1 GCA_900555435.1 uncultured Oscillospiraceae bacterium | reverse complement strand
ACATAAACAAATCCTCCGCATGGTCTAAGCCATACGGAGGATTAACTGTTTTACGAACACCTGTCTATTCTCCGGACGGGACGTTTTTTCGGATCGATCAGCCGAATCAGCGGAAATACTCCACACCGCTGCGGAAGATCTTCTGATCCTTGTCGCCATCGATGTTTTTGGCAACGTTTTCGCCGGTGCGCTCGCTGTGAGCCATCTTGCCCAAGACCCGGCCGTCAGGGGAGGTGATGCCCTCAATGGCCGCCACGGAACGGTTGGGATTATAACGGATGTCGTAGGTGGGCTCGCCGGTCAGATCCACATACTGGGTGGCAATCTGTCCGTTCTGCGCCAGCATCCGGATCCACTCCTCGCTTGCCACAAACCGGCCTTCGCCGTGGGACACGGGAACGGTGTGGAAGTCGCCTACCTGAGTATTGGCAAGCCACGGGGACTTGTTGGAGGCGATGCGGGTGGTGACCATCCGGGACTGGTGCCGGCCGATGGAGTTAAAGGTCAAAGTAGGAGAATCGGGGGTCATCTCCACGATCTCGCCGTAGGGGACAAGTCCCAGCTTGACCAGCGCCTGGAAGCCGTTGCAGATGCCCAGCATCAGGCCGTCCCGGTTTTTCAGAAGCTCATGGACACCGTCCTTGATCCGGGGATTTCTAAAGAAAGCGGTGATGAACTTTCCGGAGCCGTCGGGCTCGTCGCCGCCGGAGAAGCCGCCGGGAATCATGATGATCTGCGCCTTCTGGATCCGACGGGCGAATTCCTCCACCGACTCCTCAATGGCGCTGCTGGAAAGGTTGTTGATGACGAAAATATCGGTGGTAGCGCCCGCCCGCTCAAAGGCCCGCTGGGTGTCGTATTCGCAGTTGGTGCCGGGAAAAACGGGGATCAGCACCCGGGGAGAAGCCACCTTGATGGCAGGAGCCGCCCGGTGTTCTGCCTCGTAGCTGTAGGCAGGGATCTTTTCATCGCTGGAGGGGATGTTGCAGCGGAACACAGGCTCCAGCTTCTCCTCATAGGCTTTCTGCAATTCCTCAAGGGTCAGGCGGACGGAGCCGTCGGCGGAAAGGATCTCCGGCTGCAGCAGGGTAACGCCCAAAATTTCATTGTCGTTTGCCTTCGCACTGCCGGACAGTTCCAGAACAAAGCCGCCGTAAACGGGGTTAAAAAGCAGCTCGTCGGGGAGCTTTCTTGCAAACTGGAAGCCCACCCGGTTGCCGAAGGCCATCTTGGCCACTGCTTCCGCCACGCCGCCGAAGCCCAGCGTCCATGCGGAAATGGCTTCACCGGAGCGGATCATTTCCTCCACCCGGGTGAAGAGCGCTCTGACGCTTTCAAAATCCGGGGCGCCATCTGCGTTGTAAGCGGGGGTCAGCAGCACCACGGTGGAGCCGATCTGCTTGAATTCGGGGGAGATCACCGTCCGGGCGTCGCCCATGGATACGGCGAAGGAGACCAGCGTGGGAGGAACGTCGATGTCCTCAAAGGAGCCGGACATGGAGTCCTTGCCGCCGATGGCGGCGCACCCTAACTGCAGCTGGGCTTCCATTCCGCCCAGCAGGGCTGCCAGAGGCTTGCCCCAGCGGGTGTCCTCGTCACGGAGCCGCTCGAAATACTCCTGGAAGGTGAGCCAGCAGGGGGTATGGGTGCCGCCGGCTGCGACCACCTTCGCCACGGATTCCACCACGGCGTACATGGAGCCTAAGTAGGGGTTCTGCTCGGAAAGATAGGGGTTATAGCCCCAGCCCATGATGGAGCAGGCGTTGGTCTCGCCCTCCAGCGCCGGCAGCTTGGCCGCCATGGCCTGGGTCTTGGTCATCTGATATTTGCCGCCGAAGGGCATGGTGACGGTATTGCCGCCGATGGAGCTGTCAAACATCTCCACCAGACCCTTCTGGGAGCAGATGTTCAGGTCGGAAAGGTGGGCGATCCAGTCCTCCTTTACGTCCTTCCGGTTATGGACGGGATGGACGGGAGCGACCTTCACGGAAGCCCTTGCGTGCTTTTCTGCACCGTTGGAGCTTAGGAATTCCCGGGACAGGTCGACGATCCGGTTCCCGCTCCAATCCATGGTCAGCCGGGGCTCTTTGGTGACCACGGCCACCTTGGTCGCTTCCAGGTTTTCCTGATTGGCAAGACGGATGAATTTGTCGGCGTTCTCGGGGGCAACGACCACTGCCATCCGCTCCTGGGATTCGGAAATGGCAAGCTCGGTGCCGTCTAAGCCCTCGTATTTTTTCGGAACGGCGTCCAGATCGATGGAAAGGCCGTCCGCCAGCTCGCCGATGGCGACGGAAACACCGCCGGCGCCAAAGTCGTTGCAGCGGCGGATCATCCGGGTCACCGCAGGATCCCGGAACAGCCGGGCGATCTTCCGTTCAATGGGAGGGTTGCCCTTCTGAACTTCCGCTCCGCAGGTGTGGAGGGATTCCAGGGTGTGAGATTTGGAAGAACCGGTGGCTCCGCCGCAGCCGTCCCGTCCGGTGCGGCCGCCCAAAAGGATCACCACGTCGCCGGGGTCGGGGACGTCCCGAACCACATGGTTCTCCGGAGTGGCACCGATGACGGCGCCGATCTCCATCCGCTTGGCGACGTAATTGGGATGGTAAAGCTCGGTGACCTCGCCGGTGGCAAGGCCGATCTGGTTGCCGTAGGAGCTGTAGCCGTGAGCGGCGGTGGTGACCAGCTTCTTCTGGGGCAGCTTACCCTTTAAGGTTGCACTGCGGGGAACAGTGGGATCGGATGCACCGGTGACCCGCATGGCCTGATACACATAAGAACGTCCGGACAGGGGATCACGGATGGCGCCGCCCAGGCAGGTAGCGGCTCCGCCGAAGGGTTCGATCTCGGTGGGATGGTTGTGAGTCTCGTTTTTGAACATCAGAAGCCACTTTTCAGTGACGCCGTCCACGTCCACATTGATCTTCACGGAGCAGGCATTGATCTCCTCGCTCTCGTCTAATTCCTTGAGCTTGCCGTCTTTTTTGAGCTTCTTGGCTCCGATGGTGGCAAGATCCATTAAGGTCACGGGCTTTACCCGACCAACATAAAGCTCGTCCCGGATCTCTTGGTATTTGTCAAAGCTGGCGGCAATGGCGGGGTCATCGATCTCCACCTCGTCCAGAATGGTGCCGAAGGTGGTATGGCGGCAGTGGTCGGACCAGTAGGTGTCGATCATCCGGATCTCGGTAATGGTGGGATCCCGCTTTTCAGTCTCTTTAAAATAGGACTGGCAGAACTTGATGTCGTCCAGATCCATGGCAAGGCCGTAATCCCGGATGAACTCCGCCAGCTCCTCCTCGTCAAGACCGATGAAACCGGTCAGGGTCTTTACGGTGGTGGGGATGGCGTAGTCGGTCTTCAGGGTCTCCACGGCGTCGAGGCTTGCTTCTCTTGCTTCCACGGGGTTGATGAGGTGGTTCTTCACCGCCTCGAACTCCTCATCGGTCAGCTTTCCTTCCAGCAGATAGATCCGGGCGTTCCGGACGGCAGGGCGCTCCCCCTGGGTCATGATCTGGATGCACTGTTCGCAGGAATCGGCACGCTGGTCGAACTGGCCCGGGAGATACTCCACCGCCAGCACCCGGCCGTTTTTCACCTCGGGCAGCTCCGGATAAGTGACGTCTACCGGCGGCTCCGAGAAGATGGTACGGGACGCGGTCTCAAAGGTCTCCCCGTCGATGCCCTCCACGTCGTAGCGGTTCAGCAGGCGCAGACCGGTCAGGTCCTTGATGCCCAGCAGGCTGGTGAGCTCATTTTTCAGGCCGGTGGCTTCCACATCGAAGCCGGGCTTTTTTTCCACATAAATACGATAGACCATTGGGTAGGTTCCCCCTTATGATTCAATTCTTCTGAAGGCGCGCCCTCATCCGGCTCGCAAGCTCGCCACCTTCCCCCGACCGGGGGAAGGCTTCAGCAGCGTCATCTGGCGGAAAAGGCTTCCCCCAGTCGGGGGAAGCTGTCGCCGCAGGCGACTGATGAGGGTGCTTTTCCTAATTACTGCTTCTCTGCCAGCGCTTTCAGGGCACGCAGGCCGATATCGCTACGCTTATGCAGCTTTTCAAAGCTGATCTTCTCGGCTGCTTCATAGGCGTGGCTCAGGGCGTTGGTCAGGCGCGGGCCGGTGGCGGTGACACCCAGCACACGGCCGCCGGCCGTGACAAGGGTGCCGTCCTCGGTGATGGCGGTGCCGGAGTGGTAGACCGTCACATTCTCCTCGCCGGGTAGCTGGCCGTCCACAAGGCCGGTGATGGGCTTGCCCTTCTCGTAAGCCACCGGGTAGCCGCCGGAAGCCAGAATGACGCAGGCGGCAGCACCGTCCGAGAACTTGACCTCCTCGTTTTCCAGCGTGCCGTTGGTGCAGGCCTGCATGATGTGCAGCAGGTCGCCTTCCAGCAGGGGCAGCACCACCTGCGTTTCGGGGTCACCAAAGCGGCAGTTGTACTCGATGACCTTCGGGCCGTCTGGGGTGAGCATCAGGCCGAAGTAGAGGCAGCCCTTGAAGGGGCAGCCCTCGGCGTTCATGGCCTTGATGGTGGGCAGGAAAATTTTCTCCATGCACTCAGCGGCCACTTCCGGGGTGTAGTAGGGGTTGGGGGCAATGGTGCCCATGCCGCCGGTGTTCAGGCCGGTGTCGTGGTCGTTGGCACGCTTGTGGTCCATGCTGGACACCATGGGCTTGACCACCTTGCCGTCCGTAAAGCTCAGCACGCTGACCTCCGGGCCGGTGAGGAACTCTTCCACCACCACATGGTTGCCGGATGCACCGAACTTTTTGTCCAGCATGATCTCCTTGACGCCGTCGGCGGCCTGCTGCTCGTTTTCGCAGATGAGCACGCCCTTGCCCAGTGCAAGGCCGTCTGCCTTGATGACCACCGGGTACTTGCCCTCGGCGCGGATGTAATCCATGACCTTTGCGGGATCATCGAAGGTCTCGTACTTTGCGGTGGGGATGCCGTATTTCTTCATCAGGTCCTTGGAGAACACCTTGGAGGCCTCGATGCGGGCAGCGGCCTTGTCCGGGCCAAAGGCGGGGATACCCACCTTTGCCAGCGCGTCCACCATGCCCAGTGCAAGGGGGTCGTCCTGTGCCACCACAACGTAATCGAACTTTTCTTCCACTGCAAAGCCTACCATGGTATCCACATCGGTGGCCTTGATGTTTTTGCACTTAGCGTCATAGCCGATGCCGCCGTTGCCCGGTGCGCACCAGATCTCGCCGCAGTCGGGGCTCTTTTTCAGTGCCTTGATGATGGCGTGCTCGCGGCCGCCGCCGCCCACTACCAAGATTTTTTCAGCCATATCATTCACCTTCCCGTTTTTGAATGACCCTCTCAGTCATTGCTGCGCAATGCCAGCTCCCCCGAAAAGGGGCGCTTTTTCCGCTGACGGCAGGAGCCGCGTCCAACGGAAGAAGCATTTCTGCCTGTTTTCCCGCATAAAGCTCCCCCCTCGGGGGAGCTGTCGCCGTCAGGCGACTGAGAGGGTTCGTTCTTTTCCCTTAGTGATGGAACAGCCGCAGGCCGCAGAAGGCCATTGCGATGCCGTACTTGTTGCAGGTGTCAATGACCTGCTGGTCGCGGATGGAGCCGCCGGGCTGGACGATGGCCGTCACGCCGGAACGGCGTGCGCGCTCGATGTTGTCGCCGAAGGGGAAGAATGCATCCGAGCCAAGGCACACACCGGTCACCTTGCTGAGATATGCCTTCTTTTCCTCGGCGGTCAGGGGCGCGGGCTGCTCGGT
>USLH01000142.1 GCA_900555435.1 uncultured Oscillospiraceae bacterium | reverse complement strand
AAATGTTCAGTATTTGGGCGTTTCAGAGCGTTGCAGAGTAGAAAAAATTATGGTACAATAAAGGCAAAGAGAAAAGGAGGATCGGTATGAAATTTTCAGAAATGCCCTATCGCCGGGTGGAAAAGGCCGTTCTGGATCAGATCTCCCGGTTGACGGAGCGGCTTACCTGCGCTTCTTCCGCAGAGGAAGCGGAAAAAATCTTTATGGAGTCGGAAGCCATCAGCACGGAAGTCCAGACCATGATGAACCTCTGCTATATCCGCAGCACCATCGATACGACGGACGAATTTTATGCGGCGGAGCAGGAGTATAACGATGAGCTGACCCCTCTCCTGACGGAGAAGTCCCAGGAATTTTCCAAGGCGCTCTGCGCTTCTCCCTTCCGGAGGGAGCTGGAGAAAAAGTGGGGGACGCTGCTTTTTACCAATGCGGAGCTTTCCATGAAGGGGTTTGCGCCGGAGCTGGTGCCCCTGCTGCAGGAAGAAAATGCTTTGACGTCCCAGTATCAGAAGCTCTACGCTTCCGCCAAGATCGATTTTGACGGGAAGGTTCTGACGGTGGCGCAGCTGGCCCCCTACAAGCAGTCTGCCGACCGGGCCGTCCGGAAAGCGGCTTACGAGGCGGAAGGCAGCTTTTTTGATGCGAATCGGGAGCAGTTCGACGAGATCTACGATAAGCTGGTGAAAAACCGCACGGCTCAGGCGAAGAAGCTGGGGTACGAGAACTATCTGGAGCTGGGGTATATCCGGTTGAACCGGAACTGCTACGGCCCTGCCGATGTGGCGCGGTTCCGCCGGCAGGTAGTGGAGAGCATGGTGCCGGTGGTCGCTGAGATCAAAAAGGCGCAGGCAAAACGCATCGGCATTGCGGATATGAAGTTTTACGACGACAACTTCTTCTATCCCGACGGGAACGCCACCCCTCAGGGCACGCCGGAGGAGCTTCTGGCGGCCGGGGAGAAGATGTACACCGAAATGTCCCCGGAAACGGCGGAGTTTGCAAAGCTCTTATTCGGCAACGAGCTCTTTGACGTGCTTGCAAAGCCCGGAAAGGCTCCCGGCGGGTACTGCACTTCCCTGCCGGCTTACAAGGTGCCCTTCATCTTTTCGAACTTCAACGGGACGGCAGGGGATGTGGATGTGCTGACCCATGAGGCGGGATACGCTTTCGCTGATTATGTGGCGGCCCGGACGATCCCGATCTTAGATCTGCGGTCGCCTACCATGGAAGGATGCGAAACCCACTCCATGTCCATGGAGTTCTTCACCGCCCCGTGGCACCGGCTGTTCTTCAAGGAGCAGACGGAGAAGTACGAGGTCTCCCATGCGGAGGACGCGCTGATCTTCATCCCTTACGGCTCCATGGTGGATCATTTCCAGGAGCTGATGTACACCCATCCGGAGATGACGCCGGAGGAGCGGAACGAGACCTGGCTCAAACTGGAGCGGCAGTACCGGCCGTATCTGGATTTTGAGGATCTGCCCTTCTACAGCCGGGGCGCCGGCTGGCAGCGGCAGCTTCATATTTACCAGTACCCCTTCTACTATGTGGATTACTGCCTGGCGCAGAGCATGGCGCTGCAGTTCTGGATGGAGTCGGTGAAGGACTGGAATGCTGCGTGGAAGAAGTACCTGAAATTCGTGGGTCTGGGCGGCACCCGGACGTTTGTGGATCTGATCCGGGAGTCGGGGCTCCTCTCGCCGCTGGACGACGGATCTATCGCAAAGATCGTGGAGCCGGTCTCCAAGTGGCTCAAAGAAAACGCCATCTGATGAGCAAACGAAAAACGAGCGCTGCGGGAAATTCGCAGCGCTCGTTTTTGTGTTTTTTCAGAGAAGGACGATGGGAAACCCTTGGGCGCTTTCAGCGGTGAAGGGTTTGTCCGTGCCGGTGACGGAAAGGTAAATGGCATCCTTTTCCCGGCGGGCGGTCACGTCTGCCGCCAGGGCGCCGTCGGGAGAATAGAACTTGCAGGAGGCTTCGTTTCCCTCCTCCATGCCGTAGAGGACGAGCTTCATGCCGTCGGCGTAGTCGTAGTCGGCGGAGCGCTCGAAGTTCCCGTAGGCGAGGATGGAGTTGGGTCTGGCGTAAAGGGGAAGGCCGAAATAGTCGTACTTCCGCTCGTACCAGCTGCCGCCGGGGAGGTTTTCGCCGGTCTGGATATCCGTCCAGGTGCCGCCGGCCGGGAGATAGAAACGGCCGATGCTCTCCGGGTTGAAGATGGGAGCGACCAGCAGGGAGTCGCCTAATAGGTACTGGGTGTCGATGGTCAGGGTGTTCCGGTCGTTTCCGTAATCCACCACCATGGCCCGCATCATGGGGACGCCGGTCTCATGGGTCTTAACGGCGTTGGCGAAGAGGTAGGGCATCAGTCGGCCTTTCAGGTTGGCGAAATGCCGGGAGACGTCGCAGCTTTCCTCGTCGAAGTTCCATGGCACCCGATAGGAGGAGTTTCCGTGGTAACGGGAGTGGGTGGATAAAAGCCCGAAGGCCGTCCAGCGCTTGTAAAGATCCGGGGTGCCGGTGGCCTCGAAGCCGGAAATGTCGTGGGAGAAAAAGCCAAATCCGGACAGGCACAGGGAAAGCCCGCCCCGGAGGGTCTCCCACATGGATTCATAGCTGGAGATGCAGTCGCCGCCCCAGTGGACGGGAAATTTCTGTCCGCCTGCGGTGGCGGATCGGGCGAAGAGGCAGGCATTTTTCTCGCC
Organism: uncultured Oscillospiraceae bacterium; assembly: GCA_900555435.1. Taxonomy (GTDB): domain Bacteria; phylum Bacillota; class Clostridia; order Oscillospirales; family Ruminococcaceae; genus Merdivicinus. The sequence continues at coordinate 3,140 of USLH01000142.1, read as the reverse complement.
CTTGCAGCTCTGGAGCGCTTCAAAGACCGTTTTGTTATAGAGATAGGTGTAATAGTTGTGCATCCGGTAGGGGTCGGAGCCGTCAAAGTAGGTCACTTCCGTGGGGATCCGCTCGCCGAAGTCGGTTTTGATGGCGTCCACGCCTAAGGAAACAAGTTTACGGATCTTGTCGGCAAACCAGTTCCGGGCGGCAGGGTTTGTGAAGTCGAGGATCGCCAGTCCCGGCTGCCATGCATCGGTCTGGAAGACGGAGCCATCGGGGTTTTTGATGAAGTAGCCCTTTTCCATGCACTCTTTGAAAACCGGGGCTTTCTGGCCGATGTAGGGATTGATCCAGACGCAGATCTTAAGCCCCTTGGCTTTTAAGCGGGAAAGGATCCCTTGGGGATCCGGGAACATCCGGCTGTCCCACTGGAAGCTGCACCACTCGAATTCTTTCATCCAGAAACAGTCGAAATGGAAGACCTCCAGAGGGATCCGGCGCTGCTCCATTCCGTCGATGAAGGAGTTGACGGTCTTTTCGTCGTAGCTGGTGGTGAAGGAGGTGGAGAGCCACAGGCCGAAGGTGTAAGCTGGGGGAAGGGCGGGCTTCCCGGTCAGGTCGGTGTAGGCAGTCAGGACGTCGGCGATGCTGCCCCCGCCGAAGAGGAAGTATTCGAGGCGCTCGCCCTGCACGGCAAAGGAGACCTTGGAGACTACCTCGCTTGCCGCTTCAAATTCCACCTTTTCCGGATGGTTCACGAAAACGCCGTAGTTCCGGGAGGAAACGTAGAAGGGAATGCACTTATAAGACTGGTCGGAGCAGGTGCCGCCGTCGCTGTTCCAGACTTCGATGGATTGGCCGTTTTTCACGAAGGGGGTGAATTTTTCTCCGAAGCCGTAAAGGTATTCGCCGACGGAGACGTTGAGCATCTCCCGGATATAGCTGCCGCAGCTGCGGTCGGAGCGGTCGTAGAAGGGGCGGCTTTCCGTTTCTTCGACAGTCTGATGCTGCCGGAAGGGGTCGAGGGTGATGTAAGAGGCGGTGCGGCCCTCGGATCTGGTCAGGAGGATCCCGTCGTACCAGTAGGAGATGTTCCAGCTTTCGCCTTCGGCGCCGATGCGCACGCTGGTCTTTCCGAAAAGGAGCTCCCAGCAGCCGTCGGGGCGTTTTTGGACGGTGGGGCGGAAACCGGAATCTTCACTGAGCTCAAAGAAGGGGCCGGGATGAAGGGCACCTTCGTAATGATCGATGGTGACCTTGACGCAGTTTTCAAGGGGGGAGGTGAAGCGGATGGTGAGCATGGGGCCGCCTAAGGTATCGCCCCGGCTGCGGATGGCGTGGCAGGCGGCATAAACGGTGATCGAGTCGTCGGTGGCATCGATCTCGCACATCTGGGCGGCGTAGTGGACGTTGTAGCCCCGGCGGGTGCACCAGTATCCATCGGATGGTCTCATAAAAATGCTCCTTTTTCTCAGGAGAAGGGGTGAAACGATTTCTTTCAGCATACCACAACCGGAGCAAAATCACAAGAGTCCGATTTTTCAAAACGGGAAGCTGCATAAAAAAGGAGGTTTCTCCCATACTTCCCCTGAAAAAGGGGGAGCGGGTGTGAAAAAGAAGGAAGGGTGGTCCGCCTTCGGGATCTTTTCGGTGTCGTTTTCGGTGAGCTTAGCGGTGCTGCTCTGTCTGGTGATGGGGGTGCTGGCGGCGACGGTGAAGCCGAAACAGGCGGCGGAAAGCTCCGGAAGCGTCACGGAGGCGTTTCAGTATCAGCCTGGGGGGAAGGAGGCGATCAGCGTTCTCTTCATCGACTGCCGGGAGCGGAGCGGGGAGCCTTTCGGCTACACGCTGGCGCGGTTCGATCCGGAAAAGGAGAAGCTCATCCTGATCCCCATCCCGCCGGAAACGATGGTCACGGTGGGAACGAAAACAGGGACCTTCGGGAAGCATTACGACTATGCCGGCAGCGTAAACGCCAAAAAGGCGGCGGAGAGCCTATTTCTCTGCACAGTGGACCGGTATGTGCGGGTCGCAAAGCCCGGGACGGTTAATCTGATCGATGCGTTGGGCGGGCTTGTCCGGAGGTTTGAGGAGGGGTACGAAACGGAGACGGTGACGGTTCCGGCGGGGGAGCATCTGTTAAACGGGGAGCTCCTTTACGAGATTGCCGTTTCTCCGCCGGAGGGGGTCTTAAAGGACAGCTGGCGGGCGGAGCTTTACGGGGAGCTTTGCCGGCAGCGGCTGGGGGCGGAAACGGTGAAACGGCTCGACTACCTACTGGAGGCGTTCTGGAACAACGTGGATACGGATCTTTCCCGGTTCGACTGCAGCGCACGGCGGCGGGCGATGGAGTATTTCCTCAGATCGGAGGAGCGCAAGGTCGAAGTTTTTCCGCTGGCGGGGAGCTGGAACAAAAAGCGGACGGAGTTTTTTCCGGACGAGACGGCGGTTGGGGAACTGAGGCTGTTGATCGGTGCGGAAACGGAAGAATAGGAAAAGCGGCGGGAAGGGTTGCTTCTCCGCCGCTTTTTTATGGGGAAAGAGGGGAATGTTTTCTTCCGTTGCTTGCGGCAACGGGAATTTTTTCGTATAATGGGAGCGGAAACGAAAGGAAGGCGACAGAAAATGCTGGGTGAAAACATCCGGACGATCCGGAAGGAACAGGGGCTTTCTCAGGAAGAATTGGCGGAGCGGATCCATGTGGTGCGGCAGACGGTGTCCAAATGGGAGAAGGGGGTTTCCCAAACTTAAAGATACCACACTAAAACCCACGCTTACATTACTTCCATAACATCAAATTTTGGAGGTAAAACCCAATGAAACGCCTTGTATCCTGCGAATATAACTTCGATAACTGCTGTGTAGAACTGAAATTCACCGATGGCAGCATGATCGCCGTTGATACCATCGCCGTGGAGAACGAGGTTGCCGACAATATGTATCAGCGGTCAGAGCTTGACTATCTGATTTACAATGCTCCTTTTGAATATGCAGACCTTATTTTGAATGGTGATCCCGAAACATATTTGAAAGCAGTAACCGAATACAAACCTTTAGACTAATTATAGGAGTAATGCCGCTTGCACCGACAGTAAAAAGTCAGCGCAAGGTAGCAGTGCATAAAACAGGTTTATAAGGTTTAGAGAGAACAGCGTGG
>USLH01000141.1 GCA_900555435.1 uncultured Oscillospiraceae bacterium | reverse complement strand
TGGCCAGCTCGAACCGGACCTGATCGTTGCCCTTGCCGGTGCAGCCGTGGCAGATGGCATCGGCGCCTTCCTTCTTGGCGATTTCAACGATCCGCTTTGCGATGACCGGCCGGGCAAAAGAGGTGCCCAGCAAGTATTTACCCTCGTAAACGGCGCCTGCCTTCAGAGTGGGGAACACATAGTCGTTGACGAATTCGTCCTGCAGGTCTTCGATGTAGAGCTTGGAAGCGCCGGTCTTTTTGGCACGTTCCTCCAGCCCCTCAAGTTCGGCGTCCTGACCCACGTTGGCTGCAACGCAGATCACTTCGCAGCCGTAGTTCTCCTTCAGCCAGGGAATGATGATGGAGGTATCCAGGCCGCCGGAGTAAGCCAGCACTACTTTTTTGATTTCACTCATAATTCTCGTCCTTTCTTAAGGGAGGCTGTCCGTTTGGAGGAAGCCGCCACAGGTTTTCATTTGGTATGGTTTCATTATACACCATCAAGCGGATTTTTCAAGGGGTTTTCCGACGATTTGTATGATTATACAAGAAAACTTGAAAAACAGAAAAAGAATCCAGCTTAATTCCGCTTATATACAATAAATTTTGAATATAAATGTATTTATGCACCTAATTTCATATAAACAGCTTATGAAGATTCTGCCAAAAAACACCCATCCTCCAGCATAAAAATCGGAAAACGCCCTTCTTTTCAGGAAAAATGCCGCTCCGCTTTTTTCAAAACCGGAAACAAAGCGCAAAAAAAGGTTGCAAAATTCCGCAAAAAGTTGCACAATAAAAAGGACACCACAAAAAGATCGGAGATGCAGCATGGAACAAACAAAGGCACCCCTCTTCACCCGCCGGGATCTGATCCGCCTTATCATCCCTCTGGTCATCGAGCAGATCCTGGGCGTGACCATCGGTATGGCGGACTCTGTCATGGTTTCCTCCGTAGGAGAAGCCGCCGTTTCCGGCGTTTCGCTGGTGGATTCCTTAAACATTCTTTTCATCAACATTTTTTCGGCTCTCGCCACCGGCGGCGCTGTCATCGCCTCCCAATACATCGGCCGTCAGGATCTGAAAAACGCCTGCTCCGCCGCAAAGCAGCTGCTCTACATCACCACCCTGATCGCTTTGACGGTCATGTCGGCGGCTCTCCTTTTTCAGCGTCCCTGCCTGAGCATCTTCGGCAAGGTGGACACGGACGTTTACGAAAACTGCCGCACCTATCTGATCCTCTCTGCCCTCTCCTATCCTTTTTTAGCGGCTTATAACTCCGGCGCTGCCCTTTTCCGTGCCATGGGAAATTCCAAAGTCTCCATGTTCACCTCCCTTCTAATGAACCTCATCAACATCTGCGGCAACGCCATTACCATCTACGGTCTCAAATGGGGCGTGGCCGGAGCTGCTTTTGCCTCCCTCGTCTCCCGTGCCACCGGGGCGGTCATCATGGTAGTCCTTCTGCATAACCATAACAACCTGATCCACATCGAGCGGCTGCTCCACCCCGAACTGCGGCTGAACCTTATTAAAAGCATCTTAAAGATCGGCATCCCCAACGGTCTGGAAAACGGAATGTTCCAGATTGGAAAGATCCTGGTAGCCAGCCTGGTCGCCTCCTTCGGAACCATCGCCATCGCCGCCAATGCCGTTGCCAACAACATCTCCTCCGTAGAGGTGCTCCCCGGCTCCGCCATCGGCCTTGCCATGATCACCGTCGTCGGCCGCTGCGTTGGCGCAGAAGACTACGCGCAGGCAAAAAAGTACACCGGAAAGCTGATGCTAACCACCTATATCTGCATGGGGGCGATCTGTTCGGTCATGTTTTTCCTGACACCCACGGTGGTGGGCTTCTTCCACCTTTCGGAACCCACCATGAAGCTGGCGGTGGAGGTAGCCCAGTCCTACGCCCTGTGGGCCATGGCGATCTGGCCCTGCTCCTTCACCATGCCCAATGCCCTTCGGGCAGCCAACGACGTAAAATTCACCATGATCGTCTCCATCATCTCCATGTGGGTCAGCCGCATCGGCTTAAGCTACGTCTTCGGAAAATGGATGAACATGGGGCTCATGGGTGTGTGGCTGGCCATGTACTGCGACTGGATCGGCCGGACCACCCTCTTCCTCTGGCGCTTTTTCAGCGGCAAGTGGAAAAACCGGCAGGTCATTTAAAACCGTCGAAATCTCTCGAAATAAGGAGAATTCCGCCAGTTACCCTCAACTCACTCTGATTTCTTCGGATTTTCTCAAAAAAACGTTGACAAACGCCCGCTTCTGTCTTATAATGAAGGAACTGATAAGGGAGTAGTTGGCGTCTTTCCGACGCAGTAAAGTCAACATGCTGATTTGATTCTGGCTTTGCTTGAAATAACGAGACTTATCTTGCATTCGCTGCAGGATAAGTCTCGTTTTTTATGCTCCCGGAAAAGAAGGAGCGGCGTTTTATGTCATTGATGGAACTTTTTCTTCTTGCGGTAGGGCTTTCCATGGACGCTTTTGCGGTAGCTATCTGTAAGGGGCTGTCCATGAGCCGGATGAGCTGGAAAAAAGCGGCGGTAGTGGGCCTTTACTTCGGCGGATTTCAGGCGTTGATGCCTCTGATCGGCTATCTTTTAGGTCAGCAGTTTGAGCGCTTCATCACCACCTTTGCCCCCTGGATCGCTTTCCTGCTGCTGGTGCTCATCGGCATCAACATGATCTGGGAATCCTTCGGCGAAGGCGAAAAGTGCAGCGACAGCGTCAAGTTCAAGGAAATGTTCGTCCTCGCCATCGCCACCAGCATCGACGCCTTGGCGGTGGGCGTTTCCTTCGCCTTCCTTCAGGTAAAGATCGTCCCCGCTATTTCCTTCATCGGGGCGACCACCTTCGTCCTCTCCATGATTGGCGTCAAGGTGGGAAACGTCTTCGGCAGCCGCTACCGTTCAAAAGCGGAGCTGGCAGGCGGCATCATTCTCATTCTCATCGGTCTGAAGATCATTCTGGAGCACCTGGGTGTGCTGAACTTCTGAGGAGACTGCTATGGAACTTTTCATCCGTCCGGCAGCATGTCCCGATTTGCCGGAGCTTTTCCGCATTGAATCCGCCTGCTTCCCTCCGGAGGAAGCGGCTTCCGAAAGCTCCATCCGAGAGCGGCTCGCCGCCTTCCCCGACTGCTTTCTGATCGCTTTTGCCAACGGGAACGCCGTGGGGCTCATCAACGGCTGCGCCACCGATCTTCCAAGGATCGAGGACCGTCTTTTTGAAGACGCTTCTCTCCATGACCCAAACGGCAAGAACCAGATGGTCTTCTCCCTTGCCGTTGACCCGGCTTTTCAGGGAAAGGGCATCGGCAGCGCCCTCCTTTCCCGTTTCATTGAAGAAAGCCGCACCGCCGGTCGAAAATCCGTCGTCCTCACCTGTAAGGAGGAAAAGCTCGGCTACTATCGGCGCTTCGGCTTTGAAAACAAAGGCGTTTCCGGCTCTGTCCACGGCGGCGCCGTCTGGTACGATATGGTGCTCCCGCTCGATTGACAAGAAGCCCTTCTTGCTGTATGATGAAAAAAGAATTCAAAAAAGGAGCGACGTTATGAACCTCACGATCAAAGAAAGCCACGGTGCCTCCGCCGTGATCTCCACCCACGGGGCAGAGCTGCGGGGCTTCTCCTCCGGCGGATACGACTACCTCTGGAACGGCGACCCAGCTTATTGGGCTGGCGTTTCCCCCTTCCTTTTCCCCTTCCCCAGCAACCTGCGGAACGGAACCACCTACTTTAACGGCAAGCCCTACTGCATGGATGCCCACGGCTTCGCCCGAAACTACGAATGGACAGTGGAAAAAGCCGAAGGCAACACCGCCGTCCTCACCTTCTCCCAGAACGAGGAGACCCTGCAACTGTATCCCTTCCGCTTCACCCTTCGTGCCACCTACACCGTCCTGGAAGACAGCGTTTCCCTCACCATGGAGGTGAAAAACGATGGCGACGGGGAGATGCCCTACTGCTTCGGCACCCATCCTGCCATCCGGGTTCCCTTTCAGAATTCCCCCGGCAGCCGGTTTGAAGACTACGAAGTGAAATTTGAGAAGCCGGAAGAAAACAGCTGCCCCCTCTATGACGAAAAAGCCGGACAGATCGACGTGAACGCCCGCCGTCCCTTTCTCTCCGACTCCCAGACCCTGCCCCTGCGGTACAGCGATTACGACGAAGTGGACACCATCATTTTTGACCACTTGAACTCCGGCTGGGTGGATCTGAGAGATCGGAACACCGGCCGAAGCGTCCGGGTCAGCTTTACCCCCTTCGACTACATCGCTTTCTGGACGCCCCACGCCCCCTTCCTCTGCATTGAGCCTTGGCAGGGGCTTTCCGCCTGCAGCGACGAAGATGATGACTTCCGCCATAAACGGGGCTGCCGCATCCTGCAGCCGGGACAGAGCGAGACCTACACCCTCACCATTTCCGTCAAGTGACTCTTATGACTCCTGAATCCTCCGATCCAGGAGTTTTTTCTTTTCCCCGGAAAACCGACGATTTCCCGAAAAAGCCGGCGATTTTCTCCGCTTCCGAAGTCCACCGGTCAAAAGGGCACCTTTTTAAGCTGAATCACCGTTTCCGCTTCCTAGAGCTTCTTTGACAAACCGCTTACTGCCTGCTATAATGATAAATAATTTCATTTTCAAAGGAGGAATCAGCCGTGGGAGACGCTCCTGCGACCGGGCCCCGACGAAGGGCCAGCCAACTGAATCTTTTTATTGGTACGCAAGACCCAAACGGGCTTTTTTTCGCCTGTTTTCATGGGGTTGCGTTTTTTTGCTGCCAAAACGGGGAATCGAAAGCTCCGCCGGGGAAAAAACATGGATTGAAGCCGTAAATCTGCGACCGTAAAGGAGTTTTCCCCTATGAACGTCATCCCCAGTCTTCTTTTGCTCTTTGTCCTGATTGGAGTCAACGCCTTTTTCGCCGCCAGCGAGATCGCCGTCATTTCCGTCAACCCCAACCGCATGAAAAAGCTGTCGGAGGAAGGCAACAAAAAAGCCACCCTCCTTCTCACCATCACCGACGAGCCTGCCAATTTCCTTTCCACCATTCAGGTAGGCGTCACCCTGTCCGGCTTCCTTGCGTCCACCGTGGCGGCGGACAATTTTGCCGTCTATTTTGACCGGTGGCTCAGCTTCCTGCCGGTGAACAAATCCCTGCTCCACGGCATCGTACTGGTGATTTTAAACATCATCCTCGCCTACTTCAGCCTGGTGCTGGGCGAGATTACCCCCAAACGGGTGGCCATGAAGTATCCGGATCAACTGGCGCTGAAGGTGGTGGGCTTCATCTGGGGACTTTATAAGGTCTGCCGTCCTTTTATCCGCCTTGTTTCCGCCAGCACCAACGGCATCCTCCGCCTCCTGCACATCGACCCGGAGGATGAAGAGGAAGCCGTCACCGAGGAGGAGATCCGCTTGATGGTGGAAGCCGGCGAAGAAACCGGCACCATCGCCTCTGACGAAAAAGACATGATCGAGCACATCTTTGAATTTGACGATATGCGGGTCTCCGAGCATATGACCCACCGCACGGAGGTCTGCGCCGTGGAAGCCGGGGTCAGCCTTCCCGACCTTTTGAACGTGGTTACGGAGGAAAAATACTCCCGTATCCCCGTTTATGAAGAGACCATCGACAACATTTTAGGCGTGATCAACGTGAAAGACCTGCTCCCCCTGGCCGCCGACCCTGCCCAGCAGCAGAAGACGGCAAAAGACCTGATGCGCCCCATCCTCTATGTCCCGGAAACGATCCACTGCAGCAAGCTCCTGAAGCAGTTTCAGGAGCAGCGAGTCCACATGGCCGTGGTGGTGGACGAATACGGCGGCACCGAGGGCATCGTGACCATGGAGGAT
>USLH01000140.1 GCA_900555435.1 uncultured Oscillospiraceae bacterium | reverse complement strand
ATGGCATTGAGGAAACGCTGACTTACTGCGATTTTCCCAGCGAACACTGGACTCGCATCCGTACCAATAACGTCATTGAACGGCTGAACCGGGAAATCCGCCGCCGCACTCGTGTAGTGGGCAGTTTCCCGGACGGCAACTCCGCCCTCATGCTGGTCTGTGCCCGGCTGCGCCATGTAGCCGGTACCCAGTGGGGTAACAAGAAATACATGAACATGAAGCACCTGGAGGCTGCCGTTGAGGATGCCTCCATTGCTGGCTGACTTCATTCATTCCAGAGCCTGCAAACCAATTTGCGCAAAATCCTTGACACTGCCCTTAAAGGCGGCTTTATAGTCGAATGTATCGCTATAAAAAGAAAAACACCGAGAAAAACTTTTTTACAGTTCTTCTCGGTATTAATCTTTCGGTTTCCTTTGTCAATGCCGGATAATTCAGCACATTAGATGTAGTTTCTAAATTACTTCCTTATCGGGCGTTGACATTCGGGGCGGCTTTTTGCGTCGTTCCTATAAAAATCGAAGGGCGGGTTTGGGAGCAGATCAGCCCTCAACCTCGAAGGGGTTCCATCCGGCGCGGAAAAAGTCTCCTTCCGCATCGTAAACTCGGCGCAGAATGTGGGCGCGTTCCGAGGGATGGTCGGCCGCAGGCAGGTTCTGCCAGAGATGCTCCGCAGCAGTAAAGATCTTCTGGAGATACCCGGGCAGGTGGTCCCACGTTGTCAGCAGGACGCCCATCATATCGCTGTCAATGGCGTTGGTGGCCAGGGAGCGGATATTTTCCGGATTGTCCCAGGGCGAGAGCAGCACGTCAAAGCCCAGAGAGCGCAGATACGGTGCGGTGGGGTTTTTGCCGGAGAAGTAGCCGTACTGCCAGTCTGCAAGGATGATCCGCCGGTCAAGGAGAGGAAGCGCAGCGGCGGTATTCCGGTGCGCGCCGTTTGCAACGAGGAAATCTCCTTCGTTGATGTCATCCTTGAAATCGCTGAAGTTCACAAACATATCGTGCCACAGGATGGGCCGCCGCCCGGACTTTGCAAGGTCCTCCGTCAGCCGGTTGGCGTATTCCGCAAGGAGCTTGTCGGGCTCGCGCTGGCGGCAGGTCGGACAGGTTCCGAAAGAAAAGGCTTCGTCAAAGCCCAGATGGAAGTAGGAGCCGCCGCCGCACAGGTCCATCATTTCCTCCCGCATCTGGGAAAGAAGCTTGTAAGAATCCGGGTTCGAGGAGCACCAGGTCCAGCCGTCCGGCTCAAAGAGAAGGGCCTTGCGGGGGTCCGCATCAAGAACCACGTGCCGTCCGTAGCATTCGCGGGAGGCAGCCGCGTGGCCGAAATGGTTGATCATCGGAATGACCTCCATGCCGTAGCTGCGGGCCAGTCGAACCAGATGCTGGGCATCTGCCTGCGTCCACTTGCAGCCGTGCCAGTGCAGCGACGACATGGACTGGTAGGGATAGGTGCCCCAGAATTCCAGTACTACGTGGGTCAGGTGAAGGAATCCGGCAAGGTGGATCGCCTTTTCCAGGGTGTGGCGCTGGCTTTCCGGGAAAACACACAGGTGGATCGCCCGGAACTTGATCTTGGGCGCATCAAGAATCTCCGCCGCCTGGAGCACAAAGGCCTCCTTGCCGCAATCAAGGCAAATGGGCTCGATGCACTGCAGGAGAATCATGAATCCGTCGAGAAAAGCCTTCTCCGAGCCGCCGGTAAGGGCGATGCCGGTCTCCGTTATGCGAATCCGATAGGCGTCTTTGGCCGGAACCGACTCGTCCGGCTCCACCTTGCCGTTCCGGGCGGTGAAGCCATTGCCGCTGCCGGGGATGAGGGTCAGCGTGGAGCAGCCGCAGGTGAAGCGCTGCCACAGATAGACCAGCCGCCTGGCGGTTTCCGGGCAGGGGGAGAAGGATAACTCCATATCCACATGGGCGCCGAAACGATAAATGCCGCCGGTTTCCGTGTAAGACCGCGGATTGGGGTACAGCTGTGTCAGGTACATTGACATTGCCTCCGATGTTGTTTTTGTTAAGGACATGGCATTAGTATACAGAAACTTTTTAGAAAAGTCAAGGCAAACCGGCGATCTCCCTCAAAAAAGGGGGGAATACGAATCGAAGTTCTTATCGTTTCGGAAAGCCGGTGGATCATGAGAAAGCATTTTTCCGGAAGCGCCTTCGCCCGGGAGTGTCCGTACAGCAGCGGCATCCATCGCCGGGCGGCGGTGTTTTTCGCCTTTTGTGCAGTTGCCTTTACGCTTCTGTACCTCCGGGTGGGGTATCTTTCCCGGTCGCCGGGTCTGGCGCAGACGGCCCGGCAGCAATCCAAATATACCCTTGCCGTTTCCAAGACCCGGGGCGGCATCTATGACTGCCGGCTCCGCCCTCTGGTCAACGAGGAACAGGAGAAGGTATGGGCCGTACTGCCCTCGGCGGAGAATCTGACGGCAGTGCGGAAAGCCGTGCCGGCCTCCCGGCGGGGGGAAGTCTCGGAGCAGCTGAAAAACGGCAGCCCTTTCTGCTCCGGGGCGTTTCCGACATCGAGGCACCTGGTGCGGACGCCTTTTTCGTCCCGATGCGGAGCCGGGACCGGCAGCTGGCCGCTCATATCGTCGGCTATACCGACGGCGGCCGCCGTGCCTTTGAGGAGACCAATTATGTTCCCATTTTTTGAGGGCGGGCTCTGTGGTATCGGTTCGGTCATAAGTATTTGGTGTTAATATATACAGGGGAATGATACGTGATTTGCGAATAATGCCGGTATCCTTTATGAATGTAATATGGTACAATGATTATGTGATATATTCACAAAAAAATTGAAGGCTGGTGGAATAAACAGAGAAAAACGCATGTATCCGTCTTTGAAAACCAAAAAGCTTGGAAAGAATGCGTACAAATGAAAAGAAGATTTCAACGAGTCCTAGTCATTTTGGCAGCAGTGACATTTGTTCTGACAACATTTGACTATCTGTGCGTGGATGGGAAACTTTTGGCAAAAGCTTTTATTACATTAGAAGACGGGGACGGCCTAGCGACCTTAGAAGAGCTCTGGATTGGTGATAAAAAATGAATGACATGAAAAAATTTTTGGAAATGTCTCATATTCAGCTTCAAAGAATTCCTTTAGCAGTCAAGTGCGGGATTGCCGTGGCCGTCTGCGCCCTTTTCATCGTGCATTGGTTCCTGCAGGAGGAGGCACTGGGATATGCGTATGCAGACGCTTTCTGCCAATCGGTGACGATGACCGGGGCCGACCAACACCTCGATGCTTACGATGCCATAATGGATCGGATGCCTCGGGTTGTTGAAAGAAGTTTCCGGAAGGGCGTTGCAGTCGCTTTCCCGGAGATGGCGCTGCATTTTCCACCGGATACGCGCCCTTTGGACCAAGTGGATTGTCCCACTAAGCGTCTCTGGCAGCTTCGCCTAGAATTCAGCGGACGGAACCGGTTGTATCTCCGGGTGGAGCTCAGCGGTTTGGTGGACGGCGAAGCGGTCTGGGAGATTCACGGATTTTCCTACGAACGCCACGGCGGGAAGTGGGTCTGTGTGAAATCTCCGGGGTGAGGGGGAGCGATGGCGGTGTGAAGGGGAGGGACGGAAAATGAGTGAGGTTGAGAAAGCATTATCCACATGGGAGCGTTTCCAGAAGTTTTCCCGCAGATCTTTATGGAAAATTGCATGTGGCGTGTTGGCGCTGGGGCTCATCGTTACATATTGTGTGTATGCAAGGGCGCAGGCATCATCGTCGATGCGGTATTGTCGGATGCTCTATGACGTTTTTTCCACAGAATGGATTTTCCTTGAAGGGGAAGAAGCGTGCGTGGATTTCACTCAGAGTGGCATTGCAGATCAGCTGGAATTGCAGCAAGAAACTTGTGAGCAGTTGACATCGGCTCTGGGGCATACCTTCCATATCGACGAACAAGCGCCGGAGCCTCACTTTTTTCCAGGTGTTTCTGTTACCATTCGTGACATGGGGCGTGGCTCTTACAGTATTGATATGATCGCTCCGCGGATGCAAATGGTGGATGGGAAACTGGATTATTGCCTGGACAGGGGGTACATGTGCGTTTATCGCTATGACCCGTTTGTGTTGAGGTGGCGGGTGATTTGGCCGCAGTAGTATTGAATATAAAAGGGTTAACGAAGGGGACGGAAAATGAGAATTCTTGAAAAGATCAAAGGTCGGTGGCAGCGCCGGATTGCCCGGATTCGAAAAGAGCCCTGGAAAGCCGTGCGCCGGGCGTTGGTTCTGATATATCTCCTATATACCTGCATCATGTTCTTTACACCGATTAAGTATTATTGTATGATTCATACGGTGCTTTCCTCATCGCCGATTTATCGGAAGAAAACAGATGTCGATGTCGATTTCAGCAAAACTGCCATCGCCAATATGCCGGGGATTCAAAACTGGGTTTGCGAGAGGCTGACTCCAACCAAGGGTTACACGTTTTCTGTCAACGAGAAGGCACCGACTCTGAATTATTTTTCCGGTGTATGCTTGCGGCTTACCCCTGGCTTTATGGGACAGTATCGTATTCATATCACGACGATGAATATCGAAACCCGCAATGGAGAAACAACCAGCAGTGGTCCACTGGCGGCGTATGGTTATCGTTGTTGGTACAATCCCTTTTTACTTAGCTGGAGATTTGAGTCGTGCTAATAGGGAGGTCTTTTTATGAAACGGATTTTTGCTGCTGTTGTAACGCTTTCCTTGATGATATGCCTCACCGGCTGCGGCAGCGGGCCTGTCTACAACCCCGACCGTTGGCAGTATGACCCGGATACCCGGGTCGTCCTCTCCGAAAGAAGCACCTTCGACACCATGGAGCCCACCGTGCGGAACAACGCAATCGTGGCCGATGTGATCATAAAAGGCATCGTCAAGGACGACGGCCAGGTCCTTACCACGGATTTCGCCGGAAACGACCGGCTGCCGGAGAGTAACCGCTTTTCCCTGTCCTCCACCGTTTTTCAGGTGGAGGTGGCGGGTGATTTGGCCGCAGTAGTATTGAATATAAAAGGGTTAACGAAGGGGCCGATAAACGCATCTGAGATTATTTTGTGCCGTTGACCTCAAATAACGGCGCAGCAGCCTTTGACTATGGTAAGCTAAAAATAAAAACCCGATGATGACTGGGCGCAGCTTGCGTCTTTGGCCTCCACTTTTGTGGACATCAAAGAGCAGGCTGCGCCGTTTTGTTGCATTTCAGGGAAGGTCAGCGACTACACCACCAACAATGCCTACCTCCGGAGCCAGATGAACGAGACGGAGCAGGCGCGGTACGATGCAGCGGCGGGCCTCTTCTCCGGCATGACGGCAGAGGAATACCAGGAGCTGGCAAAGCTGGCGAAATCCCAGAAGGCCGGGGAGGAGACCGGCACGGAGAAAAAGCAGGCGGTTTTGCAGGCTTTAATGGATCGGGGGCTACGGCGACCGGGCTGCGGGAGGTTGGCGGGTTCTGGTATTATCTGAATCCCTGGACGGCTCACGGGGTGCCCAAGGGGGCGTTGATTGTGACGGATGAAGAGGGGGTGGTGAAGGGGTAAAGGGATCGGCCTTGTGACGTTTATTGAGATCGGTTAAGGTTAATATGATTTAAGTCAAATTGCATTTAACAAATCGGTTAAATAAAATGAATGGTTGATTTGAAGAGATGCGGGGTGAACTACAGATAGAGTCTTGCAACTAAGGACGTCTTGACCCTGTTTCCCATTTGTGCATAATCTGTGCATAACGCAACGCATTTTCGCCCATTTTCCTCAAAATCCGAACAGCAAAAATCCCCGCAAACGCGAAGTTTACGGGGATTGATGGAGCTGATAACCAGATTCGAACTGGTGACCTCATCCTTACCAAGGATGTGCT
>USLH01000139.1 GCA_900555435.1 uncultured Oscillospiraceae bacterium | reverse complement strand
GATATCTTGATGAGCGATGTCGAGGAAAAATATTTCCTTTCACCGAAACAGCAGGCTCATCTCTTGTACAAGTCCTGCCCGGAGCACAGGGAAACCGCGTCTATTCCGCAGACGGAGTAAGCTGCACCCTTGCCGCGCAAGCAGGCGGTTTTGGCGGAAAAACCGGCTTGTACGAGGTGGGCGGCCTGCCCATCAAGGAAAACACAAAAAAGGGATATAAAATGGCGTATCCCGGCGACAGTATCAATCTGGCCTATGCCCAGCAGAATACCCGGCGCGGCAGGGTTGGGAGGACGATTGCTCATACTCTTACCACAAGCAGCGACCAAGGAACTCCATGTTTCGTAGATATGAATGAGGATCCTGCGGTTACCCCATATGCCCGATGCCTTACCGCAGGGCAAAGCGGCAGCTTCCATAAACACAGGGGAGAAGCCTCCGGTGTTTGGAACGGCTGTCGTATTCGTCGTCTCACGCCGAAGGAGTGTCTGCGGCTGCAGGGCTGGCAGGATGACCGCATTGAAAAAGTGCTGACCATTCAGTCGGACGCTCAGCTTTACAAGCAGGCCGGAAACGGCGTTACGGTCACCGTCGTGGAGGCCATAGGAAAAAGGCTCTCCGCCGCCAATCGGGAGGTGACTGCCATCGATTGACTTAAAAGACCAATATTTCGGCTGTGAAATCGAAATGACCGGCCTTTCCCGCCAGGAAGCAGCGGAAGCCGTGGCCTCCCTGTTCGGAACTACCGCCCGACATTCCAATTCTTCCAGAACCTACGACCCATGGGAGATTACCGACGGCGAAGGGAAAATATGGCGATTTGTTTACGATTCCAGTATTCATGCCTCACATCAAGTTGGGCGGCAACAGCTTCCCATAGACGATGACACCTACAAGGTGGAGATGAATTCACCGAAACTGGAATACAGAGAAATGGGAAAACTGCAGGAGGTTGTCCGGGCTCTTCGCCATGCCGGAGCTGTGGTAAATCAAAGCTGTGGGATGCATGTCCATGTGGACGCATCCAAGCATACCCCGCAGAGCTTGAAAAATGCCCTCTCCATTATGTATTCCAAAGAGGATATCCTGTTTAAGGCCTTAAATGTCAATGAAAACCGCGTGCAGCGCTGGTGCCGAAAGGTACGGGAACCGATGCTGGAAAAAATCCGCAAGCTGCCGAAAAATACCACCATGGATCGTCTCAAACAGGAATGGTATGGAGGCGCGGACGGCAGCAGCGAACACTACAACTGGACCCGCTACCATGCCTTAAACCTACATTCTGTGTTTTACCGGGGTACGCTGGAATGGCGCTGCTTTGAAAGCACACTCCATGCCGGTAAGGTACGGGCAAACATTACGCTGGCTCTGGCGATTTCCGCACAGGCCATCAACCAAAGCCGAACGGTAATGCGAAAAACCGAGATCAGCGAAAACCCGGCGTTTACCTTCCGTACCTTTCTGCTGCGCCTTGGGCTCATCGGCCCGGAATACAAGAATGTGCGTGAGCATCTGCTCTCGAATCTCCCCGGCGACCGGGCTTGGCGATATGGCAAAGCACAATATGCCAGCCTGCAGGAGCGCCGAAGCCAAGAACGACAGAGGTGATAGAAATCGAAGAAAAGCATTATTTTGCATATGGATCCAACATGAATCTGAATCAAATGGCCTTCCGCTGCCCCGATGCAGAGGTGGTGGAGCCTGTTCGTCTGGAGGGATACCGCCTTGCTTTTTGCATGAACGGCGGCGGGAATGGCGTTGCCACGATTCTCCCGGAGCAGGGCAGCTTCGTGGACGGTGTTCTCTGGCGGATCTCAAGGCGGGATGAACAGCGTCTGGATCGCTATGAGGGCTTCCCTTATTTATATGGAAAAGACGCCGTCACTGTGATCACTTCGGACGGCGTCCGGCGAGAGATCATGGCTTATACGATGAACTCCCCATTCAAGGACGTTCCCGCACTGCCATCCTTGTCCTATCTGGGCGGAATCCTTCACGGATGCCGACAGAACGGGATTGACACAGCCCCTGTGCTGGACGCTGTCCGTCGTACGCAGCAGGAACCGCCTAAGAAAGCAGCTCCTCAGAAAAAGCCTCGCCATCCCAAAAGCGGTGACGAGCGATAACTATTTTTGTTGTATCGGAGGGATTGATTGAAAAAAATCGTACTGTTAGACTACCTAGCCAAGCTGCATCGCACCTCTATTCCTAACCTTCGTCTGCTGTCGGACGTCAAGTGGGCAGCTCTGGGAGATTTATATCGGATGGAACGCAAGGAGCACTATTCCTTAAAGGAATGGAATGAAGCGGTCTCTTACCTGTTAGGCTGTGAAGTAAACTTCAAAGATTACGGGGAAATCGAAAAAAGCCTTAAGCCTTTTTCGCTGGAGGTAAAGTGATGCGGATTGTGCTGGTAGAACCCAACAAGGCAGCTCGGCCTGTTGAAATAGAGGATAATCTTCAAGATATGCAGGCGCTTGTGGGCGGCCCAATTCAGGCCCTTTATCCATGGGAGGATCCTGTGGCGCTCATCTGCAATGACGAGGGAAGATCCTGGGACTCCCCTTAAATCGTGTTTTAGGGGATTACGATATCATAGCCGGAACCTTTTTCATCTGCGGTATTCAAGGTGAAAACTTCTCCGGCCTTACGGAGCAGCAGATTCAAAAATATCAGCAGATGTTCCGATCTCCGGAGAAGTTTGTCAACACGCCCGGCGGGCTTCTGTGTATTCGCATGAACCCCGTGATAACCCCGGAGAGAAAAGCAAAAGCCAAAAGGGCCCCCGATCAAGAACGATAAAGGAGAATGCCATGAATCAATTTTATACCGCAGAATCCGTTACGGAAGGGCATCCGGACAAGCTGTGCGATTTGATCGCCGACAGCGTACTGGACGAATGTCTTTCCCACGATGCTCTCTCCCGTGTGGCCTGCGAGGTGCTGGCCACCAAAGGACAGATCATCGTGGCCGGAGAGATCACGAGCCTGTTTGAGCCGGACATCACGCAGATCGCCCATTCGGTTCTTCGAAAGGTGGGCTATGACCCAGCCCGGTTTGCCGTTCAATGCCTCATCCACAAGCAGAGTCTGGATATTGCCGCCGGAGTGGACTGTTCGCTGGAGCGAAGAAGAAAACTCGGCGGGAATCATCCTGCTCTGCAGCTGGGAGCCGGGGATCAGGGCGTGATGGTTGGCTATGCCTGTTCCGAAACCCCGCAGATGATGCCGTTGCCGATTGTGCTGGCTCATCGGCTCACCGGCGCCCTCACCTTTGCCAGAAAATCCGGGATGATACGGGGCCTGCGCCCGGATGGAAAAGCGCAGGTCACTGTAGAATACGGCGAGGATGGAAAACCTCTGCGGCTAGACGCTGTCGTCCTTTCGGCCCAGCACAGCCCGGAAAAACCCGAGGATGAACTTAGCTGGGAACTCACCGACAAGGTGCTCGCCCCGGCGCTGCAGGCTTTACCTCCGGACAAGGACACAAAAATCCTTCTGAACCCTTCGGGGCGGTTCGTTTTGGGCGGCCCGGAAGCCGATACCGGTCTCACCGGACGAAAGCTCATGGTGGACAGTTACGGCGTGTTTGCCCCTCACGGCGGAGGTGCGTTCTCTGGAAAGGATTCCACCAAGGTGGATCGTTCCGGTGCATACATGGCTCGGTACATCGCTAAGAACCTTGTAGCGGCAGGCTTGTGCGCAAAATGTCAGATTACACTGGCTTATGCCATTGGAAAAGCCGAGCCGGTCATGGTGGAGGTAGACACCTTCGGTACCGGCATGGTCTGCGCCGACGATTGTCTGGCTGAAGCCGTAAAGTTGGTGTTTGGATTAACTCCGGCCGAAATTATCTCCCGGCTTGATCTTTTAACACCTCGATATACGCAGACAGCCGCTTACGGCCATTTTGGAAAGCTAGAATTTCCGTGGGAAAGAACCGATCAGGCAAAAGCCCTGCGAGCGGCTGTCATTTAATTTCAGAAAGAAGGAAGAATCCTATGCCCGGAGTAACCGAAAAACAAATCCTTGCAGCAAGACAGATGACCGCCATTGAATTTTTGCAGCGATATCGCCCAGAAGAACTGGTCAAGGCCGGCAGCCGCGGAGAATTTCAGCTCCGGACACATGACAGCTTCAAAATCAACGGAGAAACCTCTAATTTCCATTGGAAAAGCCGGGATATTGGCGGTAAGTCCGCTCTCGACTATCTCGTCAAGGTGGAAGAAATGGGGTTCGTAGATGCAGTACTGACCCTCTGCAAAGAAAGCCCCGGCTATGTTCCGCCGCCTCCCCTGCCTGAACAGGAAAAGAGATTTGTTCTTCCTCCGGTAGCGGAAAGCAACCGCAGAGTATCGGCCTACCTTATGAAACGCGGAATCGACCGCAAGGTGATTGAAGCCTGCTTCCGAGCCGGTATCCTCTACGAGAGTGCCGACCACCATAATGCCGTGTTCGTTGGCAAGGATGAAGCCGGTGCTGCCCGGTATGCATTTCTTCGCGGTACTTATACAAGAGGAAAACCATTCAAGGCAGAGGTATCCGGCAGTGACAAACGGTTTTGTTTCCTGCTGCCGCCTAAAAAGGAATCGAAACGGCTTGCTGTGTACGAAGCGGCCATAGAGACTCTTGCACACCTGACGCTGGAGGAAACTGCGGATAAATGGAGGCTCTCACTTGGCGGGATTTATGCGCCAAAAGAAGGAGAATCGACCCGTTCTTCTTCCTTCAAGGCGCCGCCTGCGCTGGAAGCCTTCCTTTCCGGACACCCGGAAATTGAAGAAATCGAAATTTGTACCAACAATGATTATGCGGGACGATGGGCAGCCGAGCATATAGCGAAATTCTATCAGAGCCGATACCGGATCATCCTGAATCTGCCGGAAAAAGAGGGCTGCGATTACGCCGATTTGGCAAAAGAAAAGTATGAGGAACGTGCTGCCCGTCAAAGGGAGGCCTGTTCCCGTTAGAAAGGAGCGTTTGCAATAAAAGAAAAACCAAGCATGCTGAAATTTTATTCCCCGCTGACCGGGGATTTTTACGAAAACGATGTGGACGAATTTGGTTGGAACAATGGGACTGTCGATTATCCCACGCTATTCACCGGAAGCGACATGTCCTACTATGCGGACAGTATCCAGGAAGCCGTGGAACAGCGCAATGGAGATGACGGCGGAAATCTGATGCTGTATTTCGATGAGAGTCGCAATCCCGATATTAAGGCAAAGGTAATGAGTGCCGTTCCCTCGGTGGAAATCCAGAATGGGGTGCTCATGGGCTGTACCACGGTGAAGCTTCGGGAATCTCTCACCGCACCGGAAATGGAAGATCTGCTGGAATATCTTAAAGGCCAGTTTTCCGATGGTTGGGGCGAAGGCTTCGAGCAGCAGGCAATCCAGATCAGCAATGGAGTTTTGAATGTCCATTTTTGGAACGCAGAGCATTTCGCTTTTGAAGTGGTGTCGGTACAGTCTGAAGAATCTGTAAAAAAGCCGCCTGTTCCCAAGCGTCCAACGATGAAGCTGATCGGCGAAGACGGGAATATCTTCGCGATCCTCGGACGGGCATCCCGTCTACTGCGGGAAAACGGTCAGCAGGAACAGGCAAAAGAGATGACAAATCGTGTCTTCCGTTCCGTAGATTATTACAGTGCCCTCAACATTATCAGCGAATATGTGCAAACCGAATTATCGGAGAAAACACCGACAAAACCGAAAACGCGCTCTGATATGGAGCGATAACAGAAAGGATGATGTCTCTGACCAATACAAACGAACTGACACAAATCATAGATGAATCCATGCTGCCGATCGAGCACTGCGATGGGGACGGATGGAGCATCCTGCACGGCGACACGCTGCAGATCATCCGGGCATTCAAGCCGCAGGTATTCAATGCGCTCATCACTGACCCGCCCTACGCTTCAGGCGGCTGGAAGCC
>USLH01000138.1 GCA_900555435.1 uncultured Oscillospiraceae bacterium | reverse complement strand
GGCTCCAGCGTGACGTAAAGAGTGGCTTTGTGGAGCCGCCAGCCTCCCAGCTTCCGGCAGGCTTCGTTGATGGCGAGGATCTCCGCATGGGCGGTGGCGATCCGATCCAGCTCCCGCCGGTTGAAGGCGGAGGCCACCACCTCGCCCTCCCACACAAGGACGGCGCCGATGGGTGTTTCGTTGAGGTTGGCGGCAAGTCTGGCTTGTTCCAGAGCCAGCTCCATATAATGCTTGTCTTCTTCCAGAGTCGCCAGAAAAAAACCTCCTTTCGGTCAGCCGATGAAGTGGATGTGCCGCAGGATCTGGCCGATCCAGAGGACGGCTGCCAGAACCATGGGAGCGCTTAAAAAGTACACCCGGAGCTTCCGGGAGATCCGGACTTCCGTGTGGCTGCTGCTGAGGATAAAGGCGTTCCCCTCTTTGCGGCAGATGAGGATGAACACGCCGATGGCTACCGCAAGGATCAGGGCGTAAACGGAATATTCCGCTACCTGATAAACGGCGTGGGGAGCGATATGCTGCAAAAGCCGCAGGCACAGCGGCACCAGCAGGCTTAAAAACCGGGAGATCACCGCCGTGTAGACCGATCCGGTCCGGATCACATAATAGCCTAAGATCAGCCCTAAAACGAAGCCGCTCATATCCTTGGTGATGCTGTAATGGATCAGCCCGAAGGCAACGGAGGAGGTGATCAGCGCAAAAGCGTCGCCGAATTGCCGCAGGGAGCGGAGCAGCACCCCACGGAACAGAAACTCCTCAAACAGGGCCGGAAGGACGGAAAGCCGGATCAGATAAAGAAGCAGCGCCAGTGAGGTGCTGGGGAGCAGGTAGTCTGGCGTCAGCTCCAGAATGTGAAAGTTTGCGAAGATCCGCTCAGTGAAGCTGCTGACCAGCCCCATCAGGGTGGAGACCGCCAGAGCTGCAAGGATCGAATAGGAGAGCATCCGCCCATTTGCCGGGGCCCGGCGCAGGGAGATGCTGCCCCGTTGGGGTCTTAAAATAGACGTTGCGGTGACTAACGGGATGCCCATGGAAAGCAGATAGCTGATGATCTCCCGCACTTCGGTCAGAGCCTGAACGGCGGCATAGTTTCCGGAAGGATTAAAGACCGAGAGGATCCCTCTTAAAAAAAGAGCGCCCAGATAAGGGCAGACCAACGAAAGCACCAGGATCTCCGTCAGGGCAAGGCCGGTGACGGCGGCGTTCTTGCGGATGGAGCGCTCCTGCTGAAAGCGGGGATCTACGTTTACAAAGCCATAGCCATTGACATAGATGTGTCCGGCGGAAGGCGTGTTTTGAAAGTCGGATGACCGGTTGTTCATAAAAACCCTCCTGAAACGACAGAAGCGATGGGAAAAAGCTGCCGTATACTGGCCATTATAGCACCAAAAGAAGGGAAAATATAGCGGTCTTTTGTAAACATTGTTCTAAAAAACGTTTCGTATATTTCTTATATAATATACGAAACGTTTGAAATGGATTCTTATTTTCCCAGAGTCTTTCGGACGCACTGCTTCAGTACGTTCAGCTCCGCTTCCGTAATCCCGTCGGGGCAGAAGGTATTTTCCAGAATGTTTCCGTTTAGCAGCACCTCGTACCAGACGGCAGCGCCTAAATAGCGGCCCTTTTCATTTCCGTGGAAGCCGTCCCGGCAGAGCACGTCCCCCAACTGCTCCCGCGCCAGCTGCCACGCATCGCCCACGGGGAGGAAAACGTCGGTGAGGATGGTCTTTGCCGCTTCCTGATAGGCATCCTTTAAACAGGCGTACATTTTCTCCTGATCGCAGCCGTAATCCGGGAAGGCAGGATGGGCGCTGTCTTTGGCGTAGGCCCAGGTCTCATGGATCACCTGCTTGGCCCGGGGCGCCAGAACTTTCCCGTAAGCGGAAAGGTTTTCCAGAAAGGGGTGATAGGTCTCCGGCATCCCGCTGAAATGACTGGCCTGCTGGAAGGTCATAAAGTCCCAGTCTGCCGCTTTCATCCCGTAGGAGATGGAAGCCATAACGTCGGGGCGGCCGGTGTGATGATATTCATAAACAGGTTCGTTGGTGCGGACGTTGGTCCAGTGCCGCTCCAACGAGCAGCCGCCGATGTAGAGCCGCCCTAAGATCAGCGATTTTCCTCCGGCTTCGGCGATCTGGGGAAGATAGAAGGTGGCGTCTTCGGAGAAGCTATTCCCTACAGCCAGAATTTTTACGGGTTTTTCCATTTTGTTTCCGACCTTTCCGGGTTTCGTTTTTCCCATTGTACCACGGATCCGGTGGAAAAGAAAGCGGGCGGCGTCTTTTTTCCCCTTTCCCGGCATAAAATAAAACCAAAAAGGGGCAGTTTCCCGGGAAAAGGAGCGGGTTTCGATGAAGCAGCGAGGGAAAGTTCGGTGGGCGGCACTGGTCGTGGCGGGAATGATGATTTTTTCAGCCGGAAGGGTTCGCGCCGACGGGATCGCCGAGGCATGGATCACGGAGGAGGTCGTCCCTACGGCAGCGGCGGCGCAGGAGATCCCCGCCAAATCCGCCGTTCTCATGGACGCCGGAAGCGGGCAGCTGCTTTTTGAAAAAAACGCCCACCAGCCCATGCCGCCGGCTTCCATTACCAAGATCATGACCCTGCTGCTGGTGATGGAAGCCATCGAGGACGGACAGCTCCGGTGGGAGGACACGGCGGTTTGCTCCGACCACGCCGCATCCATGGGCGGGAGCCAGATCTGGCTGGAGCCGGGAGAGACCATGACGGTGGAGGAGCTTTTCAAGGCGGCGGCCGTCAAATCGGCAAACGACGCCTCCATGGTGCTGGCGGAGCAGGTCTCCGGCAGCGAAAGCGCCTTTGTGAAGCAGATGAACGCCCGGGCAAAGGCGCTGGGGATGAAGGACACCGTTTTCAAAAATCCCACCGGGCTGGATGCGGAAGGGCACGTTTCCACGGCGTATGACATTGCGTTGATGTCAAGGGAGCTTCTGAAGCACCCGGCGGTCACTCGTTACACCACCATCTGGATGGATTCGCTGCGGGACGGGAAGACTTCATTGGTGAACACCAACAAGCTGGTGCGGTTTTACGAGGGCTGCACCGGCTTGAAGACCGGCACCACCGACGGGGCGGGGAGCTGCCTTTCCGCCTCTGCCACCCGGCAGGGGCTGAGCCTGATTGCTGTTTCCATGGGCAGCGACACTTCCGACCAGCGCTTTTCCGCCTGTAAGACCCTGTTGAATTACGGCTTTGCGTCTTTCGAGAGCTTCCAGCCGGAGGTGCCGGCGGAGGAGCTGATCCCGGCGGACGTGATCCGGGGCGTGGAGGAGCAGGTGGAGCTGAAAGCCGGCAGCTGCAGCCCGGTGCTGATCCCAAAGGGAAAGGGAGCGGAGGTCACCCGGACGGTGACCCTGCCGGAAAGCGTGGAAGCTCCGGTGAAGGAAGGGGCAGTGCTGGGGGAAGCCGTCTTTTCCTTAGAAGGCCGCATCCTCGCAAGGATCCCCTTGACCGCCGCTTCCGGCGTAAACCGTATGGATTTTTTCACTGCCTTTTCCCTATTGTTGAAAAGCTTGTTGGGGTAAAAATTTTCTCGAAGTTTTCCAAAGTGTGAGAAGAAACCTCAAGCCGAAGCGCAAACCCGAAGAAAGACTTCGGATTTGCGCTTCGGCTTGAGGTTTCTCGCTGGGGACGGAAGGATTTGGGAAAGCGATGGGGCAAAAAGGGGGTAAGTCGGGAATCCTTCTGTACGGAAGCGGGCGGAAAATTGGGGGAAAAGTGGGGCGGTTTTAGGGTACAAAAGGGATCCGGAAGGAAGAAAAAGGAGTGGTTTGGGGACGATGGAAAACTGCAAAAAAGCATGAGGAAAGGGACGGCAGTTTTTGCCAGATATTCCTATTGACATGGTAGGAGAAACGGGATATAATAACTACTGAAATGATAGGAATTCATTCCGGAAAGGAGATCTTTGCTATGATGATCTCTTCAAAGGGGCGGTACGCTCTGCGGGTCATGCTGGACATGGCGGAACAGCCTTCGGACGGTTACATCCGATTAAAAGACGTAGCTGTGCGGCAGGACATCTCCCGCAAATATCTGGAAAGCATCATGACGGAGCTTTGCCGGCACGAGCTGGTGGAAAGCGCCATCGGGAAAACGGGGGGCTACAAGCTCCGGAGGAAACCCTCGGAATACCGGGTGGGCGAGATTTTAGAAGCGGCGGAAGGAGAGCTTGCGCTGGTGGCCTGTCTTGCAAAAGACGGGAGAAAGTGCGAGGGAACCTGCACCTGTGCGACCCTTCCCTTTTGGCAGGGGCTGGAGGAACAGATCAACGATTATGTGAACCGCTACACCCTGCAGGATCTTCTGGATTCAAAAAAACAACACACCGACTGTTGCGGCTGCAGCAGCGAAAAGAAAGAGGACGAGAAACATGAGTGAGAAAACATTGCTTGCGGTCCGGAACCTTCGGGTCAGCGTCGGAGAAAAAGAGATCCTTCACGGAGTCGACCTGACGGTGGGGAAGGATGAGACCCACGTTTTAATGGGCCCAAACGGTACCGGAAAATCCACTCTCGGCTATGCTATCACCGGAAACCCGGCGTATATCGTCACCTCGGGACAGATCCTTTTCAAGGGGGAGGACATCACCGACCTTCCGGTCAACGAGCGGGCGAAAAAGGGCATTTTTCTTTCCTTCCAGAACCCTTTGGAGGTGCCCGGCGTGACCTTGAGTTCCTTTATCCGCAGTGCGCTGGAGCAGAAGGCAGGAAAGCGGCTCCGTCTGTGGGATTTTAAGAAAAAGCTGAATGAAACGATGAAGCTTCTGAATATGGACGAGTCCTATGCCGAGCGGGATCTGAACGTGGGCTTCTCCGGCGGCGAAAAGAAGAAGGCGGAGATCTTGCAGATGCTGATGCTGGAGCCGGAGCTGGCGATCTTGGACGAGACCGACTCTGGGCTGGACGTGGATGCCGTCCGGACGGTGTCTCAGGGCGTGCAGCTTTACAAGGAGCGGGTCCATGGTTCCCTTCTCATTATCACCCACAGCACCCGGATTTTAGAGGCACTGACGGTGGACGCCGCCCACGTCATGGAAAACGGCGTGATCGTGAAAAACGGCGGAGCCGAGCTGGTGGAAAAGATCAACGAGAACGGCTTCGGCGCCATCCGGGACGGGCAGGCAGGTGAATGAGATGAAGGAAAAAAGCCAGGTTGCGGACATCGACCGCAGCGTTTATGACATCCGGGATAAGGAAGACGACGCCTACCGGATGGAGGACGGGCTGACCCCCGCCATCATCCGGAAGCTGTCCGAGGAAAAGGAAGACCCGGTATGGATGCAGCAGTTCCGGCTGGAGGCGCTGCAGATCTACAATGAGACCCCTGTCCCTGACTGGGGGCCTTCGCTGGAGGGGCTGGACATCGATCACATCGCTACCTACGTCCGCCCCAAGACGAAGATGCAGAACAACTGGAAAAACGTGCCTCAGGACATCAAGGACACCTTTGAGCGGCTGGGGATCCCGGAGGCGGAGCGGAAATCCTTGGCCGGCGTGGGCGCCCAGTACGACTCGGAGCTGGTTTACCACAACGTCCGGGAAGAAGTAGCGGCTCAGGGCGTGGTTTACACCGATATGGAAAGCGCCATGAAGGGCGAATACGCCGATATGGTGCGGAAGTACTTCATGAAGCTGGTCACTCCGAGAGATCACAAGTTTGCAGCCCTTCACGGGGCGGTCTGGTCCGGCGGCTCCTTTGTGTATGTGCCAAAGGGGGTACAGGTCTCCATCCCGCTGCAGTCTTATTTCCGTTTAAACGCCAAAGGCGCCGGGCAGTTTGAGCACACCCTCATCATCGTGGACGAGGGGGCGTACCTCCACTTCATCGAGGGCTGCTCCGCGCCGAAGTACAACGTCGCCAACCTGCATGCGGGCTGCGTCGAGCTGTACGTCAAGAAGGGCGCCAAGCTGCGCTATTCCACGATCGAAAACTGGTCGAAGAACATGTACAACCTCAACACCAAGCGCGCGCTCTGCGAGGAG
>USLH01000137.1 GCA_900555435.1 uncultured Oscillospiraceae bacterium | reverse complement strand
GGAGAGCTGGTCGCCGCCGGATTCATGGAAGCGGCTGGCGGTGATGGTGATGGATCGGATGGGGGAGGAGGGGTTCCAGCAGCTGCGGATCAGCTCCAGAGAGGCCTCGGCGATGGTTTTCGCCAGATCCGTGGAGCGGGGGAGAATCTTCTGTTTGGAAACGGTGTGGAATTTGGGATCTTTCACCGTCACCGCAACAGTGCGGCAGCGGAGCCCGTGGCGGCGGAGCCGGGCAGCAACGGAATCCGCCAGATACAAAACGCCGATGCGCAGGTCGTCCTCGCCAGATAAGTCCCGCCGGAAGGTCATGCCGTTTCCCACGGATTTTGGTTCCTCCGGTTCGTCGTAAATGGAGGTCACAGGGCTTTGATCCTCCCCACGGGCGTAGGTGGAGAGGATGCCGCCGATCTTTCCCAGCCTTGCAAGGAGCAGGGAAGGCTCCGCCCGGGCCAGGTCGCCGATGGTGTAGATCCCCAGCTCCCTTAAAGCGGTACGGGAGGCTTTTCCTACGAAGATCATCTCGGAGATGGGCAGGGGCCAGAGAAGCTGGCGGTAGTTTTCCCGGGAAATGACAGTGGTAGCATCGGGCTTTTTATAATCGCTGCCCATTTTGGCGAAAATTTTGTTGAAGGAAACGCCGGCGGAGACGGTGATGCCCAGCTCCTCCCGGACGGCTTCGCGGATGGCGTCGGCAATGGTCTCTCCGGAGCCGAAAAGGGTTCGGCTTCCCGTGACATCCAGCCAGGATTCATCGATGCTGAAGGGCTCCACCTGATCGGTATAGCGCTGGTAAATGGCGTTGACGAGATTCGAATAACGGACGTATTCTTGATGGTGCGGGGGGACTAAGACAAGCTCCGGACATTTTTGCCGGGCCTGCCACACCGTCTCCGCAGTGACGACGCCGGCCTTTTTGGCAAGCTCGTTTTTGGCGAGGATGATGCCGTGGCGGTTTTCCGGATTGCCGCAGACCGCCATGGGGACGGTTTTTAATTCCGGGCGGAAGACGCACTCCACTGAGGCGAAAAAGCTGTTGCAGTCGCAGTGGAGAATGGTGCGATCCATACCGAAACCTCCCGAACAAATATTTATATGCTTAGTATACACCTTTTTGGGCCGCTTGACAAGTCCGTTTTATTGGACAGGAGAAAAAGTAAAATGAAGGCATCAAAACGATCCGGAACGAGGTGAAAAACGGTGGGATGCCTTCTCATGATCCTGATTTTCCCGATTGCGCTCCTTGCGGAGCTGTTAAAGCTGAACAAATAGACAAAGGCCGGGGCAAAACGATGAAAACCGGTTGACAGTCGGGGGAAAAAGAGGGTATGATGGTACTATTCCCGAAAGGAGCCGATGTGATTATGGAGCCGATTCTTGTCTTATTTCCCACCGAGCCGGAGCACCGCCGTCAGCTGGAAGCGGCGGCGCCGGGGGCGAAATTTTTTTACGGTGCAGAAGGCGTATCGGAAGAGGTGCTGCGGCAGGTCCGGGTGGTCTTGGGAAACCCCAAAGCGGAGCTTTTGGAAAAGCTGCCGGCTTTGGAACTTTTGCAGCTCAATTCGGCAGGCGTTGGGTTTTATGCAAAGCCCGGGGCGCTGCAGGACGGAGTGATTTTGACCAATGCCTCCGGGGCATACGGGCCGGGAATCGCCGAGCACATGCTGGGGCTTGCCCTGACCCTTCTCAAAAAGCTCCATCGCTATCGGGACAACCAGCGGGAGCGTCTCTGGCACGACGAGGGGAAGGTCACTTCCCTGCTGGGAGCGCAGGTGCTGGTCATCGGGCTCGGAGACTTGGGTCGGGAGTTCGCCAAGCGGGCGGACGCCTTGGGCGCATCGGTCACAGGGATCAAGCGGACGCCGGGGGAGAAACCTTCGTATGTAAAAGAGCTTTATACGTTAGAAAAGCTGGACGAATGCCTGCCGAAAGCGGACGTGGTGCTGCTGAGCCTGCCGGAAACGCCGGAGACCCGGGGACTTTTTGATGCAAAGCGGCTGAACCGGATGAAGGAGGGGGCGATCCTCCTCAATGCCGGGCGGGGAAATGCCATAGATACGCCGGCTCTCTGCGATGCGGTGGAGTCCGGGCATTTAAGAGGAGCGGGGCTGGATGTGACGGATCCGGAGCCGCTTCCGCCGGATCACCGGGTGTGGGGGGTAAAGGATATTGTAATTACACCCCATGTATCCGGAGGGTTCCACCTGCCCTATACCCATGACCGGATCGTTCAGATCTGCGTGGAGAATCTGCGGCGGTTCCTGGCAGGAGAAGAGCTGCTTCACCGGGTAAATCGGGAAGCAGGGTATTGAGAGGCAGGACATGGAAGAATTTCGGGAGATGCGGCGGAAAGGTCAGGCGCTTTGCCGGAAAGAATGCAAAGAGATCTTAAAAGCAGTCGGACGGCGGGTACCCGTATGCCGTCCCGGTGAATTATGTGTATGAGGACGGGAAGCTCTGGTTTCACGGGGTGAAGAGCGGGCACAAATCAGACGCCATCCGGCGGGATCCCCTTTTTCGTGGCGGAGACGGATCAGCTGGTGCCGGAGGCGCTGACCACCTATTTCCGCAGTGTGATCGCTTTCGGGAAAGTGCGGATCTTAGAGGATCCAGAGGAGGTTTTTGCAGCGATTCGGAAGCTGGGGCTTCAGCTCAACCCGGATGAGGACGCCGTGGAAAAGGAGATCCGCCGGGAATGGGCCGGGCTTTGCTGTGTGGAGATCGGAGACAATACCGTCATCGGCGCAGGCAGCGTTGTGACAAGATTCATCCCGGGGAACATGCTCGCCGTCGGCGTGCCGTGCCGGGTGCTTCGGGAAATTACGGAAGCGGACAAGATACCCGGTCTACCGGACGGAATGACCGGCGGTTTTCCGAAAAGCCGTTTCCATTTGTTGAAAAACGGAAGATCCGTTCTTGACAAGCAGAAAAAGAACCGGTATAATGAAACCATTAGGGGAAGGTTTCCTCTCGTTTCCTGCGACTGACGGATCAGTGGGGACACCACATGGAGCAGGAAATGATCAATTGCCGACCGTCTGGGCAGCCCTTTTGTTTTGGGCTGCTCTTTTTGTTTTGAAAAAGAGTAGCTTTTCGGGTAAGATCGGAAGGAGAAAACAGCATGGAATTCAAGCAGTGGAGCGGGTTTGTCGGCGGAGCATGGCAGGAAGAGGTAAATGTCCGGGATTTTATTCAGAAAAACTATCGCCCCTACGAGGGGGACGACAGCTTTTTAAGCGGTCCTACGGAGCGCACCAGCCGGCTGATGGAGAAATTGAACCGGCTCTTTGAGCTGGAGCGGAGCTTTGGCGGCGTTTTAAGCGTGGATACGGAGACGGTCTCCTCCCTGACCAGCTATGCGCCGGGGTATCTGGATAAGGAAAACGAGCTGATCGTAGGGCTGCAGACCCGGCACCCGCTGGAGCGGGGGGTCAACCCCTTCGGCGGTATCCGCATGGCACGCAGCGCCTGCGAGGCCTACGGCTATCATCTGTCCCACAAGGTGGAGGAGGAGTTCACCTACCGCACCACCCATAACGACGGCGTTTTCAGAGCCTACACCGACGAGATGCGGAAAGCCCGCCATGCAGGGCTCATCACCGGGCTGCCCGACGCCTACGGGCGGGGACGGATCATCGGCGACTATCGGCGGGTGGCTCTTTACGGAGTGGACGTGCTGATCGCAAAGAAAAAGGCGGATAAGGCAAGGATCGGCGAGGAAAACTTCAATGCCGACTCCATCCGGCAGACGGAGGAGCTGTATCAGCAGATCGCCTTTTTAGGGAAGCTCAAGGAAATGGCGCAGATGTACGGCTTTGACATTTCGGGGCCGGCGAAGGATGCGAAGGAAGCGATCCAGTGGCTCTATTTCGCCTACCTGGCCGCCATCAAGGAGCAGAACGGCGCCGCCATGTCCTTAGGGCGCACCAGCACCTTCCTCGACATCTATTTCCAGCGGGACATGGACCGGGGGATCCTTTCCGAAGAGGGCGCCCAGGAGCTGATGGATCACTTCGTCATGAAGCTGCGGATGGCGCGGCACCTGCGGACGCCGGAGTATAACGAGCTGTTCGGCGGCGACCCCATGTGGATCACCGAAAGCGTCGGAGGCGTCGGGGAGGACGGGCGGCCTCTGGTCACGAAAAACTCCTTCCGGGTGCTGCACACCCTTTATACGTTAGGGCCTGCGCCGGAGCCCAATCTGACGGTGCTGTGGTCGGAAAAGCTGCCGGAGCCCTTCAAAAAATTCTGCGCCAAGGTGTCCATTGACACCGATTCCATCCAGTATGAGAACGACGACCTGATGCGGCCCATTTACGGGGACGATTACGGCATCGCCTGCTGCGTTTCCGCCATGAAGATCGGTAAGCAGATGCAGTTCTTCGGCGCCCGGTGCAATTTGCCGAAGCTCCTGCTGCTGGCTTTGAACGGCGGAAAGGATCAGCTGTCCGGGACGGTGATCGGGCCTCAGATGGCGCCTTATGAGGACGAATATCTGGATTATGACAAGGTTATGGAGCGGTTCCGGATCTATCGGCAGTGGCTCTGCCGGCTCTATGTGAACACCATGAACGTGATCCACTACATGCACGACAAATATGCGTACGAGAAGATCCAGATGGCGCTTCACGACACCGATGTGGAGCGGTTCATGGCCTTCGGCGTGGCGGGACTGTCGGTCATCACCGACTCTTTGAGCGCCATCAAGTATGCGAAGGTCCGGGTGATCCGGGACGCCGACGGCTTCATCGAGGATTTCGAGACTGTGGGGGATTTTCCGAAATACGGAAACGACGACGACCGGGTGGACGGCATTGCCAAACAAATGCTCAGCGACGTGTCCGACGAGCTGAAGAAAACGCCGACCTATCGGGGAGCGCTGCACACTCTGTCGGCGCTGACCATCACCTCCAACGTGATGTACGGCAAAAAAACCGGCTCTACTCCTGACGGCCGGAAGAAGGGCGAGCCCTTTGCTCCCGGCGCCAACCCCATGCACAACCGGGAGACCCACGGGGCGCTGGCTTCTCTGAATTCCGTGGCAAAGATGCCTTATGAAAAGTGCCGGGACGGTATTTCCAACACCTTCTCCATCACCCCCTCGGCATTGGGGCGCAGCGAAGAGGAGCGGGTGGACAATCTGGTGCTGGTTCTGGGCGGATACTTTAAGCAGATGGCGCACCATTTGAACGTCAACGTCATGAACCGTCAGCAGCTGATCGACGCTTACAACGATCCTTCCAAGTACCCGAATTTGACCATTCGGGTCTCCGGGTATGCGGTGAACTTCCATAAGCTCTCGAAGGAGCAGCAGCGGGAGGTCATCAGCCGCACCTTCCACGAAAGCCTGTAACCGTTTCTTCGCCGCCGGAGGTTTTTCCGGCGGCGGAACTTTTTCCGGAAAAGGAGCACCTTTATGAACACAGAACGACTGGAGCTTGCGCCGATGACGGCGGAAGAGGTCTTCGCTTTGGCGGAAAGCTGCGGGGACGCAGAGCTGGCGGAAGCCTATCGGGAGATGGGGGACGGGGTGCTTAAATATCCGGATCAAGCGCTCTGGTACACGGCATGGCGGATCGTTTTAAATAAGACCGGGGAAACGGTGGGGAATCTTTGCTTCAAGGGGCTTCCCGACTCCGGGCGACCGGAGATCGGCTATGGGATCCTTCCGGAATGGGAAGGAAAGGGCTATGCCACCGAGGCGGTGAGGGCGGCCTGCAGCTGGACGCTGTCCCAACCGGGAGTGGTATCGGTGGAAGCGAAAACGGAGCCTGAGAACGCCGCTTCCCGGCGGGTGCTGAAAAAAGCGGGGGTTTATCCGTTGGGAAGGAACGGGGAGGAAGGGCCTTGTTTCCGGCTGGAAAAGGAGGAGAGAAAATGACGGGACGGATCCATTCGGTGCAGAGTCTGGGAACGGTTGACGGGCCGGGGGTACGGTTTGTCGTTTTTTTCCAAGGGTGCCCTTTGCGGTGCGGCTACTGCCATAATCCGGACACCTGGGATTTTCAGGGCGGGACTTTGGCGGAGCCGGAGGAAC
>USLH01000136.1 GCA_900555435.1 uncultured Oscillospiraceae bacterium | reverse complement strand
AAGGATAAAATGGACGCCACCGCAAAGGCTATCGTCTTAGCCCGGACGGCTGTGGCAAAGCTGAACCTGAACCAGCCCCTGACCGCCGGCGAGAGCAACGTCGTGAAGCGCGCCCTGGTCATCGGTGGCGGCATCGCCGGCATCCAGTCTGCACTGGACATCGCCGAGGCCGGCTACGAAGTGGATATCGTTGAAAAGACCCCCACCATCGGCGGCCGTATGGCTCAGCTGGATAAGACCTTCCCGACCCTCGACTGCGCCGCCTGTATCCTGACCCCTAAAATGGTGGACGCCGCCCAGAACGAGAAGATCACCCTTTACACTTACAGCGAGATGGAATCGGTTTCCGGCTTCGTCGGCAACTTCACCGCCAAGATCCGGAAAAAAGCCCGTCACATCAACGAGGATCTCTGCACCGGCTGCGGCCTCTGCACCGAGAAGTGTCCTTCCCGCAAGGCGAAGAATGAGTTCAACATGGGCCTCAACACCCGGGGTGCCATCTACATCCCCTTCGCCCAGGCGATTCCCAATATCCCTGTGATCGATACGGAAGCCTGCATCCACTTCAAGACCGGAAAGTGCGGTCTCTGCCAGATGAACTGCTCGGCCAAGGCCATCAACTTTGAGCAGGAGGACGAGATCATCGAGCGTCAGTACGGCGCCATCGTGGTCGCTACCGGCTTCCGGCCCATTTCTCTTGAGAAGTTCAACGAGTTCGGCTACGCCGAGAATCCTGACGTGGTCACCTCTCTGGAATTCGAGCGGATCATGAACGCCGCCGGCCCCACCAAGGGTCAGCTGGTCCGTCCTTCCGACGGGAAGCACCCCCACAGCATCGTCTTTGTGCAGTGTGTCGGCTCCCGTGACACCTCCGGCTGCGGCAAGCCCTACTGCTCCAAGATCTGCTGTATGTATACCGCCAAGCACGCCATGCTGGTCCGGGAAAAATATCCGGACGTGGAAGTCCACGTCTTCTACATCGACGTCCGTACCCCCGGCAAGAACTTTGACGAGTTCTACCGCCGCGCCGTGGAGCAGTACGATGTGGATTACATCAAGGGCATGGTCGGGAAGGTCTCCGCTCACGGCGATAAGCTCCGTGTTCAGGGCTCCGACCTGTTGGCGGATAAGCAGATCATCATCGACGCCGACATGGTGGTCCTGGCTGCGGCCATCGAACCCGATCCCGCCGTGCGGAAGATCGCAACCATGCTCACTGCCAGCATCGATACCAACAACTTCTTAACCGAGGCTCACCCGAAGCTGCGCCCGGTGGAAAGCCCCACCGCCGGCGTGTACCTCTCCGGCGTCTGCCAGGGCCCGAAGGACATTCCCGAGACGGTAGCTCAGGCTTCCGCCGCTGCGGCGAAGGTCATCGGACTGCTGGCCAAGGACAAACTGAAGAGCAACCCCTGCGTGGCACACTCCGACGAGATGCTCTGCAACGGCTGCTCCACTTGTGAAAAGGTCTGCCCCTACGGCGCCATCACTTATGTGGACAAAGAGTTCCGGGTGCCCGGTCCCAAGCGCACCGAGGTCCGCCGGGTGGCTCAGGTCAACGAAGCGGTCTGCCAGGGCTGCGGCGCCTGCACGGTCGCCTGCCCCTCCGGAGCAATGGATCTGAAGGGCTTCTCGACCAGACAAATCATGGCGGAGGTGGACGCAATATGTCGATAGAAGAAACCAAAAAGGAATATAAGCCCCTGATCGTGGCGTTTTGCTGCAACTGGTGCAGCTATGCCGGCGCTGACCTTGCCGGCACCAGCCGCCTTGCCTATCCTGCCGACGTGAAGATCATCCGGGTGCCCTGCTCCTGCCGGGTCAACCCCCTCTTCATCCTCCGGGCGTTCCAGCGGGGAGCGGACGGCGTCATCATCGCCGGCTGCCATCCCGGCGACTGCCACTACACCAGCGGCAACTACTACGCCCGCCGCCGGATGACCCTGCTGTTCAGCATGCTGGACTATCTGGGCATCGAGCGGGCACGCACCCGGGTGGAGTGGATCTCCGCCGCAGAGGGCGTGAAATTCTCCACCACCATGAACGAATTCGCCAAGACCATCCATGAGCTGGGCGAAAATAAGAAGCTGGAGGATCTCAGATGCAAAGAATTGTTGAAATAGTCAAAGACAAAGCCGGGAAACTCCTTGCGGACGGCACCGTTGACCGGGTCATCGGCTGGAAGGACGGCGAGTTCTTCTACGATCCCACTCCCGGCGCTTTCACGGCGGAGACCCTGAAGGACCTCCGCTACGACAGCTTCTGCGGAGCAAATTTAAGCAAATACCTCATCGGCGAGTGCAAGAAAGAGGGCAAGGTTTTAGCTCTCTTAAAGCCCTGTGATACTTATAGCTTCAATCAGCTCTTAAAAGAGCACCGCATCGACCGGGACAAGGTCTATGTTCTGGGGATCGAGTGCCGGGGCAAGGCGGACATCAATAAGATCCGTGACCTTGGCATCAAGGGCATCCAGAGCATTGAAGAGCTGCCCAGCGACGAGCTGCTGGTTCACACCATTTACGGGGATAAGACCTGCAAGCTGAACGATGTGCTGCTGGAAAAATGCCTCTGCTGCAAGGGCAAGGCATTTATGGTCGCCGACGATGAGGCCGTTACCGGCGAGCCTATGCCGGAAGCCCCCAAGGATCGGTTTGCCATGGTGGCGAAGCTGGAAATGATGACCCCCGACGAGCGGTTTGAGTTCTGGCGGGGCGAGCTTTCCCGCTGCATCCGCTGCAATGCCTGCCGCAACGTCTGTCCCGCCTGCTCCTGCCTGAAGTGCGTGTTCGATAACGACGCTTCCGGCGTGGCCAGCAAGGCAAATGCCGATGACTTTGAGGAAAACCTCTTCCACATCATCCGGGCCTTCCATGTGGCAGGACGCTGCACCGATTGCGGCGAATGCTCCAGAGTCTGCCCCGAGCACATCCCGCTGCACCTTCTGAACCGGAAGTTCATCAAGGACATCAACGAGTTCTACGGCGAGTATCAGGCCGGTGAGGACACCACCTCCCGTGGGCCGCTCACCAACTACACCACCGGCGACGTAGAGCCCAGCATCGTCATGACGAGGGGAGGAGAACAGTAATGTATCAGATTTCCAAAGCCCGTCTTGGCGAACTCTTTACTAGGATTGCTTCTTCTGAGGAGCTGATCCTGCCGTTGGAGAAAAACGGCACTTCCCAGTACGGAAAGTGGACCCCCGAAGCGGAGGTCCGGCTGGACCGGCTCAACACCGTCCGTTCGGCAAAGGACTGCTTCTTCCCCCAGACCGAGAATCTGGCGGCCTTCCAGGTGAAGGGCAAATCCATCACCGTCATCGACCAGCGCACCCCGAAGGATCCTTTCGTGGTTTTCGGCGTTCGTGCCTGCGACGCCGCCAGCTTCGGCATCCTGGACCGGGTCTTTTTAGCGGAGCCGGTAGACACCTACTATCAGATGCGCCGGGAAGCCGGCACCATCGTCACTCTGGCCTGCAATGAGCCGGAGGAGACCTGCTTCTGCCACACCTTCGGCATCGATGCCGTCAACCCCGGCGGCGACGTGAGCTGCTGGATTTCCGGCGAGACCCTTTACTGGAAGAGCCTTACCGAAAAGGGCAGCGCCCTGACCGAAAAGGTGAAGGACCTCTTCACCGAAGGCGACGAGGCAGCTCTCAAAGCCCATAAAGCGGAGGTCACCGCCATTCTTGAGAAGCTGCCCCTGCGGGATCTTTCTCTGGAAGGCTTCGGCGGCGACGCCACCAAAGCACTCTTCGACCGTCCCGAGTGGGCGGAGCTTTCGGAAGCCTGCTTAGGCTGCGGCAGCTGCACCTTTGTCTGCCCCACCTGCCAGTGCTACGACATCCGGGACTTTGACACCGGACACGGCGTCCAGCGGTTCCGCTGCTGGGACTCCTGTATGTATTCCGATTTCACCAAGATGGCCGGCGGCAACCCCCGTCTCACCCAGAAGGAGCGGTTCCGTCAGCGCTTCATGCATAAGCTGGTCTACTATCCCGCCAACAACGAAGGGCTTTACTCCTGCGTTGGCTGCGGACGGTGCCTTGTGAAGTGCCCCATCTCCATGAACATCGTCAAAGTTATCAAGACCCTGGGGGTGAAAGATCATGAGTAATCTGGCAAACGAGGCCCTGATCCCGCACATCGGTATCGTCACCGACGTGCGCATCGATACCCCCGACGTCAAGACCTTCCGGGTCACGGCTCCCGAGGGCGGGGTCTGCTTCAAGCACATTCCCGGACAGTGCGCCATGCTGTCCATCCCCGGTGTGGGCGAGGGTATGTTCTCCATCACCTCTTCCCCCACCAACACGGAATTTATGGAATTTTCCATTAAAAAGTGCGGCTGCCTGACTTCGTGGCTTCATATGATGGAACCCGGCCAGCAGATCACCATCCGGGGGCCTTACGGCAACGGCTTCCCTGTGGAAGCGGACTTCAAGGGCAAGGATCTGCTCTTCATCGCCGGCGGTATCGGCTTAGCCCCTCTCCGTTCGGTCATCAACTATGTCCGTCACTATCGTGATAACTACGGCAAAGTGGACATCGTCTACGGCTCCCGCAGCAAAGACGACCTGGTGGATTACAAGGAGATCCTTGACGAGTGGTGCAACGAGCCGGGCGTCAACGTCTACCTGACCATCGACCGGGAGCAGGAAGGCTGGGACGGCCATGTGGGATTTGTCCCCAACTATGTAAAAGAGCTGGGCTTTGACACCCACAAGACTGCCATCATCTGCGGACCCCCAATCATGATCAAGTTCACCCTTGCAGGGCTGCAGGAGCTGGGTTTTGAGAAAACCCAGGTCTTCACCACCATGGAGCTGCGGATGAAATGCGGCATCGGCAAATGCGGCCGCTGCAACATCGGCTCCAAGTACGTTTGCAAGGACGGCCCGGTTTTCCGCTGCGACCAGCTCGACGAGCTGCCTCAAGAATATTGATCCGGAAGAGAGGACTACAATATGGAACAAATGGTAAACGTCTTTCTGATGGGCAAAAAGTATGAAGTCCCGTCCAGCCTCACCATCATGAAGGCTATGGAATATGCGGGCTATCAGCTCATCCGCGGCTGCGGCTGCCGAAACGGCTTCTGCGGCGCCTGCGCCACCATCTACCGCATCAAGGGCGACCGGGAACTGAAGGTCTGCCTCGCCTGCCAGACTCAGGTTCAGGACAACATGTATGTGGCGACCCTGCCCTTTTTCCCGCTGGTCAAGCAGGTTTATGACATCGAGAAGGTAAAGCCCACCGAGCAGATCATGATGCAGCTGTACCCTGAGATCTACTCCTGCATCGGCTGCAACGCCTGCACCAAGAGCTGCACCCAGGGCTTGAATGTCATGCAGTACATCGCTTATGCTCAGCGGGGCGAGTATGAGAAATGCGCCGAGGAATCCTTCGACTGCGTTATGTGCGGCGTCTGTTCCTCCCGCTGCCCTGCCGGCATCTCCCATCCGCAAGTGGCCATGCTGGCTCGCCGCCTGAACGGCAAATACCTCGCCCCCAAGTCCCAGCACCTGGAAGACCGCGTGCAGGAGATCAAGGACGGCACGTATTCTCCGGCAGAATTCACCTAAAAGAAAACCTCCGATGCACCGAAAAACGGTGTGTCGGAGGTTCTTTTATATGTGGAGAAAGGGCGTGCTCAGAAGCGGAAATCCGGGAAATACTTCTGAACGAAGTCGATGTGCCTGACGCGGAAGGTCCTGCCGTCGAGGTACTGGAGCGCGCCGGCGTCGCTCTCGAAGGCGAAGGTCAGCTCATACGAATAGAGCAGCTGACCGGTCTCGCCGCAGGCGCGGTTGCGGTCACCGCGGCCGTACTTGCCGTCGCCGAGCAGCGGGCAGCCGATCGAGGCCATGTGGGCGCGGATCTGATGGGTGCGGCCGGTGAGCAGGACGCACTCGACGAGCGAGAGCTCCTTCGTGGAGGCGAGTGTGCGGTAGAGGGTCTTTGCGGTCTTGGCGCCCGGGACCGGCCGGTCATGCAGCGTGACCTGCTTGCGCTTTTCGTCGCGCCGCAGGAAATTCTCGATGCGGCCCTTCGGCGGACTGGGGCGGCCGAGC
>USLH01000135.1 GCA_900555435.1 uncultured Oscillospiraceae bacterium | reverse complement strand
GTGTACCGTTACCCGCTTGCCCATCAGCTCCAGATTGTGGGAAAGAACCTCCACCACCTTCAGCTTGATGCTCAGATCCAGCGGCAGATTCGGATTCTGATGCGCCGGATTGATGGCACGGCCGGCGTAAAAGCTCACGTCGGTGGCCTGCTCAAAGAGGTACTGGGCGATCAGTGAAGCACCGTCCTTTTTCTGGAGCCAGGAAAGGTCGGTGTTGGTCTGGCTGACGATCATATTGGAAAGCTCCATGACGTGCCCTAAGGTCAATACACCTTCCGTCACCAGATCCACCCCCTTCATCTTACCAATGGGCGGGATCTTAGGATCAAAGTAGTCAAGACAGGTCTGTACCGGCTGCCCTAAATAGCTGCTGACGATCTTGGAGGTCGTTCCGCCGCTGACGATCTTGATGCCGTCTTCGGCAAGGAACTGCTTCACCACCTGTTCGTCGTCTTTCGGATCCGACGGCGGACCGAACATAATGCTCACGTTCTGCCGCTCCCGGACCTTCATGACCGCGACGGTGGTGTCGTCCCCCGGCTCCCCCAAATAAAGGGCCTTGGCCGTATCCGCCAGCTTCGCAGCGGTGCTCTTGGCGGAGTCGTTTTTATCGTACTGCTCCTCCAAGTGGCGCACCACGTTTTCCTGCTGCCAGCCTAAGTTCATGGTGATGCCGATGCCGGCATGGGGCACGCCATCGCTGAACATGACGAACACGTCCCCCAGTTCCACCTTCATGTGACTTTCGTAGATGGTCTTCCCGTCAATGACGTTGACCTCCACGGGATATTCGACGTGCTTCCCGTTCCGAAGAAGGACGCATAAGGGATTGTCGAACTGCACCATGTAAGCGCTTCCGTCGGTGCGAATCTGCAGGATGGTGAAGGTGGAATACGCTACCTGCCGGATCTTGCAAATAGGCAGGGTCTGGGCAATGGTCTCCACACAGTCCTGGATCGCCATCCCGGAAGACATCATGGTGCTGATGATCTTCGAGGTCAGGGTGGAAAGGATGTTAGCCTTTACTCCGCTCCCCAATCCGTCCGCCAGAACAGTAGTCATGGTGTCATCGTGGTAAATGGTCTCCACCCGGTCGCCGCAGAGCTCCTCCCCTTTTTTGTTCAGGCTGACATAGCCGGCTTCAATGAAATACCGCATCTTGTCCCGCCTTTCTCAGTCTGCCATGGAGTTTTTGAGCTTGGTCAGGGCGATCTTCGTTTCCGCCGTGGTCTCACCCAGCAGCGAAGCGATCTCCTGGACCACCCGCATCTGCTTGCTGATGACCTGATCCGTGATCTCGATGGTATCCCGGCGCATGGCGGCTGCCCGTTTGGCCTCCTGCTCTTCCTTGTTGATATCTTTTAAGAAGATCAGGAGCAGCCGGTGCTCCTTGTCGTAAACGATGGATTTTTCCACATAAATGCCAAGGGAGTCTAAGAAGCAGCGCTCCGACAGGATGTTCTTCCGGGAATCCACCACTTCGGCCAGCTCCGCCACGTCGTAAACCTCGTCGGCGGAATGTCCCGTCATATCCACACCGGGATCGATGCCGTAAAGGCTGTATGCCGCTCGGTTGAACTGCTGGATCGTAAGCGTATCGTCCACTGCAATGATGGCGTTGGGGGTGGCGTCCAGCACATTATTGGACACCGACTCCGCCCGCTCTTTCATATAGGGCAGACACATTTCCAGCTCCGCCTTGCCCTGATAGACCGCAATGGCCTTGTCCCGGCAGGTGGGATAGCCGCAGGCTCCACAGTTTAGCATATCCTCCGGGCGATGTTTGCCGATCTTGGCTAAAATCTCCTCAATAGCGCCCTCGCCGGGCATTTCCACGCTGGGACGATCCATGGCGATGTGCTTTTGCAGCTCCGGCTCCTCTGCCTCGTAATCCTTTACCGGATCGGCGCTGTCCTCCACAAAGGTCTGCCCCGTGAACACGTCCCGGAGGGCCTTGGGCATAGCCGGACCGTTGATGCAGCTTCCCGTGCAGGAGCTCATCTCAATGAAGCAGTTCCGAAGCCCGCCGGCCTGGATCTCCTCCAGCGCTTTTTTGCAGTTTTCCACCCCGTCTACCGCAAGATAGTGGTACTTGGGGTCGTGATCCATGGACTTTAAGATCCCGCCGGTCTCCGGGAAGAAACGGCTGCGGTAGCGTTCGCCGTTGTCCAGCGAAGGATCCACCGTGACCCCCTCCTCCTGCAGCCAGTCGTAAAGCTCGTCAAAGGTGATGGTGCAGTCAATCACGCCATCGCAGTACTGATCCACCTCGTCCTTTTTAGAGATACAGGGGCTGACAAAGACCACCTTTGCCCCGGGACATTGCTCTTTTAAGAGCTTCGCATGGGCGTGCATCGGCGAGACCACCGGTGCTAAAAACGGGATGCAATCCACATAATATTTCTGCACCAGCCGCACGATGGAATGGCAGCAGGTTGAGATAATCACCGGCCGCCCCTCTTCCACCAGCTTTTCATACTCGGTTTTGACGATCTTCGCACCAATCGCCGTTTCCGATGCGTCCCAAACTCCCAGCTTCTTCACCGCTTCTTTCAAAGGGGTCAGCGACTTGATCCGGAAGGCAGCCGCATAAGAGGGCGCCATGGCCATGATGACCTTCTCGCCCTGCCGGATGTAGTTTTTCACCAATTCGGTATCGTCCCGCACTTCCTTGGCGTTCTGAGGACAAACCCGCACGCACCGACCGCAGAGGATGCATTCCTCTTTGATGATCTGCGCCTGATGCTCCCGAAAGCGGATGGCTTTGATGGGACATTCCCGAATACATTTATAGCAGTTTTTGCAGTTTGCTTTCTTGAATCGCAGAATTTCCACAGTCGTCTCCCCTTTCCCGCTTTACTTTTGCAGCGGCTCCAGCACATACTGACGGAAGATTTCCACCGCATTTTCCGGAGAAACGTGATCCACCAGCTTCCCGTCAATCATGGTCGCCACCCCGTCGGTGCAGTGCCCCAGACAGAACGACGCCTTCAGCTCCACCTGATCCTCCAGATGATACTGGCTGATCAGCTCCTGGAACACATGAATGATGTTGTACGACCCTTTCAGATGGCAGGAACTGCCAACGCAAATGTTAACATCCATTCTGAATCCTCCCATGAACAATTTGCCGCTTTGCCACGACAAATTGTTAAATTATCATAAATTAACAATTTGATTATACAGTTTT
This sequence comes from uncultured Oscillospiraceae bacterium, assembly GCA_900555435.1. Taxonomy (GTDB): domain Bacteria; phylum Bacillota; class Clostridia; order Oscillospirales; family Ruminococcaceae; genus Merdivicinus. The sequence continues at coordinate 2,917 of USLH01000135.1, read as the reverse complement.
CCCATTAAAATGTCAACGACTCCACCGGAGATTTTCTCTTTTACCTAAAAAAGCCACGAAAAATGCACGCTCCGTCCAAATCGCACAAAAACCCCGGCTGCTGTCTTCGCAGCCGGGGTTTTTGCCTTAGAAATTAGCCGTTGTTGCGGCGAGCCAGATCATTCATGGCGTCCTTCCGGGAAAGGTTGATGCGGCCCTGATCGTCAATCTCGGTCACTTTTACATAAACCTCATCGCCGACGGAAACGACATCCTCCACCTTCTCTACCCGGCGGTTTTCCAGCTTGGAAATGTGAACCAAACCTTCCTTACCGGGAGCAATTTCAACGAAAGCACCAAAGTTCATCAACCGGGTCACTTTGCCCTTGTAGATGGCGCCGACCTCCGGATCCTTGGCGATGGTCTCCACGATATACATGGCACGATCCACGTTATCCTGATCCACGCCCAGAATAAAGACGTGTCCGTCCTCGTTGATGTCGATCTTAACGTCGCACTCGGCGCAGATCTTCTGGATGACCTTTCCGCCGGAGCCGATGACGTCACGGATCTTATCCACAGAGATGACGGTGGATTTCTGCTTGGGCGCATATTTGGAAACATGATCCCGGGGGGCGGGAATGGCCTTCAGGATCACTTCGTCGATGATGTAATCCCGGGCTTTTTTGGTCTTCTCAAAAGCATCGGCGATGATGTCCAGAGTCAGGCCGTCGATCTTGATGTCCACCTGAATTGCGGTGATACCCTTGTGGGTGCCGCCGACCTTGAAGTCCATGTCGCCGTAGAAATCTTCCAGACCCTGAATGTCCACCATGGTCATCCAGCGGTCGCCTTCGGTGATCAGGCCGCAGGAAATACCGGCGACGGGAGCCTTGATGGGCACGCCTGCATCCATCAGTGCCAGCGTAGAGCCGCAGATGGAAGCCTGAGAGGTGGAGCCGTTGGAAGAAAGAACTTCGGAAACCAGCCGCATGGCATAGGGGAACTCTTCAACAGAGGGCAGCACGGGAACCAGAGCCCGTTCCGCCAGAGCGCCGTGACCGATCTCCCGGCGTCCGGGGCCCCGGGAAGGACGGGTCTCGCCCACAGAATAGCTGGGGAAGTTGTACTGGTGCATATAGCGCTTCTCTTCATCCTCGTCAATGCTGTCCAGGATTTGGGCATCCGAAACGGGGCCAAGGGTGGCGATGGTCAGAACCTGAGTCTGACCGCGGGTAAAGAGGCCGGAGCCATGAACCCGGGGCAGCAGGTTCACTTCGGCGGACAGAGGACGCATCTGATCCATGCCCCGTCCATCGACCCGCTTCTGCTCGTCCAGGAGCCAGCGGCGGACGATGACCTTCTGAGCCTTATAGATGACCTCGCCCAGCAGGGTGGGCTGATCGGCATACTGCTCGTCGTATTTGGCGTGAATGGCATCGGTGATGGGAAGCAGCCGCTCCTCCCGGACGTTCTTGTCGTCGGTGTCCAGAGCGTACTTAAACTGATCGCCGAACTCGTCCAGAACCGCCTCCAGCAGGTCGTGAGGCACTTCCTTGGACTCGAAAGCGAATTTGGGCTTGCCGATCTGAGCCTTGATGTCGGCGATGAAGGCGACCATCTTCTTGATCTCTTCATGACCGGCGGCAATGGCCTTCAGCATGGTCTCGTTGTCCACTTCGTTGGCGCCGGCCTCAATCATGACGATCTTGGTGGCAGAACCGGCAACGGTCAGATCCAGATCGGATTTGGCACGCTGATTGGTGATGGGGTTCAGGATGATCTCCCCGTCCACCAGGCCGACACTGACGGCGGCAATGGGCTCACGGAAGGGAATGTCGGAGATCTCGATGGCAATGGCGGCGGCGATGAAGCCGGCGATCTCCGGGGAGTTGTCGATGTCGGTAGACAGGACGGTGACCACCACGGAAACGTCGTTGCGCATATCCTTGGGGAACATGGGACGGATCGGACGGTCAATCATCCGGGAGGTGAGGGTTGCTTTTTCGGTGGGGCGGCCTTCCCGCTTTAAGAAAGATCCGGGAATCTTGCCCACGGCATAGAGCTTCTCTTCATAGTCCACGGACAGGGGGAAGAAGTCCACGCCTTCCCGGGGCTTGGCGGAAGCGGTAACATTGGCCATAACGACGGTCTCGCCGTAGCGAACCCAGCAGGAGCCGTTGGTCAGCTCGCTGGTGCGGCCGGTCTCGACGGTCAGTTCCCGGCCTGCGAAGGTGGTGGTAAAGGTTTTCACTTCTCTTGCCATTTGTACCTCCAAACTGCGCCGGATAAAGGCTTAGCAATAAATCCTGCGTCCGGCGCACCGGGCGTACGAGTTAATGCTAAATTCCTCTCTCCGCGCTGACAAATTGTGTATGTCTGCCCATTCCGGAAAGCCCGGAATAAACTGCTAAAAGGCAGATGGTTTCCCATCTGCCTCCCAGTTCCAAAGATTACTTGCGGATGCCCAGCTTGACAATCAGAGAACGGTAGCACTCGATGTCGGTCTTCATCAGGTAGTTGAGCAGGCTGCGGCGACGGCCGATCATTTTGAACAGGCCACGACGGCTGTGATGGTCGTTTTTGTTGGTGCGCAGATGCTCGGTCAGGTCATTGATCCGCTTGGTCAGGATAGCGATCTGCACTTCGGGGGAACCGGTGTCGCCCTCATGGCGCTTGTTCTCCTCGATGATCTGGGTCTTTTCTTCTTTTCTCATCATGATAGAGTCACCTCTTTGAAAAATTTACCGGCACAATAGCCAAGGGCAGGCAACATCCCCGACTCGGGGCATACTCCGCAAGGCCATGTATGCGGTCACATTTGCTAGTATAACATACTTTTCCTCCTTTGTAAAGGAGGTTCCCGGTTTTTAAAAAAATTTTTTGTAGTACTATAATACATCTTGGACAGAGAAATAAAAAAAGGTTGAGAGATACG
>USLH01000134.1 GCA_900555435.1 uncultured Oscillospiraceae bacterium | reverse complement strand
AGCCAGAGCCGCGGCACTGGCCGAGTGGTGCGGGCTGCGGAAGGGGCGCTTTGTCAAAATCCCTTCGCCCGCGGGCAGCATGCCCATGACGGAGTGAATTTCCGTACAGGCGAGCGCCTCTTCAAAGGTCATATCCGGCATGATGGTGGGAATGCACTTTGCGAGCATGGTCTTGCCCGTTCCCGGCGGCCCGTGAAGGATGAAGCTCTTTCCCTTCCCGGCGGCGCAGATCGCCGCCAGCTGGGAAGCGTCCGCTGCGATCGGAACGGCGATGTCGCCGGGGAAATATTCCTCGTCCAACTTTTCCGGATCCGGAAAATCCGCCTCCGGCTCCCATTCCATCTTCCCGGACATCAGGCTCCGGACGATCTTGCTCCGCTTCAGATCCTCCGCCCGGTTGCGGATGTCGCTCCACATGATGAACTGGCTGAAGGAGAAAAGCCCGAGAAAGGTCATCTCCACCACATCCCAGCGGGCCTTGGAAAGCACTGCCTGCCGCATGGTGGAAAAGACCTTTTTCAGATCGATCCCCTTTTCGTCCCGGGGAAGGGGGTCAAGCCCCCCGATGGTCATCCCGAAATCCTGCCGCAGCATTTCGAGCAGGGTAATGTTCATCTGGGGTTCTTCCTCCCGCAGACGGATCACATACCCCTTTTGGGCGGATTTCCGCACAATATCGATGGGCAGCAGCACCAGCGGCGCATATCTTGCCTTCTCGCTGACCTCTGACTCGTACCATTTCAAAAACCCCAGCGCCAGATACAGGGTGTTGGAGCCGTTCTCTTCCAAACTCGTCCGGGCCTGCCGGCAAAGATAGGTCATTGCCGGAGCCACGTCGTCCTCTCTTAAATACGTCCGCAGCCGCTTATTTTCAAACTCCGTCCGGATCAGGTGGGTAAGCGCCGGGGTGCGGTTTTCCTTTTCATAGATCTTCTGATCCCGCAGGGGATCCTCCCAATCCTCCGGCCGTCCCAGCACCTGAAACTCTGCGCCGGAGGAAAGAGCGTCCTCCAGCTTTGCAAAATCGTCCGCCATCAGCTGCAGAGTGCTCCGGGTCGCCCGGAAATTCACCAGCATATTCCGAAGGCTCAAGTCCAGGAGCTTCCGCTCCCACATTTGCTGCCGGGTGACCGGAACACTATCCACATCCACGAGCTTCGCCGCTTCCTCCCGGACCTCCGGCGCCGCCGTGACCTCTTTTTTTGCTTCCTCATAAGGAATAAACCCGTCCACCGTCGTTTTCCGTAAGGGAAGAGGCCGGATGCCACTGCCCCGGGTGCGCTTTACGTCCACTAAAAACTGGAACTCGCCGCTGCAGACAAGGTTCTGCTCCGCTAAGGCTTCCGCCCCGTCAAAAGAGACTGTTTCCCCCGCCGCCATGCAGGTGGACTCCACTAAGGCGATCTCGTTGATCCCCTCCGCCGTCCGTTTGGTCAAAACGGAACAGTCGTCCTGTACGCACTCCGGGAAGCACTCCTCTTCCAGCCAGCAGCCGGCATAGGCGTGCCCCTTCTCAAACACAACCAGCGGGTTTAACCCCACCGCCTCCAGACAACTGCAATAAAGCAGCGTCAGATCCAGGCAGTTCCCCAGCCGCAAAGTGGAAATGCTGTCCGCCATGGCGACCCGCTGCCCCATGCTCTCAAAGCTGGCGGGGCAGGGGCGGTAAATGATGTTTTCCTGCTGCAGAGCACCGTAGATCGCCGCCATCTGCAGCCGCACCCCATGAGGGTTCTTGCTCTGATAGCCGGTAAAGGAAGGGGAACCCGTCCATTGCTTCAAAAGCTCGGCGGCATTTCTTACCACCTGTGCGACCCACGGATAGTTAGGGGTGATAAAGGCGGCGACGATCTCCGGCATTACCTGCGTCCCGCTCCACTGATCGTAAGCGAGGATCTCTAAAGGCAGCACCTTCTCACCCAGCTGCTCCTCCCCGCAGGAAACGGTGATCCGCAGCATCCCCGTCACCCGTTCCGTCCGGGCATAGAGATACTCCGGGAAAAGCGTCAAGGGGACTGCTCCCAGATCCGCCGTTTCGCCTGCCGGGATGCCGGCGATCTCCCGCTGCCATTCCGCCGCAAAATCGGGTGAAGCGACAACGGAGATTTTCAGATTCTCCAGTGCCTCTTCGCTTTTGTTTTTTAACGTCAGCTTCCGGATCACCGGAACGTAATTCTGCTGCATCGCAAAGTTCACCACAGGGCTGAAAACCCCATCAATCTGCAGCTTTCCTTCCATTATCTCTCACCCGCTTTTCTGTTCAGATTGCGGAAAAAGCGCCTTTTTTCCGCAGAATACATCTCCATTTTAGCCTAGGGTTACCGGTTCGTCAATCGAAAACCTTCGTGATTTCGCCCAAACTTTTTTCTGTTTCCTCTACTCCTTTTCCCCGTTTTGAAAAGCGGGAAAAAATTCCATTCAATTGCTACAATCCCCGAAAAAGATTTCTCCGTTTCCAAGGGCGAAACGCACAAAAAACCGCACATTCTTCCGAATGTGCGGTTTGTAAACTTTTTGTTAACCTGGATCGGTCACGATCGGATCAGCCAAGGTAATTCCACGGGTTTTGGTTTCTGCCGTTGATTTTGACCTCAAAGTGGCAGTGGTTGCCGGTGGAGTAGCCGGTGCTGCCCACGCCTGCGATCTGCTGCCCCTGGGATACATAATCGCCGACCGAAACGTTCAGGGACGAGTTATGGGCATACAGCGTCTGAACGCCGTTGCCATGATCGATGACCACGCACTTGCCATAGTTATAGTACCAACCGGCAACGATGACCTTACCGGCCGCCGAAGCATGGACCGGTGTGCCGTAAGAGGTAGCAATATCCAGCGCCTTGTGACCATAGCTGTAGCCGCAGCTCACATATCCCGTGTTCACCGGCCAGATGAAGTTGCTGCCGATGCTTCCGGTGCCCGTAGAAGCGGACAGGACGGTTCCGGTCCGATAGGCCGGTTTTGCTTTGGTGCCCACGACCACTTTCTCGGTCACAGGCTCTTCGGTCACGACGGTGGAAAGAACCTCCCGGCTGACCTCATAGCCGTCCACATATTCCACGGAGGCGGTCACGATCTGAGAACCGTTCTTGCCGCTCTGGACGGTCTTAGTGTAGCCCTTATACTGAGAGCTGTCCTCAGTGGTCTCTTTGCTGTAGGGGATTGTCTCGTCGTAAACTTCGTTTTTCACGACCTTCACGGAAAGGAAGGGCTTCTCCGTTGCGATGATGGCCTTCTGCCCGATCAGACAGGTGGTCTCGATCTCCGGATTCAGGCTCTTTAATTCCGAATAAGGGATGCCGTTTTTGTCAGCAATCAGAATGGGGCTGTCGCCCTCAACGATGGTGTAGGTCACTTCCGCCTGCTGATTGGAAAGGAGAATGTTCTCCATCTCCTCGGAGGAGATCAGGCTGTCGGTCAAATAAAGGCCCTCCCGCAGCTGAATGTCCTTCACAAAGGAAACGACTTCGCCTTCCTCGCCGGTGCGGTAGCTGTCCAGGGTCTTCGTCAAAATGGTCTCAAGCAGGGTCTTGTCGGTAACAGCGCCGTAAAAGTCCCCATCGATATACAGTCCCTCCGCCTCGCTGACGTCCGCTTTGGACATCCGGATCAGGCTGTCGGTCATTTTATCCACGCCGGAGACCAGGTTCCGGTTGACCTGAACCAGAGAGATGGACGGCTTGATCTCAAAAGTCGCTTCCGTTCCGTCGGTGCGGATGATCCGCTGCCGCAGCTGCTCCTGGGCGTTGGTGAAGACCGATTCGTCCTCTACATATCCCACCAGATCCCCGTCGTTGGCGATCTGCAGCGCATAGGTCACATCGGCAGAAGCCGAAACCACATTGACTAAGATCATGATACCCACCACCGGGGCGGTATAGTTAAGGATCGTTGTGAAGAAGCTGCGGTTGTTGTGAAGCCCATGGAAAAAGACCCGCATTCCCCCCTTGAACCCGCCGCTGCGGAAGCCGCCTGCGACCAGTCTGGGAGCTCTTGCCATCTTGATAAAGGGATTGGCGATCCCCTTGCCGAACCTCACAAGGCCGCCGCCCATTTTCTTGAAGCCGCCCTTTATAGCAATTCTCATCCGGGCAACCGGAGAAGTCAGGGACGAAACCGCCTGCCGTTGTCCCGTCAAAGCCGCTTTTACAGCTTTGGCCGTATACAGGCAGGCATTCTTCAACGCACCTCCGCAGTTCTTTGCTGCGTCCTTCGTATCTATCAGAGCCTTCTTGCTCTTAAAACTGTCAGAAACCGATCTCAGTACAGCGATCAATCGATTTTTCATCTCTGCAATGTGTTCTTTTGCCTGCAGAGCCATCGTGCACCCTCTCCTTTCTGGTAGTTACAAACTGGTTACAACATCATCTATTATAGCACATCTCTCAAAAATTGCAACCACTTCGTTACCTTTTTTGCTGACGCATCAGCATTTTGGAGAACAAGTACAGAATTTTGTGCTAATTTTACAGCATCTTTCCCAAAGTTTTCCGTCACAGCAAAGGAGTATCCCGCTTTTTTTGTTACGATTTTGTAACCGGCCTTCGTTCCCCCTCGGCATGTTTCTTTTTTGTAACCGCTTTTTCTGCTTCTAAAAATCCAAAAGCTCCGCCAGCAGCTGATTGGAAACCAAAAAACCCTTCGGCGTCATCCGCATCCGTCCGTCCGCAATCCGAAGCAGTCCTGCTTTCTCGTACACTCCGCACTTTTTCCGGAAGCTCTCCGCTTCCGCCTCCGGCAAAGGCAGTTCCCGAAGCCTGATCCCCTCCGTCAGCCGCAGCCCCAAAAGGATCCGCTCCTCCCCGCTGCCGCCATCCCCGTCGGGGATCCGGTTTCTTCCGCCGCTTTTCAGATATTCTGCCATCCCTCTGGGGTGGAAAAACCGCTTGCCCTTATAAAACGAATGGGCCGCCGGCCCGAACCCCAGATATTCCTGACACCGCCAGTATTTTAAGTTGTGCCGACACGCCCTTCCCGGCTTTGCAAAATTGGAGATCTCATACTGCCCGTAACCCATTTTTTCCAGCGTTTCCACCGCCTGCAGATACAGATCCGCCGCCTCGTCGTCCCCGGCGCAGAGCCGTTCGGCGTGCTGCCGGTAAAAAGGCGTCCCCTCTTCGATTTTCAATAAATAGCAGGACAGATGCTCCGGCTGCAGCGCCCCGAAGGCATCCAGCGTAAAGGCAAGGCTTTTCGCATCCTGCCCCGGGATCCCCAGCATCACGTCAAGGCTCAGGTTCTCAAACCCCGCCTCCCGGGCCCAGCGCACCGCCGTCCCGATCCGGTCGGCGTCGTGCCGCCGGCCCAATGCCCGAAGCTCTTCGTTCACCGTGCTCTGCGCCCCAAAGGAGATCCGGTTGAAGCCGCCTGCCCGGACTTCTTTCAGAAACGCCGGGGAAACGCTGTCGGGATTTGCCTCCAGCGTACACTCGCCCGAAAGCCCGAACGCCTCCCGGCAGGCGTTCAAAAGCCGTACCAGCTGCCCTGCCTCCATCACGGAAGGCGTTCCTCCGCCTATAAAAAGCGTGTCCGCCGATACGCCTTCCGCCCGATAGGAGCGGATCTCCTCCAGAAGCCCCTGTACATAGGCCTCCTTCCCCTCCTGCGACGTCTCCGAATAAAAGTCGCAGTACCCGCATTTCGACGCACAAAAGGGGATATGGATATAAAGCCCGATGGGATCCATTTTCTTTTCTCCTTCCCGCAGCCTTTTCCCTTTCTGCAAAGCAGAGGAAAAGGAAAGCGGCAGGTTTCCTTTTCCGGAGCCGGTCTCGTTCCCGCAGGAGCCGTGCTCAAAAGTGACGGCGGACTGCTCTTTACCGTGGACGCCGACGTGGCCGTGCTTGAGCTTGACGCTCCAAATGCACACCAGCGTCAAAAACGCTGCCGAGCAAACGCCCAGCACCCAATAGGCGACCACGCGCTCCGTGCCGAAGATCGTCTGGCGAAGGGGAATCTCCTCTGCCGCCAACACTGTGTTCGGCAGCAGCGCCATCAGCACAGCCAGACAGGCCGAAACTCTCTTTTTCATCCGCCCTCGCTCCTTTCTTTTACGGTGAAAAAATTGTAACATACTCGGCGCTGTATTTCAATGTTTGTTTTGTCAGATTTGCGTCTGTTTT
>USLH01000133.1 GCA_900555435.1 uncultured Oscillospiraceae bacterium | reverse complement strand
GTCCTCAGTTCTACTTCCGTACCACCGACGTTACCGGCATCATCACCCTGCCCGAGGGCACTGAGATGGCTATGCCCGGCGACAACCTGGATTTCGACGTTGAGCTGATCACTCCTATCGCTATCGAAGAAGGCCTGCGCTTTGCTATCCGTGAGGGTGGCAGAACCGTTGGTTCCGGCGTTGTCTCCAAGATCAACGCATAATCTTCTGTTTGTTGAAGAAAAATCCCCGGTCAACTTGACCGGGGATTTTTTGCGTCCGAAAATAGGAAAAATAATAACTGAAATGTGAAACATTTTTGAATTCGTCCTGCAGAAAAAGTAAAATAAACGGTACTAAATGGAAAAAACGCAGTTAATTTTGTGAAATGTGCAGGAATCGATTTTTTTGCTGCAAAACTATTGCACATTTCATCACTTTAGTGTATAATATAGGCATTCTTGAAAAAGTAGGAGGCAATCCCCATGGCATTGACAAACGAATATCTCCTTCATGTTCTGGAAACCGTGAAAAAAAGAAACAGCGGCGAGCCGGAATTCATTCAGGCGGTCCAGGAAGTTCTCGAATCCTTCCAGCCCGTCGTGGAACAGAAACCTGAGCTGATCGAAACCGGCGTCATCGACCGCATTGTGGAGCCGGAGCGTTTCATTCAGTTCCGGGTTTCCTGGGTGGACGATCAGGGCAAGGTTCAGGTCAACCGTGGATTCCGTGTCCAGTTCAACTCCGCAATCGGCCCCTACAAAGGCGGTCTGCGGCTCCATCCTTCTGTCAACCAATCCGTCATCAAGTTCTTAGGCTTCGAGCAGTGCTTCAAAAATTCCCTCACCGGCCTGCCCATGGGCGGCGGAAAGGGCGGCTCCGACTTTGACCCCAAGGGCAAATCCGATGCCGAAGTCATGCGTTTCTGCCAGGCCTTCATGACCGAGCTCTGCAAGCACATTGGCGCAGATACCGACGTTCCCGCCGGCGACATCGGCGTGGGCGGTCGGGAGATCGGCTACCTCTTCGGCCAGTATAAGCGGATCCGCAACGAGTTCACCGGCGTTCTCACCGGCAAGGGCCTTTCTTACGGCGGTTCTCTGGCCCGCACCGAGGCTACCGGCTACGGCCTTATGTATTTCACCGAAGAAATGCTCAACTGCATGAAGAACGACTCCCTGAAGGGCAAGACAGCCGTCATTTCCGGCTCCGGCAACGTGGCGATCTACGCCACCGAGAAAGCTCAGACTCTGGGTGCGAATGTAGTCGCCCTGTCCGATTCCTCCGGATATGTTTACGATCCCGCCGGCATCAAGCTGGACGTGGTCAAGCAGATCAAAGAGGTGGAGCGCGGCCGTATCTCCGAGTACGCCAAACGTGTGGAGGGTGCAACCTTCACTCCCGGCTGCAAGGGCATCTGGACCATTCCCTGCGACGTTGCATTCCCCTGCGCAACCCAGAACGAGATCGACGGCGAGTCTGCAGCCACTTTGATCAAGAACGGCGTCAAAGTCGTGGCAGAGGGCGCTAATATGCCTTCTACTCCTGAAGCCATCGAGGCGTTCCAGGCGGCCGGCGTTCTGTTTGCTCCCGCTAAGGCAGCCAATGCCGGCGGCGTTGCAACCTCCGGCTTGGAGATGTGCCAGAACTCCATGCGTTACTCCTGGACTTTTGAGGAAGTGGATGCCAAGCTGAAGGAAATCATGGTCAACATCTTCCACAACGCTTATAATGCGGCCAAGAAATACGGCCATGAGGGCAACCTGGTCATGGGCGCCAACATCGCAGGCTTCGAAAAGATTGCCAATGCCATGATTGCTCAAGGCGTTATCTGATTTCAGCAAATAGAGAAAGAGCCGTCCCGCTTTCGGCAGGGCGGTTCTTTTTTACGGTTGTTTTTTTCAAAGAGAACTGGTATAATAGGTTCAATGACAAAATTATATGAAAAGGAGCATGGAAAATGTATTTGGACCAGGATGGGAAGCGTTGGTTCCGTGGAAACCTGCACACCCACAGCACCGTTTCGGACGGCTTGAAAACTCCGGATGAGGTGATCCGGATTTACCGCAATGAAGGCTACGATTTTCTTGCTTTTACGGATCATTGGAAGCCGTCCGGATCGGGCGAAAAGGACGGATTACTGCTGATCCCCGGCTGCGAGTATGACGTAGGCGGCAACGCAGCGGACGGCATCTACCACATCGTTGCCATCGGGCCGGATCATCTGGTACTTCCGGAACCGGGCCCCGAAAATACGGCGCAGGGGATCCTGGACGCTATCCATGAGGCTGGTGGATTTGCCATTCTGGCTCACCCCGCCTGGTCGCTGAACCTGCCCAGCGAGATCGTGAAGCTCAGGGGGATCAATGCGTCGGAAATTTTCAACAGCGTTTCCAATAACCCCTGGAACGGCCGCCGGGGCGAATCCAGCGTGATCCTGGACATGGTCGCCACCCTTGGGATGCCCCTGCCGCTGGTGGCGTCGGACGACAGCCACTTCTATACCGGCGAGCAGTGCACCAACTTCATCTGGCTGCAGGCGGACGAGTTGACGGAAGCGGCTGTGATGGACGCTTTGTTTGCGGGGCGGTTCTACGCTTCCCAGGGCCCGAAGATGGACGTCCGCTGGGACGGGAAGACCGTGAAGGTCCGCTGCACCCCGGCGCAGCAGGTGATCTTCTACTCCAATGTTGTCTATACTTCTCCCCGGGTGAGCAAGGGATTCGGCCTTACCGAGACCGAGTACACCCCTCTGGATTGGGAGACCTTCATCCGGGTGGAGGTCATCGACGCAAACGGCAAGATGGCGTGGTCCTCGCCCATTGATCTTTGGAAATGAAGGCGCTGGATTGGATCCTGCTGGGAGCAGGCGGGCTGCTGACGGGTTACTGCATTCTGGCCACCGTGATGATGGGGCCGGTGCGGTTCAACGCATTATTGGCAGCCGCAGGCGTTTTGCTGATTGCATTGGCATTTCTGGATCGGCGCTTCGGCGCTTTGCCGGGAGCTGTGCGCTTTAAAAGGGTTGCTGTCCCCATTGCGGCGGTGCTGCTTCTGATCTTTGCCGGGCTGGAGGCCGCAGTGATTTCAGGCGCTGCCCGGAAGGATACGAAGAAGGCCGATTACATCATCGTTCTGGGTGCCGGGCTTCGGGGCGACCGGATCCCTGCCACATTGGAACGGCGGCTGGAGGCGGCTCTCGAATGCAGCCAGGGGGAGACCATCGTGGTCACCGGCGGTCAGGGCTGGAACGAGACCATCCCGGAGGGGGTGGCCATGGCACGCTGGCTCATGGAGCACGGTGTGCCCTCGGAGCGGATCCTCGTAGAAGACCGTTCCACCAATACCCACGAAAATCTGGAGTTTTCCAAAGAACTGATCGAATCCGATGCCGGAAAGCCCATTTCCCAGCTGCGGATCAAGATCGTGACCTCAGACTTCCACTCTTTCCGTGCCAAAATGCTGGCCCGTCGGGAGGGATACGGCGAGGTTTGCAGCTACGGCGGGAAAACTCCGGCAATGCTGGCGCCCGGCTTTTACATCCGGGAGGGGCTGGCGCTGGCGAAATCCTTTTTGTTTGACCGATAAGCGGGAGGCTTTTTTATGGCCATTGAGTATAAAGACATTAAAACCTTTGCTCCTGCGGCGCTGCAGGAGCTGTTCCTCAGCGTCGACTGGGAATCCGGGCAGTACCCGGAAAAGCTGGCGGCAGCCATGGAGCATTCCGATGCCGTTTATTCCGCATGGGACGGGGACAAGCTGGTGGGGCTGATGAACGCCATCACCGACCACGCCATGACGGCGTATTTCCACTATCTTTTGGTGCGGCCGGAGTATCAGCGCCAGCACATCGGAAGCGCTCTGATCCAGCGGATGCTGGCTCACTACTGGGACATTCCCTGCAAGCTGCTGCTCTGCGACGAAGACGGGAAAGAGTTTTATAAGAAATGCGGATTTGACGACGGAAAAGATCTGCAGGCGGTTTACGTCAGCGATATGTATTGATTTTTGGAGGGCTGCGTTTTGGAGATTCGCCTGAATATGGGGAAGTACGCCTCGTTTCTGGCTGTGCCGACGGAAGTGGTGGATCAGCATCTTGCCACGGCCAGCGGGCTTTACATCAAGGTGCTGCTGGCGATCCTTCGGGGGAATCAGGCGGACACCGCCGGTATCGCTTCCCGGCTTTCCGTGCCGGAAAGCGATGTGGTGGAGGCGCTGCGGTATTGGGTGCAGTGCGGCATTTTCACCGAAGAGCGGGCAGAGAAAGAGTGTCCCCGGAAGCAGCCAGAGGTGGTCTCCACTGCCCAGAGCCTGACTCCGGGAGAAATCAAAGAGCGGGTGGAAAAAAATCCGGACGTCAAATTTCTTTTCAGCATGGCGGAGTCCATTTTCGGCAGCCTTCTCACCTCCACCCAGCAGCGTGGGCTCATCTACATCCATGAAACGCTGGGGCTGCCGGTAGATGTCATCGTCATGGCGCTGCAGTACTGCGTTTCCATCGGGAAGGGCAGCTTTGCCTACATTCAGAAGCTCTGCTGCGGCTGGGCGGATCAGGAGATCAACACCCATGCCCGGGCAGAGGAATACATCCGCCAGCAGACCCTCCGCCACAGCCGGGAGCAGGAGGTGAAGCAGCGCTTCGGTATCCGGGACCGAGCCCTCAGTGCCCAGCAGCTGCGCTTTGTCCAGAGCTGGTACGACGAGCTGGGCTACGGCATTGAGATGATCGGCGAAGCCTATGAGCGCACCCTGAACGCCATCAACCAATTGAGCTTTCCTTATATCAACACCATTCTCCGCTCCTGGTACGAAAAGGGGATCCGTTCTCCACAGGAGATCCTTTTAAAGGACGCCCGCCCTGCCGGAAAGCCGGCTGCGGCAGCGCCTTCCCAGCGTCGGAACGCCTCCTACGATCTGGATGAGTTCGAGCAGCGGGGCTTTAACATTCCGAAAACCAACGACGGACAGAAAGGGGTATGACCCGTGAACAGTCAGGCAATGGACACCTGCCTCCGGGAGCTGGAGCGCCGCCGCACCGGCGACCGGATCCGGCAGGCGGAACGGGAAGAGAAGATCGCAAAAGAGATCCCCCAGGTCATGGCGGTCCGCCGGGAACTGAGCCTGACCTCCGTGAAGCTCAGCAAGATGATTCTCTCTCACCAGACCAACCTTTCCGAAGGCATCGAGCAGCTGAAAGGCGCAAACCTTGCTTTGCAGGCCCGGGAAAAAGAGCTGCTTGCCGCCCACGGCTATCCGGCGGATTATCTGGAAATGCACTACGTCTGCCCCATCTGCAAGGATACCGGTTTTGCAGACGGAAAGCGCTGCCGGTGCTTTGAAGACCTGCTCCGCCGGGAGCGGTTAAAGGAATTGAACCAGGTTTCTGATCTGGAGCTGTGCAGCTTTGACACCTTCGATCTCAATTACTACTCCACCGAGGTGGACGCTGCTACCGGCGTGGTCCCCCGGACGATCATGGGGAACATCTATCGTTTCTGCCGCAGCTATGCGGAAAATTTCACGCCGGAAAGCCGGGGGCTCTTCCTTATCGGCGATACGGGGCTGGGGAAGACCCATCTGTCCCTCGCCATCGCCAAGGATGTCATCTCCAAAGGCTGCATGGTGGCATACGGCTCCGCTCAGGATTTTCTTCGGGCGGTGGAAGAAGAGCATTTCGGCCGGTCGGAGGGGAAGGAAACGCTGGACGGCCTTCTGGATGTGGATCTTCTGATCCTCGACGATCTGGGGGCGGAATTCGCCAGCCCCTTCTATGTCTCCTGCTTATACAACCTCATCAACACCCGGATGCTGGAGGGGCGCACCATTATCCTGAGCACCAACCTCAACCAGAACCAGCTCAAGGAGCGGTACGGCGACCAGATTACCTCCCGAATCACCGGCACCTTCGTACCGCTGCTTTTTATGGGGCGGGATATCCGGCAGCAGAAGCGGCAGGAGAAGCTGTAGGGGCGTAATTGATTACAAACCTGTAGGTTTTCTTGACAGGCGGGCTGGAAATGAGTACAATGCGGTATGGAAGCCAACAGCGGGAGCAAGAGCGGCCCGCGTCAACCCGTGGGGAGTATGGCCGGCCGCGGACGCCGGCTTACATAACGGGTGGGCGTGAGCGGCTGCATAGGCTCCCCGGAAGAAAGGACATGGATGCGCAATGGCCAACACACATCCCTATTGCATGGGCTGCATGAATCCCCTGCCCGAGGGGCGG
>USLH01000132.1 GCA_900555435.1 uncultured Oscillospiraceae bacterium | reverse complement strand
AAATTCCGCCGCCGTCCGCCAATTGACGACCCCCGCCTGTGTGGAGATGTGGATCTCCGCCTCGGGAAGAACCTCCCGAAGCAAAGAGAGCACCCCCAGATCGGTGACGATAAAAGCGTCCACTCCGCAGCTCCCGGCCCAGCGGAGGAACTCCCCCATCCGGTCGATCTCGCTGTTTCTGGGCAGGGTGTTGCAGGTCAGGTAGACCTTCACCCCGGCTCCATGGGCAAGAGCCACCGCCTGCGGGAGCTCCTCCTCCCCGAAGCTGGCGGCGGAAGCCCGCATCCCGAACTCGGTGGAGCCCAGATAAACTGCGTCGGCACCGTAGCGCACCGCAGCCTGCAGCCGTTCCAGATCCCCGGCGGGAGCAAGGACCTCCGGCCCTTTCTGTAAGTGTATCATAAAGTGAAAACCTTTCTGTTAGAAAGCTGTAAACTTTTTACCGCAGGTGCGCCTTGACGAGGTTCCGGTTGTGCTCCTCCAGCGTCTTGGCGTAGAAGAATTCCCGGGTCTTCAGGTCGCTGCAGAAATAGTAGTAGCCCTCCATCTCCGTACTGGGGAAAATGGCGGCCCGGATGGCGGCAATGCCGGGATTGTTGATGGGTCCGGGAGGCAGCCCCTTGCCCTGATAGGTGTCGTAAGCGGCGGCCTTCAGCTTTCCTTCATCTCCCAGATCCGCTAAGATCTGTTCGTTTGCATACTTCTGAGTGGGGTCGGCCTGCAGAAGCGGGTACTCGCCGGGGTTGTTCAGACGATTCTGATAAACGGCGGAAACCTTGTACATATTCTCCTCATCAGGAGCCTCCCCCTGAATGATGGAAGCAAGTGTGATGACCTCATGGAAGGTCATGCCCGACCGTTTGATGCCGGAAAGGATCTCCGGTGTGATCTTGTTCTCGAAGTTCCCGAGCATCCGGGTGATGACGTTCAGAGCCGTGTCGTTTTTATAAAACTCATAGGTGTCCGGGAAGAGATACCCTTCCAGACGCCGGTAGATCCGAGAGTCGTCTGGGATCTCGCTTTCATAGGAAAACCGGAAATCGGTGTTTTCCAGCGCCGAAAGGAAATCGCTGGCATCGCAAACGCCGTTTTCCTCTAAGATCTTAGCGATCTTTGCGGCGGGAAGCCCTTCAGGAATGGTGACGCGAACCGTTTCCCGGCTCTTTTTCGGCTTCTGCATGGACTTCATCAGGGTCATGTAATCCATGTTGCTGTTTAAGACGTGAGTTCCTGCCTGGAACGTCACATAGTTTTCGTACTTTGCCACCAGCTCAAAGACAAAGGGGTACTGAATGATCCCGTCCTCTTTTAAGAGGTTTCCTACCGCTTTTGCGTCGGAGCCGGAAGGGATCGTTACTGTGATCGCCTGATTGGGCTTGGAAATGGCAAGTACGTCCCGGACGGCATTCAGGCAGAAAACAGCCGCAAAGCTGCAGGCTGCCAAGGCTACCGCCAGATAGAGAAGCGAAAAGAGCTTCCCTTTCCGTTTGACTCGGATCCGTTTGGGACGGCGTCGGCGAGGTGGCTCTTCCTCTTCCGGGGCAGGCTCCAGCTCCTTTTGGGGCGGAGCGGCTCTTTGTACCGGCGGAGCAGAAGGATGCAGCGGCTGAGACGGGGCTTTCGGAGAAGCCTCCCCCTCGTTCTCATTTTTCACTTCCTGAAGAAGCTGATCGATCCAATCGTTGCCTTCTGTGCCGTCCGGGATTTTTTTGTTATCTTCGTCCATGCGTTTTTCTCCTTTGTGCGCCGCTTGCTTCCGAATGGGCGGCCTGATGCGTCGGTGCAGCCGCTCGGGGGCGTTTCACAAACTTTTCCGTGACCAACACGTCTACCATTCTATCATATCTTCCGTGAGGCAGCAACGGTTTCAGGCAAACATTGTAGCATACGCCCAGATTCGTTCCCGGATATTTGGACAAAAAACGATCATAATAGCCCTTTCCGTAACCCAAACGGTAGCCTTCCAGATCAAATCCCAGTCCCGGAAGGACGCAAACCGAATCGGAAAACTCCCGGAGTACCGGCTGCTTTTCCGGATCCGGCTCCAGTACGCCGAAGCTCCCCGGAGTGAGATCGTCCAAAGAAAAAATCTCGCAGAAGAGCATATCGATCTTACCGGGAATACAGTAAGGCACCGCCACCCGTTTCCCCTCCGCCAAAGCACGGCGGATCAGCTCCAGCGTATCCACCTCGATGGCTGTGGAAACGTAGGTAAGCACCAATGTCGCCGCCTTATACTCCGGCAGCTCCAGCAGGCGTTTTAAAATGGCGGCATCCTTTTCCGCTTTGACTTGAGAATCCATTTCCCGGCGCAGGGTCTTAAAGCGGGTACGAAGCTCACCCTTGATGATGCGGATATCCGTTTTCTTTTCTACTCCCGCCATTGGATCCCCGCTTTCAGGTGATCTGCGCGCTCTTTGGAGATCAGCGCTTCAATCAGAGCGGCAGAAAACTGGGTCGCCGTACCTGCCCCACGGGAGGTAACGATGTCGCCGTCCCGGACGGCTGGTTCGTCTACGAATTCAGCGCCGGTTAGCTCCCCTTCAAAGCCGGGGAAGCAGGTGGCCTTTTTTCCGACCAGCAGTCCCATATGCCCCAAAACGGAGGGGGCCGCACAGATTGCACCAATCAGGCAATGCTGCTCGGCGCACCAGTTCAGAGCGTCCTTTACCGCTTCAGACGCCTCCAGATTCAGGGTTCCGGGCATTCCGCCGGGAAGGATCACCGCATCAGCGGAAGGAAGATCCATCTCTTCGGGAAGGATGTCCGCCGTGACGGGGATGCCGTGAGAACCGGTGACTACTTTCCCCGTAACCCCTACGGTTTTAACGGAAAGCTCGCACCGACGGAGGTAATCCACCGGCGTTAGGGCCTCCACTTCCTCAAATCCGTCTGCCAGAAATACATAGATCATATTTTTTCCCTCCGCTCAGCCGTGGAGCCCTCTGGCCTGCCGATCCATATCCTCGATGACGATGTCATGGATCTCGCCCAGAGAAGCACCGTATTCCAGTACCTTCCAGGGGGTGTCAGTGTGGAAATGGATCTTCACCAGATCCTCGTCGCCCACGACCAGCAGGCAGTCGCCTTCGGCGTGCTCTAAGATCCCGTCGTAGATCTCGTCATCCGAAAGATTTTCTCCTGCGATCAGGAGCTGGGTGTCATAGCGATATGTTAACATTGCACTCGTCCTTTCTTTTTGACTATTTATTTGTTTTGATTGCGTTTTTAGATGTAAAGTATTTTGACATTACAGCGGTCAATCCAGCATCAAAGCCATATAACCGCCGGTTTCCGGATTCCCATCCAGCCGGCGTTCCATACCATAAGGCACTTTCTGAAAACCGGGAAGGGATCTGGAAGACCGGATCCGTGCCCGCTGCTTTTGATAATGCGCGAGCAGGCTCTGTGCGGTCGGGATCGGATCTTTTCCGGTGATTTCCCGGATCAGCAAGCCGTTTTCTTCCGGCGTACAGGCCGCATAACAGACCGTTTCTCCTTCCAAATACCGAAGCACCGCCCCGCCGCAGGCGGTCAGCTCCTCGTATACATACCGAAGCTCCCTTTCCGGATGCCAAACAGCTCCGGGGATCCGGTAGAGAAAACGACGACGCAGCTCCAGAAACTCCGGAAAGCTGCAAACGGTGAATGTTTTTTCCAATCCGGGTTTTTCCACGTCCCGGATCCAAATGGGAAAGCAGCTCCGGTAGCCCAGCTTCTCGTACATGGGAAAAAGCCCCGGCTCCGCAGGGACCAATGTGGAAAAGGTCATCCCACGTTCTTTCATAATGCCCTGAGACCACTGATCCAATCGGGTCATCAATCCCCGCCCACGGAATTCCGGAAGAGTCGCTACTGCGTAAACATAAGCGCCTTCTTCCCCGTTTTTTCGAATCCGCATCAGGGTCATCATGGACACCGGACGGTCATTTTCCCGCCAGATCAGGGTATCCTCTGGGACAAAACGACGGTCATAATAGAAATCGATATAAGACTGTGGGCCACCGAAGCAGGTAAGCCACAGCACTTTCAGATCGTCCCGATCCTCCGGCTTTGCAAAGTCAAGCATGAAGTGTCTTCTCTCAATCGATCGTTATCACATAATCCGGCAGCAGCCGTTCCGGAAAATAGGAGAGCTTCGCTTTTCTCAGCCCTTCGTCCCCCACGTCGTCCTCCCGGTTCACATAGGAGAAATCCGCCATGGCGTGCTGCACGAACTGCTGGTTAATCATGGGATATGCTCCGGGAATATCTGCAAACGCCTTTTCGATGTGAACGATAAAGGTATCGGAATTCAAGGGTTCTCCAATTGTAAAGGCAATCACCTTCCCATCCAAGCGTAAACATCCGCCGGTTAATCCAAGGGATTCATAATGTTGAAACGCCTGCTGGACAGCGCAGCAGTCCGCCTGTTGATCCGGGTGGGTGCAGCAGTCGTTTTCTCTGCACCATGCGTGCTGCATCTGCCGGCACTCTTCCATGTTTTCCCGGGAAATCGGCTCGTAGGACCAGTTGAGATCCCGGAAGCGATTGATATAATTCCGCTTGGCGTGGAGCTTTTTCCCAGCTAAGGTGCTGAGCTTTTCCCGGCTGTAAATATAATCGGCGTGATCCCGGTCTTCGGAAATGTGGACACGGTCGCCGAAAAGGACTTCCAAAGCCGCCTTGTCCTCTTCCGGGACCCATTCCATCCGAAGGGAACAGCCTTCCTCCTGGCACCAGCCGAGGAGACGCTCTACGGCCGCCTTCAGATTCATGGGGCCCAGAGGGCACATGAACGTGTAGTTATCAGGCTTCCCTGTTCGGACGAACAGCTCACCGTCCTCCAGACAGATCGCTACATGAAGAATGTTCCGCCAGATGTAGAGGTTTCCAAAAGAATATTGGTCGCTGGGGTAATTTTTCTGGCGGAACAATGTTTCGACTTCCGCCTTGTCACTTAAATGGATCGGGTGAAATTGCATGGTATCATCCTTTATTTTGTCACTTCGTTGATTTTCGCGAGGATCTGTCGGGTAATGGTCTCCATGGGGAGGGGCTCCTTCCCGTTGTCGCAGTCGATCACCGTCCAACCCTCCGCTTTTGCCGCATAGGCTGCCGTCTGCTGACAGCTTTCCAAATAGGCGCAGTTTTTCTCGTGGATGTCCTTTTTCCCTTCGTCGCCGTGGTAGCGGCTGAGGATCAGGCGATCGGCTACCGCTCGGTCCATATTAAGAAAGATGACCTGATCCGGCCTGGGAAGCCCCAGCTTGTCATACTCAAAATCCGACAGCCAGCGGAGAAATCCGTCACATCCCACTCGTCCCATTCCTCCCGGGGCAGCTTGCACATCTGGTGGATGGCGTTGGAGCTGACGTAACGAGTGGCAAGGATGGTGTGACCGCTTAAATAATCCGCTTCCCAGTGCTTTTTATAGCTGGCGTAGCGGTCCACGGCGTAAAACGAAGAGGCAGCATAGGCGTTTACTCCGTCCGGAGAAGCGGAAAGCTCCCCGTTCAGGTACATCCGCACCAGAGCCGAGGATTCCTCCCCATAATCCGGGAAAGAGATCAGGCGGACAGGCGTCCCCTGCTTTCTGAGAAGCTCTGCCACCGCTTCGCTCTGAGTGCTCTTCCCACTGCCGTCCAGACCGTCGATCACGATGAGTTTTCCTGGCATTTTCATCACTCCTTGATGAGGATTAGGTCTTTGGCATAAGGCAGCGTCTCCACCCAACGGCAGAAGGTATGCCACTCCTCCAGCTTATGGTTCCGCCGGGCGTAATACATGGCGATGAGGTTTTCGTAGTTGAAGGTGCAGGTCCGCATCTGGTTGTAGCTGGAGGGCAGGAGCTGGATCAGATCATACCAAGCGGACTTGTCCTTTGTGGTCACGAACTCCTGCCGCACCGATTCCAGATAAGCGATCAGCGCTTTCATCTGTTCCAGCGTGGCGGGCGTCATGTGATCGGTGCTGAAATCCCCCAGCTCAAAGGGCTTGGAATGGATCCGGTGCATGGTGCTGGTGGAGTTGGCGACGGTGCCGACTTTATAGGTGTCATATTCCTTCCACCAGTAAAGGGGAGCAGTCAGATCCACGGATACGAAGATCTGGCGGATGAATTTCCGGTGGTCACTGCCGGAAACGCAGAGACGATGAGCCAGATCCAGATCGTTGGGCCCGAAAACAAATTTGCCCGCTTCGTCAAAAATCTGGGTCATGCCGATTTTTTTGCCTACGATGCATTTTTGCATTCTTTTCTCCTCCTTTGGTTATTGGTTGGCTTTCACCAAC
>USLH01000131.1 GCA_900555435.1 uncultured Oscillospiraceae bacterium | reverse complement strand
GGGGTTCAGGAGGCCGCTGGTTCAAGTCCAGTCACTCGGACCATATCGAGTGTTCATAACGGATTTGATGTTATGAACACTCGATTTTTTATGCTTCTTTTGGAGAGCAGGCATTTCGCCTGCTCTCCTTCGTTATGCGGGGATATATTCCACGGCCACGCCCTGCCTTGTTTCGGAGATATAATGGCTTGTCAGAGGCGCTGCCGGGATGTCGATGTACCCCACAAAGCGGTAGTGAATTGTGATGCGCTGTGTTCTACTTTTTCCGACGCCCTGCGTTTCGTACACCTCGATATGGTCAATAAGCTCCCGCAGCAGCGGTGCGGTCAGCTCGTCCATCTGCATAAACTTTCGGATGGCAGCGATAAACTTGTCCTTATTGGCCGCTTGCCGCTCCGCCTCCGCAATTTGCTCCCGGAGCTGTGGGATCTTCGCTTTCAAGGCAAGCTGCTCTACATCGTATTCGTGGGTAATTTGCAGGAAGCCCTCGTCGGAAAGAAGCCCTTCCGCATTCTTTTCAAAGGCCTTTTTGTAGAGTCGGGACACGGTTTCTGTTCGCATTCGTGCCTTTTGCAGCTCTCCTTCAAGGCGCTTCTTTTCCTCTGCGATTTCCCGGTTGGACTTGCGTTCCAGAAGGTCGGCGAACATTGGCTCATCGTCCCGCAGAAATTGCGCCATTCGTTGTAGCTCCAGTTTTACCACCTGCTCGATAGCGTCCGCCCGCACATAGTGCCGGGTCGGGCAACTGCCACGGTAGTCTTTTACATAGTTGGAGCAGGAGAAAAAGCATATATTCTTATTGATGGTGTTGACGTGATACCACAGCTTGTGACCGCAGTCGGCGCAGTACAGCAGATCAGAAAAGATGCTCTTTTCGCCATTCTCCGATTTCGGCGCACGGCGCTTTGTCCGCTTGATGATCTTCTTTTGTACCTGATCAAAGGTGTCCCGGTCGACAATCGGCTCGTGAACATCCTTGAAGATGACCCAGTTTTCTTCCGGGTTATCAATGCGGGTCTTATCCTTGAAGGATTTGGAGTAGGTCTTGAAATTGATCACATCGCCGCAGTGTTCCTGCTGGGTCAGAATTTTACGAATGGTGCTGTTTTTCCATCGGTAAGGGTTTGGCTGCGTCTTTTTGCCGCCCCTGCCGATGCCTTTTTCGTGCCAGTACGCCGTGCAGTTGAGAATCCCATTTTCCTGTAAAATGCGGGCAATGGTGTCGTTGCCCTTACCCTCCAGACACATACGAAAAATGTCCCGCACCACCTGAGCGGCCTCCGGGTCAATGATCCAGTGCTTTTTGTTCAGCGGGTCTTTCCTGTAGCCGTAGGGCGGCTGGCCCAGCGGTTCGCCGGAATTGCCCCGGATACGATGGGCAGACCGCACCTTGCGGCTGATGTCCCGGGCGTACATCTCGTTCATCACATTTCGAAATGGGGCAAGCTCATTTTCGCCGTCATCGCTGTCTACGCAGTCATTCACCGCAATAAAACGGATATTGTGTTCCGGGAAGAAGGTGTCTGTGTAGTACCCAACACCGAGATAATCTCTGCCAAGCCGGGACATATCCTTGACGATGACCGCTGTCACATAGCCCATTTCGACATCCTCAATCATTTTCTGAAAAGACGGACGGTTGAAATTCGTGCCGGTATAACCGTCGTCCACATAGAAACGGGTATTACCGAGGCTATTTTCTTTGGCGTATTTCTGCAATAAACGCTTTTGATTGGCTACGGAGTTACTGTCGCCTTCCGCTCCATCATCACGGGACAGGCGGCAGTACAGCGCTGTTAATCCCAATTGTTCTTTTTTCTTTTTCGACTGCATAAGTCCTCCTTCCCGGCAGCCGAACACACATATTCCGCTGCTATTGTATCGGATGCTTGACCGGGCGTCAAAGGTATGAGATTGCTGACCACTGTTCTTTGTACACGGTCACGCAGATTGGTTTGAGAGCTGCGCTCAAATTCTGCAGAAACAAAATAGGTCACATCCCCAATTTTGTATTCGTGGACTTTTCCGTCGGATACGCCGACGATCCAATTCGTTTGCCGCTTCATTTTCTATCACTCCTTATCGTTCCTCCCGCCCACGCTGGCGGATGAGGTATTTGCGGTAATGCTCGCAGGCTTTGAGAACGAAGTCCTCAAGCTGCCGTGGGTTGGCATCTGGCGCAAATTCTCGCAGCTTTTCGGTGGGTATCTTCACTGTCTCCCGCTGGTTCGGTTTTTCTTCGCTCATAAGGAACTGAATGACATCTCTGGTAAGAAGCCCATCTCGGTCGGCCTTGTGCATCCGCCACGCCTGCGAATAAGATGGGGTGCAGTCATTGATCTTGCATTGCTCCAGCACATCCCGCTGACTATATTCGTCAAGGTAGGACAACTCCACGCCGACGGAGAAGGCAATTTCGCCTTTGTCCATCTTTTCAAGGAACTCCGGGATGAGGTAGGTCAGGCGAATATAGCGCTGAACCTGCCTGCCGCTGTCTGTATCGGAAATAGCATCCCGGGACTTGTGGCCAACTTGTCCACAAGCGATTCCCTGATGGGACAGTGCTTCCATTTTCAACTTGTAAGCATACGCCTTTTCACTGGGCAGGATATGCTCCCGGTGCAGATTGCTGTCCACCAAGGCAATGGCGGCGGCATCCCGGTCAAGGGTGCAAATCAGCACGGGAACTTCTGTCAGACCTGCCTTCCGGGCAGCATACAGGCGGCGGTGGCCGCTGATGACTTCATATTCATCGCTGTTTTCAACGGAACGGACGATCAACGGGGAAAGAACACCATTCTCCCGGATACTTTCCGAAAGAGCAGCCATCTCCTCGTTGTCCTGTACCTTGTAGGGATGGCCTTCAAACGGGCGTAGCTGTTCAATTCTTAAGAGCGCTGGTTTCATTGGCACTGTGTTTTTGTTATTCATTGTTGACCTTCTTTCTCTTTTTCGGGTAGTAAATATCACTCTCTAAGTCTTATTTCCTTCCGATTCCCGGGCTTCTGGAATTCCGATAATCGGACTTTTGGGTAAACTCCTTTAAGTAGATGCGGTTGGCCTTGCCCTGCCCCTGACGGCGGCGCTCGATAAGGTCGGCTGCATCCAGCTCTGCAAACAGGCGGCAGACCTTTTCGTGTCCGAAATGCAGCAGCTCCTGCGCCTGATGGATGGTGAAATATTGGTAGACCCGACCGTGCTCGTCTTTCCAGTCGTTCTTCTCGGATAGGGACAGCCGATCCAGCAGCAGGCCGTAGAGCATCTTGGCATCGGTGGAAACAGTTTGGTAAATCTCATCTGTGAACAGCAGCTTTGGGATACGGTAAAAGGTGAAATGTTCGGAGTCGTTGACTGTAAAATATGGGTTCATTGAATTCCTCCTCTCGCTTGAATTTGTCACGCTTTTCAAAGCGGATTTTTGCGGTTAAGGTGTTTCTGTATTGCTTGGGTTGATTTGGGTTCAAAAAAGCCTTGTGTTTCAGGGCTGTCCGCACCTTAAAAGCGTGACGCCGATGCCCGCTTTCGGCGCTGCCGTTCGGCTGCCTTCAGCCGTTTCTGCTTAGCGGCGCAGGCCGGACAATGACGCTGATTCTTCGCCCTCGGTGCAAAAGACTGACGACACAGCACACAGCGCTTGCCGCCGGTCGGCTTCATTATCTCGGCGTGCATCCTTTCATCTGCCGGAAGCACGGCATTCTTGAAGTAGTTGCAGTAGATGCCGTACTTGCTGATGCTCTGGACGCAGACACAGGGCTCGCCGTCGTCCAGCAGCAGGCAGTTGCCACCGTCGTAGTTGGCGCACAGCTTCTGCAGCAGGGCGTTGACTTTTTTCGCCTGCTGCGGTGTGATTTTGATGACCATTGAAAAAACCTCCTTCACTTGTTCCTAAAATGGGCAGGGTGGTGACTCTCTTCTCCAAAATTTCTGTTATTTAATTTTCAAGGTGCACGCGGAAAACCACAGAGCGGCGACAAGCGGTGGAACCAGCTACCGTCCTCTCACTTTTCCTTTGCCGAATTTTCCTGCGAAATTCCCGCACTTTTTCAAAAATTCACCTCTTTCAAGGCACACGGGGAGAACCCCTCAATAGGTAGGCAGCGAGAAGGGTCGTTTATTAACCCCCTGTGAAAAAATTCTCCCTATTAGGTAGCCAGCGAGAAGGTTAATTTATAGATCCCCTCACTAATCAACTGGGAACTTTTTCACAGAAAAAACAAAGAAAATTTTGTAAACTTTTTGTGAACAGCTCGATGGCTTTGAGTTCCGCAAAGACCTCCTCACTTACTTTGAATTTGGGTGTCCTTTTGTGGGGGTGTTTTTGGACGGTTCTCAAAATTTTTCTCTCTACTTACTTTGAATTGAGCCGCAGATTTTGAGGGTGTTCTTGAAAATTTTCTTCCGAAACGCAAACAGAGGCGCAGCCAACGGATCACTCCGAAGGCTGCGCCTCTGTATTTTGGTATTCAGTTTTTCCAAACGGTGTTGAGAAAATGATAGGTTTATGGTATAATGCTGTTAATCTTCTGGAAGGAGAACTGTTTGATGACGCCTTTAAGTGAGTTAATACGGATCATGCGCAAGAAAGCCCTGCTGTCGCAGGAGGACTTTGCAAAAGCGCTGAATGTATCCGTTGGAACGATAAACCGTTGGGAAAACGCCAAAACCAAGCCGAACATCACAGCAATGAAAAAAATCAAGACTTTTTGTGAGGAAAACAACATCCCCTTTGATGAGATTGAAGCGGCGTGGATCGCCCAGAAGGAGTAAATACGATGGCTGATGTAAAGAAAGATCAGGAACGGGACGAGTTGTTCCGTAGAATATATAAAATTGCCACCGACCTTGTTCACGCAGGTCATGTGGCAGAGTGGGACTTCAAATCTTATGTGCTGGGCACGATGTTCTACCGCTACATTTCGGAGAACTTCACTGCCTATATCAACGAGGGCGAACACGCCGCCGGGAACAAGGCCTTTGACTACGCCAAAATGCCGGACGCCGAGGCGGAGCCTGCCCGTGAAGACCTTGTGCAGGAAAAGGGCTTTTTCATCCTACCCTCGGAGCTGTTCTGCAATGTTCTCGCCCGTGCGGATAAGGACGACAACCTGAACGAAACGCTGGAGCGGGTATTCAACCACATTGAAAGCAGTGCCGCAAGCGGCGATGCGGAAAACGACTTTGCGGGTCTGTTTGACGATTTCGATGTGAACAGCAAGGCAATTGGCGAAACTGTTGCCAAGCGCAACAAGGTGCTGGTGGAGCTGCTGAACGGCGTAGCGCAAATGCCGCTGTTCTCTACTGATGGCATCAATCCCGACCTGTTTGGCGATGCCTACGAATATCTGATGGGAATGTACGCCGCCAACGCAGGTAAAAAGGGCGGCCAGTATTTTACGCCTGCCGATGTTTCAGAGCTGCTGGCTCGCCTCGGCACCATCGGCAAAACAAAGATTAACAAGGTCTATGACCCTGCCTGCGGCTCCGGTTCTCTGCTGCTGAAGGTGGAAAAAGTGCTGGGCAAGGATAATATCGAGCGAGGCTTCTACGGTCAGGAGATCGACCTGACCACTTACAACCTCTGCCGCATCAATATGTTCCTGCATAACATCGAGTTTGACAAATTCAGCATCGTGCGGGAAGATACTCTGCTCAGCCCGCAGCATTGGGACGACCAGCCCTTTGAATTGATTGTGTCCAATCCGCCGTTTTCCGTGCCGTGGGAAGGTGACAAAAATGTGACGCTGATCAACGACCCTCGCTTTGCGCCTGCCGGAGTGCTGGCTCCTGCCTCCAAGGGCGATATGGCGTTTATTATGCACAGCCTTTCGTGGCTGGCTTCCAACGGTGCGGCGGCCATCGTCTGCTTCCCCGGCATTATGTACCGTGGCGGGGCCGAGCAGAAGATCCGCAAGTATCTGGTGGATAACAACTTTGTGGATGCCATCATTCAGCTGCCCTCCAACCTGTTCTTAAATGTCACGATCTCCGTGGATATTATGCTGCTGAAAAAGAACAAGACGGACAACGCCGTTCTGTTTGTGGATGCCTCCAAGGAGTTTGTGAAGGTCACAAAGAACAACCGACTCTCCGAGGACAACATCCGGCGCATCGTATCCGCCGTGGCGGAGCGTAAGGACGAGCAGCATTTTGCCCACCTTGTGCCAAACGACGAGGTCGGCAGCAAACAGAACAATTATAATCTCTCTGTTTCTACCTATGTGGAGCAGGAGGATACCCGTGAGAAGATCGACATCGTAAAGCTGAACGCCGAGAT
>USLH01000130.1 GCA_900555435.1 uncultured Oscillospiraceae bacterium | reverse complement strand
CTTGCCGCCGTACATCCCACAGCGGGGGCAGGGCGGCAGCTCTTTCATTTGACGGCGGCGGCCCATCAGACCACCCCCAAAATATAAGCCAGAGCCATGGCCAACAGACCCAGAAAGCAGCCGAAGGAGACCCAGGCAGAGAAGTCGGCCCGGCTCCGGCGGCGCTCCTCCCGTGTGCGGTTATCTCTTTTCACGGCGGGGCCCCCTTTCAATGCGATCCACGATCCGCAGGGGCCACGCGGCGACGGTGGCCACGCCGATCAGCACGAAAATGAATGTGGTTGTGTCCATAGCTAAACCTCCCCAAAGTGGTAGCCCTGACGGTGGCCGTCATCGAAGGTGACGAGGAACCAGCGGTGCGGGCTGTTGATGTAAGTGATGGTGCCGGGTTTCAGGCGAGGATGGTCGCCCTCGATTTGAAACGGCCATGTTCCCCGTGTGCCAAGCTCCGGCGGCGCGGGCGGCTTTGGACCCGGCTTAAAGCCGCAGAGGTTGAGCTTGCTCATTTTCTGACGCCTCCGCAAAGCTGGCGGGCCAGCGTGGCGGCGGAGATGTAGCCGTCAACGAACGTGAAGCGCCGGTGAATGGCCCGGTAGTCTTTCAGGCCGGTGAAGGCCAGAACCTCTTTGATGTTCAAGAGGTTGCGGCCATGGGAAAAGGTCAAAATCTGTTCCAGATTGTCTCGATATGCTGGATGTTCCATAGGGGCCTCCTTCTTTTGTTTTGTCGTGATTGCGATTGATGGGGCGGTGCGTAGCTAAACTAAGCCGCCGCACTGCCGAGTTTGTCTATGCCATGCCGTCGCTGCGCAGAGCACAACATCGCATCTCCGTTGCCATTCAACGCTACACATTGCTCCGCCTTTCAATTCCGTTGCATTTCCTTGCTTCTCTGTGCATTGCCTTTGCTAAGCGATTCTCTGCATTGCCGTTGCATCTCGACACACGGCTATTCCTTTGCCGCGCAAGGCCCTGCCTGACTACCGTTGCTACTCCCTGGCCATGCCCAGCGCTTCATTGCTGCTCCCTCACAGTTCGTTACAGTTCCTTGCTATACCGTAGCTTTTCTGAACGATTCGTGGCCCTTCCGTTGCAAAGCTAAGCAGCGCCTTTCCGTTGCATTGCGTTTCGTGGCTTTACTCCGCTTTCCCGTTGCGTCACATTGCTGTGCTACGCCATTCCGCTGCGTTACCGGATCTCTTCCCAGATGAACCGGCCCTTGCCACTGTTCCGCCACTGGCCGATGCCGGAGAAGCGGCCATAGTCTAGCCATTCCCGGACGGCCTTTTCGTGATCGTCGCAGAGGCAAACCACCCGGAACTCGCAGGTAGCGCCGGCAGGGATCTCTTCACTCATGGCAAGGCTGACGCGCTCACCCTGGGCCGTCTGCGCTCTCAGGGGGCGTTGGCACTCACCAACGGGGCCGTCAAACTCCAACGGGATCACACGAGGCTCCGGGAAGATCAGCTTGTCGATCTCCTTCTTGTAAGCCTTGATCTTCTCGGACGCGGTTCCCTTGACCTTGCGGAGCCCGCCGCAGGTATCCTTGAAAAAGCCTTTGATCTGGTAGTCATATAGGAACGGGGTGCCGTTCTCCATCCGGGGGAACACCGTCATGGCCTTTTCCGCCACGGCGTCAGCGCCCAGCGCGGAGACTTCCTCCTCCACGGTGGCGGCATCGGGGGACTTGGAGCCGATAAACTCCCGGTAGATTTCCGGGTTGGCGGGGGACGTGCCGAGGATGGGTTCGGTGAAGGTGAGCTTTACTTTCAGTTCTTTCATGTTGATTCTCCTTTTCGTGATTGCAATTGGTGGGGCGGGCCGTTAATCGCCTGAGCTATGTGCATTGACGTTTCTGGGTAAAGAGCGAGAAAAATTGTTCGTGTAACGGCACGAATAATTATTCATTTTTTTGAGAGGAAAAGATTGATGAAGTATTGCTGCCCCTTACCCGTGACTTTCGGCGTTTTGTTCACGCTGATGTGTCCGTCGGAATGGGAAACGCTGGTCTCTTTTACCTCAAACAGGTTCATTTCCATGCTCCGTTGCGTGGGCATGTTGTAATCGCTGCCCTTTCGGCGGACCAGATAGCCGTTTTTCCGCATCCATTCGAACAGGCGGTTTCCGCCAATATCCACTCCATTCTGCTTCAAAATCTTTGCAAGGTCGAAAATCAGAATGGATGTGTGGGACGTCGCCACGCTGTCAGCGAACAGCACTTTGGGCCGGTTCTCTTCCGCCTTGGCTTCCAGCACTTGCAGTTTTTTGTTGGCGATCTGCAAGGCGCGGGCCATCACCTTCTCTGGACTGTTCCAGTCCTTTTCCAACTGAATGAAATACTGACGGGCCTGCTTGCCCTTTTCGTTCCGCTGGAGCATACACAGTTCCTTTGCCATGTCGATGGTGATTTGAGCATCATCCACAATCCGCGAAACCGTTCTGCCGCCTTCGTTTTGAACCCGGTCAAATTTGACCGGGTTGAAATCACGCCCTTGCTCAAACCCGTATTCGCACATACGAGGAAACCAGTGCCGGAAATCAGCCCCAACTTCCAAAAACTCATGCAGGTCTCTCGCGGAAACCGTGATACGCTCCGGGTCGTTCATGTTGATAGGGATCAGTTCATTCATCTTGCGTGTCCTCCTTATGCTTTCCTTTAGATTGAGAAGCCAACAATTTCTCTATTTCCCCGATGACAATTGCCTGCTTGTCAGGAGATAGAGAATTAAATGTTGCGATAAATTCAAGGTCACTCACCACGCATACCTCTTTTCTTTCGCTTTTTTGAGCTAACGCCGAGAAGTTCATCCACGCTGCACTTGTAAAGCTCGGCCAGCCTAACGAGGATTATTCCTCTGGGGGCATTCCGGCCAGTTTCCCACATAGAAACTGTTCCTGTTGATTTCAGATTAAGCGCCTTCATAACGTCGAGTTGCGTCAATCCGGCTTCTCTTCTGCAACGTTCGTAATTGTTCAATCTTGTATGCACCATCCTCTCACAAAAAATGAGAAATTCTCATTGACATTTGACTATCTGTTGTGCTAATATCTCATTAAGGAGATAATGCGGTGAGATCTCATCCACAGTGTTCGTTATCTCACTGCGAATGAGATAAGTCAAGTTTAAATTTCATCGCGAATGAGATTTGTTGAAGTGTATAAATTGCAGTATGATAATTTGGTAGAATAGTGCAATTTAGGGGGTAATCATGACACGTTTTTTTAGAACATATAAGGAATTGTGCGAAAAGGTGGGGAAAAGTCCAAATGCAGTTGCAAAGGAATTGGGCATTTCGTCTGGGAGCGTAACCGCTTGGAAACAAGGGAGGACACCAAAGTATGAAACGATAGAAAAAATCGCTACTTTCTTCTCCACCGATATAGAAGATTTTTTCTTATCAAATCAGCCGCGAACGGATGAGGAGGTTGAGCAAGATAATATTTTTTGGGATGGTTACCTACTCGGTAAAGGGCTTGCAGAAGAAGAAAAGCCCGCCCCCACGAATGGGGACGGGCTGAGCGAAGAGGATAAAAGGATCATTGAGCTTTTACATCAGCTGACGCCGGAGAACCGGGAGCGGGTGTTTGAGATAATAAAAGCTCTTGCATCGCAATAAGGACGGCGGCTTGCTTCTCCGGCAGTAAGTTGCGGAAGGTTTCCAGAAATTCAAGGTCTGTCATAGGTTGGATTCTCCTTTCTATTTTAAACCCCGGCCCGCCGAAGCGGGACCGGGGAAAGGGGAGTGGGCCTATGAGAACAATAGACCAATCTGGCAGGAAAGTCCAATTCAAAGGGAGGATTTTCCTTGCAAAAAACTTGCAAGGAGGGGAAACGGTGAATTTTTCGGAAAAGGCGAGGGCAATGCGCATGAAAAGCCCGCTGACCCTGCGGGAAATCGGCGAGCAGTGCAATGCATCGGAAAGCATGGTATCACGCTATATTTCCGGCGCAGCGAAACCGCCGGACGATGTGGCCGAAAAGATTTTGGAAGTCCTGCGGAACAGCGAGCAAGACGATGATCGGGGCATTTACGCCGCCCACATTGACGATTTGCGGCGGCTGATCCGCCAGCAACAGAGGGAGAAGCGGGTATTGTTCGGGATTCTCACGTTCCTTTTGATTTTTCTGCTGCTGCTCTATCTGGACGCTACTCACGGGGCCTGGGGTGCGATCCGGTACATAGAATAAAAGCCGCCTAATGCAAGCACCTTCAGCGGTATGAATTGGAGGTATAAAGTTGGAATATTGGAGTGAGAAATGTCCTTACTGCGGAGCAAAAACGAGAAAATCCAGCATAGATAATGAAAAAACATTCGACACGCCGTTGGTAACGTGTCGGGCATGTGGGAAAACGTACATTCACCCGGACCGTATCGAAATAGGAATGTTGTCCACCTATGGCCGGAAGCGGTTTGCCAGAAAAATGATGTTTAGTATGGCCTGGAGGTCTGCGTTTTTTGGGTTGCTTGGGTTTGCTGTTGCGGAAGGCATCGCAAATCTTGGGCAAGACATATCGACGGCGATTGGCGTTGCTGTTTTTCTGCTTCTATTGCTCCTTTCCATCAGGGTTATCAAAAACACAATGGAAACAGAATTGAAAGAATCCGAGAAGCGATTAGCTGTTCCTGGGTACAGGGAACTATTAGAAAAGGCAGGCTACAAGCCACACTGGTAAATAAAAGCCGCCTGAGTGCTGGAACACTCAGACGGCAAACCCACCAATCGCAATCACGACAAAGCCAAAGGAGGATCACTCACAGTATAGCACGATCCCCCTGGCGATGCAACAGGAGGAAAGGAAAAAATGGCGAAAAAGGAGAAGTATTACAAAAGACCGGACGGGCTATTTGAGGCCATTCGGACAGTGAACGGAAAGCGGAAGGCGTTCCGCGGACGAACCTGCCGGGAGGTAGATCGGAAGATCCTGGAATACCGGGATGAAGCCGAAAAGGGATGGACATTTACCAAAGCGGCGGACAACTGGTATCGGGAGATCGAAACGGAAGTCGCCCACGCGACCTACCGCAACTACGGAAACACCATGCGGCGGCTGGTGGCAAGGTTTGGGTCGGAGCGGATCGCGGAGATCACGCCGGAGGAAATCGTGGCCTATATCCGGCAGTTTGAGAAGAAAGACTATTCCCGCGACACGGTGCAGCTTGAGATCTCCGTTTTGAAGCTGATCTTCCGGTCGGCCATCAACCGCAGAACGGAAAGCGGGCTTGCCATCAATCCGGCGGCGGAGGTTCGCAAGTCAAAGGGCTTGAAGCACCGGGTCAGAACGGCGCTAACGGAAGAACAGGAAGCGAAGGTAGAAGCCACGGCCAGAGAGAAACGGGGCGAGTGGTGGCTGCTGGGGTATTTCCTCATGTACACCGGTTTACGCCGGGGTGAGGCGTTGGCGCTGACATGGCGGGACATCGACCGCAAAGCCGGTGTGATCCATGTGTGCAAAAAGCTGAACTATGACAACGCCAATGTGCCCTTGTTGGAGGACCACATGAAATCCGAAAACGGCAGGCGGGATGTCCCCATATTTGACGAGCTGGCGCGGATGCTGCCGCGAAACCAGATCGGCTATGTGTTTCCGTCCCCGGACACTGGAAAGTATCTGACTGCGTATGAGCTTGCCAAATACTGGAAACAATATTGCCGGGATGCCGGATTGATGGATACAATCACCGCCGACAACGGGAAACAGAAGGAAAAAACGCAGGTCTCCCCCCACTGCTTTCGTCACACCTTCGCGACGATCTGCTATGAGGCCGGTGTGGATGCCCGGACGGCGGCGGAGTGGCTGGGGGACAGCGTGGCGGTCATGGAAAAGGTCTATATCAACCTGCGCAATAACCACCGGAGCGACAGCGTGCGGCAGGTTAACGAACATCTTTCCAGGGCGAAAGCGGCGGGGGAAAGATCTTAACAAACAAACGGCGTCAAGTGTGTAGATTCTGTGTCTAACCGCACGCAAAACCACCACAACAAAGGCGAAAATACGCAATCCAAGAAAGCGGTCAAGGGCGTTGATATATAACTTTTTTTATGGCAGTTTTGCGTGAATTGGTGTTTTGTGGTGGAGGGGAAAACTGTAATGGAATTGTAACACATTCCGTGGTTGGAATGTGTTACAATTCCATGTAGCAAAATCTAATTTCCCAAAACCATAATCCACGTCCAACTCGTTTCGTAAACCAGCGGAGCGTTTGCGAAACGAAAGAGGAGAAGCAAGGGAGCAAACGCAGTTTTCACCGCAGGCGGAAACGGAGTACGCGGACTTTGCTTCGAAAGCGTAACTCACGTCCAACTCGTTTCACAAACCAGCGGAGCGTTTGTGGAACGAAAGAGG
>USLH01000129.1 GCA_900555435.1 uncultured Oscillospiraceae bacterium | reverse complement strand
GGTGGAGGAGATGCAGCGGCCTGCTACCAGCAGGTTCCGGCTGCCCTTCGGGCAGAGCGAGCGGTAGGGGACGGTGTAGTATTCGCCGTCCTTGAAGTAGTAGTGGCTGGTGCCGGAGCCTTCGGGGTTGTGGATGTCGATGTCGTAGTTGGCGCAGACAACGCCGTCCTCAAACTTGGTGCAGGAGACGAGGTCTTCCTGGGTCAGGACGTACTCGCCCTGGATCATCCGGCTTTCCCGGACGCCGATTTCCATGGCAGTGGAGAGGAGCTGGCTGTTCTGGAAGCCGTCGATGTTCTCTTTTAAGAAGTTGAAGAGTTCTAAGACCTGCTCTCTCACTTCCAGCTCCGCCTGAGTCTTTTCCAGCGCATTCACTGGATTTTTCTTGACGATTCGTGTAGAATTGAAGTGGAGGACGCCGTTTATCATGTTGTGGAAGATCAGGACATCTTCCCGGATGTTCTTGATCTTGCCCTCCCGCTGGAACTGCTGGTAAAGGGGATTGATCTTGCTGCGGTTCTTCTCGAATTTTTCCAGATCCACGCCGGCCACCCGAAAGCAGAGGGTCATGGGCTGGCACAGATGGTCATCGGGGCGGCCCAGCTGGTAGGGGTAGCCTGCCAGAACGGCCAGATCGCCGTCGCCGGTGGTGTCGATGAAGTAGCGGGCGTCGTACTCCTGATTGCCCTCTTTATTTGCGACGATGATGCCCTTCAGGAGGCCGTCTTCCATCTTCACGCCAGTCAGGTAGGAGTGGAAGAGAACGGAAATGCCCTCTTTCAGGACCATCCGCTGGAGGACGATCTTTAAGTATTCCTCGTCAAACATGCAGCCGTTTTCGGCAAGGCCGCCGATGGCTTTCAACTCGGAGAGGATCTCCCGGAAGATGCCGTTGCTCAGGTAGACTTTTTCCTTTGTCTTGGGATCGTGGGTCCAATAGCACATAAAGGGGTTGACCAGGCAGTTGACGGCAGCGCCGCCGAAGCAGTTGCCCTTTTCCACCAGAAGGACGTCCATGCCCTGGCGGGCTGCGGCGATGGCTGCAGCGACGCCGGAGAAGCCGCCTCCGACAACGATCAGATCGTAAACTTTCATTTCGTTCACCTCATAATATCCGGGAGAGATCCCGGTCGATGGTTTTATTGTAGCACATTGAAGGAGATTTTTCCAGAAAAAAGGACACAAAAAATTGTACAAAGAATAGATTTTTGCAAAAGGAAGGAGAAAAAATGGAATTTGAGAAACTTTCTACCCTGGTAGAACTGCTTTGCCGCGGGAGCCGGATCAGCGTCTGCGTCTGCGACATTTCCGGCATCCTGCAGCAGGAGGCGCTGGAGCTTCCCTTTGCCCGGAAGATCCATTCCGCCGCCTTTTGCGATGGAGCAAAATCCACCCGGCGGGGGTACCGGCTCTGCATCAAGTGCAAGGAGCGTGCCAACCGCAAAGCCGTCCGGGAGGGGCAGCCCTTTTCCGGCTACTGCCCCTGCGGGCTTTATGAGGCAGTGTACCCGGTAGAGGTTGACGGAAGCGTGCGGTGTGTTGTTTATGTAGGGAATCTCCTGCCGGACCGGGAAGCGGCGGAAAAGCGGCTGGAGCGGGCGTGCCGGATCACCGGGGTCTCTCCGGAGCGGCTGAAAAATGAACTCGACCGGGGGGAAACGGAGCTTTCGCCGGAGGACGCCATGAAGATGGCGCAGCTTATCGGCAGCTATGTGAAGCTTCTCTGTCGGGTAGGGGAAGCGGCGGCGGTCTCGCCCCATCACTGGGCAGTGGAGACCCTCATCGAATACGTTCGCCTGCACTATGCATACCCCATTTCTCTGCGAGATCTGGCACGGCTTTACTACATCAATGAAAAGTACATCGGACGGCTTTTCAAAGCCCAGACCGGTAAGACCTTCCATCAGTATCTGACCGGGGTGCGGCTGGAGGAAGCGGAGCGGCAGCTGCTGACCACCTCCCGGAGCATTACTGACATCGCCGAAAGCTGCGGATTTGAATCGGCATCTTACTTCAACCGCATTTTCCGGGAGCGGTGGAGCATGACCCCCAGCGAATATCGCCGGAAGGGCGGGGAAACCGCTGGATTTTCTCCGGAAAATCTGGTAAAATAAAAGAATCCTAAGAAAGGCGGAGGAAAAACCGTGATCGTTGTCAATAACATCCAGACCTCGCTGGGGGAGCCGGAGGAAGCCGCAGTCCGGAAGGCGCTCAAAAAACTGGGGATCGCCCGGGAACAGGTGGAAGAGGCCCACGTCACCAAGACCTCTCTGGATGCCCGGAAACAGTCGGACATCCGCATGGTCCATTCCGTGGCGGTGAAGCTCAGGAGCCGTCGGGAGGAGGAAGCGGCTGCCAAACGGGATCTCAACGTCCTTTATCGGGAAACGGAGCCCTTCCGGATCGTTCGGGGGACGGAGCCGCTGCCCGGGTCGGTGGTCATCGCCGGATTCGGGCCGGCGGGGATGTTTGCGGCGGATCTGCTGGCGAGAGAGGGGCTTCGTCCCATCGTGCTGGAGCGGGGCGGCCCTGTGGAAGAGCGGGTCATGCGGGTGGAACACTTCTGGGGCAGCGGAGAACTGGATCCTGCCTGCAACGTGCAGTTCGGGGAAGGGGGCGCCGGTACGTTTTCCGACGGAAAGCTGACCACCCGGATCCACGATCCGTTGTGCGGTTATGTGCTGGAGCGGTTCGCCGCCCACGGCGCCCCGGCGGAGACCCTTCGGAAGGCGAAACCCCACATCGGCACCGATCGGCTCCGGGGCGTCGTCCGCTCCATCCGGCAGGGCGTGGTCGAAGCCGGGGGTGAAGTGCGGTTCCACGCAAAACTCGATGGGATCACGGTGAAAAACGGCCGCCTTGCGGGGATCACCGTCAACGGCCAGCCCATGGCGGCGTCCTGCCTGATTCTTGCGGTAGGGCACAGCGCAAGGGACACCTTCCGGATGCTGGCGGAAGCGGGGATCCCCATGGAGAGCAAGCCCTTTTCCGTAGGCGCCCGGATCGAGCACCGGCAGAGCGCCATCGACCGGGGGCTTTACGGCAAGCTGGCGGGGCATCCGGCCCTGCCGCCGGGGGAGTACCAGCTTTCTTACCGGCAGGGGGAAAGGGGCGTCTACACCTTCTGTATGTGCCCGGGAGGGACGGTAGTCCCGGCGGCATCGGAGCTTTATGGCGTCGTGACCAACGGCATGAGCGAGTACAGCCGGGACGGCGACAATGCAAACGCCGCTCTGGTGGTGTCCGTTGGGCCGGAGGACTTCGGCAGCGGCGTGTTCGCCGGCGTGGCATTTCAGGAGGAGCTGGAGCGCCGGGCGTTCCAACTGACAAACGGCACCTACCGGGGGTGCGGGGCTACCGTCGGAGCGTTTTTGGAAGGCAGAAAGGGCTTAGAGCTTCGCTCCGTAACGCCAACGTATGCGTTGGGGCTGGAGCCGGTGGACTTTGACCGGCTCTATCCGCCTCAGGTGGCGGCGATGATGCGGCTGGGGCTTCGGAATTTCGGCCGGAAGCTGCCGGGATTCGATGCGCCCGACGCCGTTTTGACCGGCCCGGAAACAAGGACCTCCAGCCCGATCCGGATCCCCCGGGGGGAAAACCTGCAGTCTGCCGCAGCTGCCGGGCTTTATCCCTGCGGGGAAGGGGCAGGCTACGCCGGAGGGATCATGAGCGCTGCGGTAGACGGCGTGCGCATCGCTTTGACCATCTTGGCGCAGTATGCCGGGGAGTGACTCGT
This sequence comes from uncultured Oscillospiraceae bacterium, assembly GCA_900555435.1. Classification (GTDB taxonomy): domain Bacteria; phylum Bacillota; class Clostridia; order Oscillospirales; family Ruminococcaceae; genus Merdivicinus. The sequence goes on along the minus strand of USLH01000129.1, from coordinate 2,650 downwards.
TTCCTTTGCTGCTTTCCTTTTCCAAAATTCAATGGAAACGGAAGCAAAAGACCGCCTGCCGGGGAGATCTCCCTGCAGGCGGTCTTTTATGCTTCGTCCAGCTTTTCCAGCAGCCGCTCCGGGGCGCTGGGGATCACGGCGGAATGCCGCAGGTAGTTCTGGATGATGTGGATAAAGGAAATGGCGATCTCCGGGTCGAACTGGGTCCCGGCGCAGCGCCGCAGCTCGGCGTAGGCTTCCTCATAGGTCTTCCGTGGCTGATAGGGTCGGTTGGAGGTCATGGCATCGAAGCTGTCGGCAACTGACAGGATCCGTGCCAGCGGGCCAATCTCCTCCCCCTTTAAACCGTAGGGGTAACCTCTTCCATCGTAACGTTCGTGGTGCTGAAGGATCAGGGGCATAACGGATTTTAAAGAGTCGATGTTCTGGATCACGTTGGCGCCGTCTACGGGGTGCCGTTTTAGAGCGGCCCACTCTTCGTCGGTGAGCTTCCCGGTTTTCATCAGGACGTTTTTGTCGATGTTGATCTTCCCAATGTCGTGCATATAAGCGCCGTACATCAGGGTGCGCTTGTCCTCCTCGCTCATATGGGTCGCCTCCGCATAGAGCCTGCAGTAGGTGACTACCCGGTCAACGTGGGTATAGGTGTAGTTGTCACGGGAGTTGATGACGGCGATGAGGGTCTTGATGGAAGCGACGATGTCCCGGTGCTCCCCGGAAAGGGAACCCTGGATGTCGTCTAAGATGGAGTAGTAGGCTTCGACCCGGTTCCGCTGGAGAAATTTTGCCCGGTAGAGGGCTTCATCGGCGTTATCGAACAGCTGGATCGCATTGGCGGCTTTGGCGGGAAAAACGGAAAGTCCTACCGAAACCGTCAGTTTCCCGTCGGGAAGGTACTCCTCTTTTTCGATGTGCAGCTCCTCGAAGCCTTTTCGAATCTTCTCCGCCTTTTCGATGGCGCAGCGTTCATCGGTATCCGGCATCAGCAGGGCGAAGGAAGCCCCGCCGTACCGGGCGGCAATGTAATCGGAGCCGGCTTCTTTTTTGAGCAGGTCTGCCAGCTGTCGCAAGACAATGTCGCCGGTCTGGTGGCCGAAGAGGTCGTTATATTGCTTGAAGTGGTCAATGTCCACGATGATCAGAGCGAGGGAAATGCCCCGTTTGGTGCAATCGTCTACCTGCCGGATCAGGATGTCCCTGAGGTAGCGGTAGTTGTAAAGGCCGGTCAGGCCGTCTAAGTGAACCAGGCTTTCCAGTCGGGTGATGTGTTCCTTTTCACACTCCACATAGTAGCCCAGCGTGTAGGCGATAATGAGGAAGATGCTGCAGAGGACGATGTCGTCTTCGAAGGTGTCGTTGACCGTCACGTCCCGTACGACTAAAAGGTCGGTGACCAGGATCAGCACCGAAGCGGAGATGGCTAAGGTCATCCCTTCCCGTTTGCCGTATTCGATGGTGGCGATCAGGACGGCCATCAGGTAAAGGAACTCATAGTTGCTGTTCTGCACCCCGGTCATCCAGACGCAGCAGGTGGCAAGCACCAGCATGACCCCTAAGCTCCACCATTTGACCAGCCGGTCCCCCGTCGCCCGCTTGGCGGTCAGGAAGTGCCAGCCTGCATAAATGGCACCGCACCCCAAGGCCAAGATCAGAACAATCAGCGGGGCGTTGTGCATCAGCTTTAAAAAACGCTGTTCCTCAAAGCAGTACTGGAAAAAGGCAATGGCGGTAAACAGCATGAAGAAAAGCTTTAAGATTGAGAGCTGCTCCCGGATCTTGCTGTTCCGGTTGTCCACATAGGCGGTCATGTCGGATCCTTTCTATCGGTGAAAATGGAATCCGCCCGCCTTCTTGAAAAAGGTGGGCGGACGTCTCTGCGAAAGGAGTTACTCGTCCCGCAGGGACTCTGGTTCTTCCGGCTGGCAGATGAAAAAGAAGCAGGCCGAGGAAGCAAGAAGCGCCGCAAACAGGGAAGCTGCCGTAGCGATTGCCCCTAAGACCTTTGCGTTGATTTTCTTCATTGGAGAGAACCCCTTTCAGATGGATTTATTTACCGGCGTCTCCGCCAATAAATCAGTAGGAGCGGCCCGCCTTCCCGGAAAAGATCCGGTCGATCAGACCGATAAAGGCGACCCCCGGCGGGGTCAGGGTAAACGCCTGCCACAAAACAGCGAGGAGCAGCGCATATCCGCACCCGCTGTTCCGGATCAGGAAGAAACAAGCAAAAAGGAACGCCGCCGCCAGTACCAGAAAAGATCCCCGGCGCATCCGACCGCGTTTTTCCGGGGAGCGGATGGGCTTGTTTGGGCTGTCTATCGGCGCTTTTTGGAAGGTGATAAGGAAAGCGGCCGCAAATGTGAGGAAAAGCAGAAGAAACCTGCTCCAAAGGGGGAGTGTCCATGCGGCCATCATTTTTCCCGAAAGTCCCAGCAAAAGGCAGATAATCCCGCTGAACAGGGTGCAGACCTCCATAGAGGAAGCGTGCCCGCCGCCGCTGTATTTCCGGTAAAGCGCCACCGTCAGATAGACGGTGAAAAGCGCTCCGACAGCCGAAAAGAGAAGACCCAGAACCAATAAAAGCAGCGCAAGCACCAAAAGCTGAAGGATTCCCTTTAGTCCGTAAGCGATCACCGCCTGCTTTTCGGCATCA
>USLH01000128.1 GCA_900555435.1 uncultured Oscillospiraceae bacterium | reverse complement strand
GAGGACGTTATCAAGGAACACCCCGTCCTCCTCCGAGCACTCTGCAAACAACAGCTCCTTGCAATCGGTCAGGATCACCCCCCTGAGCTTTGCAAAAACATTTCGCATTTTCAAAAAAATCACTCCTTTTCGACAAAAAACACTTGAATCCATCGAACAAACGTATTATGATAGAAGAAAGAGCTTGTCCCCCATCAAGAACAAAGGTTTGTTCTTTTCCTGTGCCTCTATTATATATTCTTAAAGTGCGTTTGTCAATATAGTTTACGCACTTTTGGAATTTATTGTACGATTGCACAAATATATAATGGAGTAGATCGAAATGTTTTACGAAAACTTACAAAACCTCTGCCATTCCCATGGGATCACCCTAACCACCTTGGCCAAAGATCTGGGCCTTAGCAGCGGAAACCTCTCCAAATGGAAAAACGGCGGTCACCCCCGGGCCGACACCGCCCAGAAAATCGCCGCCTACTTCCACGTTTCTTTGGATGCTCTTTTCTCCGACGGCTCTTCCCCTTCCGAACCACCCATTCAGATGAATGACATCCAATACGCCCTCTATCACGAGACTGCCGACCTCTCCGAGGATACCCTAAACCGCATTCTGGAGTTCGCCCGCTTCGCCAAGGCCGAGGAACAAAAACGAACCCGCTCCGAAAAAGACCCCAAAGAATCCTGACCTCGCAAACCGACAGCCCTCTCAAAACTTTTACGAAAGCAACAACGGCGCCAAAGTCTTCTCTAAAAAATACGAAAGAAGCCGCCATCGGCGCCCCGACTCGCTGACCGTCTATTTGACAAAAGGAACGACGCAAAATGGAAAAACTGCAAACCCTTTATGATCTGGCCGAACAACACAACATAGGCGTCTACTTCTACGACTTAGGCGACGCCGAAGCCGCCGCCGTTCAGGACGGGACCTTCTGCGCCATCGCCTTGAATCCCCGCTGCAACCAGACCCCTCAGTCGGAGCTGGAGCATCTCTCTCACGAAATGGGCCACATCGAGACCGGCACCCTTCACGCCCCCTCCGCCACCCCCGGGGACATCCTCCGGAACGAATACCGCTGCACCGCTTGGGTCGTTCATCACCTGATCCCCATCGATGAACTCCTGGAGGTCATCGACTACGGCTACACCGAGGTCTGGGAGCTGGCGGAATACTTCGGCGTCAGCGAGGAATGCATTCTGGATGCCGTCAAAATCTACCGAAACAAAGGCCTGCTCTGAAAAAAGCACCCAAAAAGACCGTCTCTGCTTTTTCGCAAAGACGGTCTTTCTTCTTTCTCCAATCACAGCTTCCAGCCGTCGGTTTCCTTTTTCCCGCCGACAAAATCCGCATAGATGCCGGGCTGCCCGATCAGTTCCTCGTGCCACCCCTTCTGAACGATCTTCCCGCCGTCCAGCACCAAGATCTAATCCACATTCCGGACGGTCCCCAGCCGGTAGGCGATCATCAAAATTGTCTTGTCCCGGGTCAGCGCCTCAACGGCCTTCTGCAGCCGGCCTTCGTTCTCCGGATCCACATTGGCGGTGACCTCGTCCAGAATGACGATGGGCGCATCCTTTAACATGACCCGGGCGATGGAAATCCGCTGCTTTTCCCCTCTGGACAGCGAAACGCCTCCCTCGCCGATCACCGTATGCCTTCGACGATCTGTGTCCATTTTTCGTCTGCTTTCCGGTCGCCGCCGCACTTCCCTGAACCCCCCGGCACCGTCCCGCTTCCACAGCCTTCCGGTTCCGCTTCTTTGTTGCTTCCACGCTAATCTCGGAATAATCGAGACCTCAGGCGCTTCCCTTTGGGCATCGCTTTAAAAGTACCTGCACATTGGCTCCGCCGCAGCCGCAATCAAAAGCCGTCCCATTCCCGGGATCGGGAACCCTTCCAGTCCCCAGGCCGCCAGCTTCCGGTGGCCTAAGTTCATCATGGCTGCCATGAGCTTCCCGCCGGCTTCCCCGGCATGATGATGGTGCTTTCCGACATGAGCCATTTGGAACAGATGGAGGACAACCTCTCCTTCCTGTCTGATTTCAATTCCCTGAACGAAACGGAAATGGCTGCCGTCAAAAAAGGCCCAGAAGATCTTCGCCAGCAAGAACCTGATCCCCTGCACCGACGGCCGCCCGAAGCACATCCCCATCCCCGACCTCTTCGCCGTCATGAACACCAAGCAGACACGACTGGAACGCGACTCTTATTATAACATCGTTCACACCACCCCGGATCGCAGGGCTTTCGACTGCATCAAGTACGGAAAATGCGAAAAGGCCTGTCCCCGGCATCTCCCCATCCGCAAGCTCTTAGAGGATGTGGCGAAGGAATTTGAAAAGGCAGAATAATTCCTGATTGCACAAAATCCCGCCCCTCTCCTGCGTCTGAAACAGGAATGGGGCGGGCATTTTTACGGCCTTCCTTCCGGTTTAGGAAATTCGATCCCCTGCTCTTCCATCTGCCGGTAACAGAAATCCAACAGCTTCTGATACACCTTTTCGTAGCCGTTTCCGATGTAGTAAGAGGAACTGTGCCGGAAATACTCCGGATAGAAATACATCCGATACGGGCGGATGGAAATGGCGTCTTCATCCTCTTCCTTCAAAGGAACCTGCTGCAGAAGGGTCAAATCCCTTTTCCAGAAAACCTTTCTCATATAAGGAAGTTCCCCTATGATCTCTTCCGCTTCCGCCGCCGTTTCCTCGTTCATCGGGATCTCCACCTCATGATAATAAAGAGACAGATAAAGCGGAGGGCTTGATGGGTAGTAAAGGCTGAAATTGCCCAGCGGCTTTCCAATCAAAAAATTCCAGATCCCGCCAAATTTTTGAAAGAAGACGTACAGCAGCATGGGGACAAGGAACAGTGCCAGCAAGGTACGGGCGAGCTTTTGTTTCTTTTTTTCACAGAGTTCCTTCATTGAGTTTTCTCCACCACGCTTTGTACCTAATTAATATACCAGTTGGTAGCAATTGTACCTAGATTGATTTGAACTCCATACTAAGGATTGCGGAAATAATTTTTTTAGACATGCTTATACCTCCTTAGCAAAACCAAGATTGAACTAATAAGTTGGGATAGTTATCCGCCTTCACAATAACACGCAATACAGAAAAAGTCAATATATTTTTTAAAAAAATATATTGACTTTTATATATATTGCTATCAATTTTGTTTAACCTTGATTTTTTTATAGAAACAAGTATAATTGATATTAAGTTTCAGTTTCTCTCATAAGGAGCACACCGCCATGAAATACGCACTCATCGGCTGCGGCCGGATCTCTCCCAATCATCTGGGATCCGCTCTGGATCACAGCCTTACCATCACCGCCGTCTGCGACTTAGACCCCCAGAAGGCCTCCGCCTTACTGGAGCGCTACCACCTGACCGGCATTCCTGTCTACACTGACTACCATAAAATGCTGGACGAGCAGGCCCCGGAACTGGTGGCCATTGCCACCGAAAGCGGCTATCACCCCCAGATCGCCATCGACTGCATCCGGCACGGCTGCAACGTCATCATCGAGAAACCGCTGGCGCTGTCCATGGCGGACGCCCGGCGCATCATCGCCGCTCGGGACGAAATGGGCGTCGTCGCCTGCATCAATCAGCAGAACCGCTTCAATAAGCCTATCCAGCTTCTCAGGAAGGAACTGGACGCCGGCAATTTGGGCAAGCTCTTCCACGCCACCCTGCAGATGCACTGGAGGCGGGACAAGGAGTACTACCACGTTCCCTCCTGGCGGGGGACGTATGCTATGGACGGCGGCGCTCTAATGAACCAGTGCATCCATGGCATCGACCTGCTCCGCTGGACCATGGGCGGCGAGCCCACGGAAGTCATGGCGTACACCGACAATCTGAACCATCCTTACATCGAAGCTGAGGACACCGGCCTTGCCCTTTTCCGGTTCAAAAACGGCGGATACGGCGTGCTGGAAGCTACCGTCAACACCTGCGGCGACGAGGATGAGACCCTCTCCGTTTACGGCGAAAAGGGCTCTGTCCGCATCGGCGGCATCGCCACTAACAAGCTCACCTCCTACCACGTTGATTCCGACCCCCGCACGCTGGACGAGCTGTCGGAAGAGGTGAACACCACCCCGAAAAACGTTTACGGCTTCGGCCACAGCTTCCTCTATGCCGACGTGATTGACGCCATCAAGAACCATCGTCCCCCCTACGTCCCTCTGGAGGAGGGCATGAAGGCGCTGGAAATGGTCCTGGCAGTTTACAAATCCGCTGCTACCGGAAAGCCTGTCTCCTTCCCGCTGGAGGATTATGCAACGCTGGACGTCTTAGAAGACCGGAAACACAAAAACTGAACGCAGATCCTCCCGGCTGTGCAAACGGCCGGGAGTTTTCCGCTTTTTCCCGGAAATTCCGTGATTGCTCTTGTGCTTTCCTGCAAATTGAAGTATAATGAAAGGGATTGAAACCATAAACGGAGGTATTTTTATGCGAGCAGTTATTTCAGTGATCGGCAAGGATATGGTCGGCATTTTAGCGAAAATCACCGCCAAATGCGCCGAGGTCAACGCCAACGTAGTGGACGTGACCCAAACCATTCTTCAGGATATGTTCGTGATGGTCATGGTCATCGAGATCAGCAAGCTGACCTGCGGTTTTTCGGAGCTTTCCGACAGCCTGACCAAATTAGGCGATGACATGGGGCTTTCCGTCCATGTCATGCACGAAGACATCTTCAACTCCATGCACCGCATCTAATCACAGGAAGGCAGGTTACTCGCTTTGATCAACATAAATGACATCATGGAAACCATCACCATGATCCAGGAAGAAAATCTGGACATCCGCACCATCACCATGGGCATCTCCCTTCTGGACTGCGCCGACGGCGATCTGAAACGCTCCTGTGAAAAGATCTACGAAAAGGTCTGCCGCAAAGCGGAGCATCTGGTGAAGACCGGCGAGGAGATCGAGAAGACCTACGGCATCCCCATCATCAACAAGCGGATCTCCGTCACCCCCATCGCCATGATCACCGCCGCCAGCGGCGGGAACCCCGTGGAATACGCCAAAACTTTAGAGCGCATCGCCCGGACCGTAGGCGTCAACTTCATCGGCGGCTACTCCGCATTGGTGCAGAAGGGCTTTGCCGCCGGCGATGAAGCACTCATCCGCTCCATTCCGGAGGCTCTTTCTGTCACCGAGCATATGTGCTCCTCCGTCAATGTGGGCTCCACCAAGACCGGCATCAACATGGACGCCGTCCGTCTGATGGGGCAGATCGTTCGGGAATCCGCTGAGCTCACCGCCGACCGGGACTGCATCGGCCCCGCCAAGCTGGTGGTCTTTTGCAATGCTCCGGAGGATAACCCCTTCATGGCTGGTGCCTTCCACGGCGCAGGCGAGCCCGACTGCGTTATCAACGTCGGCGTTTCCGGCCCCGGCGTGGTCCGTGCCGCCCTTGCCAAATTAGGCCCCGACCACGATCTGACCGAGGTGGCCGACCTCATTAAAAAGACCGCCTTCAAGATCACCCGGATGGGGCAGCTGGTGGGGCACGAAGCCTCCACCCGGCTGGGTATCCCCTTCGGCATCGTCGACCTCTCCCTTGCCCCCACACCGGCGGTGGGCGATTCCGTCGCACACATCCTCGAGGAGATGGGACTGGAGACCTGCGGCTGTCACGGCACCACTGCTGCCTTAGCGCTTTTGAACGACGCCGTGAAAAAAGGCGGCGTGATGGCTTCCTCCCATGTGGGCGGGCTTTCCGGCGCATTCATCCCCGTCTCGGAGGACGCCGGCATGATCGATGCAGCCCGTTCCGGCGCTCTGTCCATCGAGAAGCTGGAAGCCATGACCGCTGTCTGCTCGGTGGGTCTTGACATGATCGTCATCCCCGGCGATACCACGGCCGAGGTCATCTCTGCCATCATTGCCGACGAAGCCGCCATCGGCATGGTCAACTCCAAGACCACCGCCGTCCGGGTCATCCCCGCTATCGGCAGGAATGTCGGCGAAGAGTTGGAGTTCGGCGGTCTCTTAGGCAGCGGCCCCGTCATGAAGGTCTCCACCGTCAGTCCCGCCAAATTCATTCATCGGGGCGGCCGGATCCCTGCTCCTTTACAAAGCCTCAAAAACTGACAAAAAGGCGGCATCTCCCATAGGAAGACGCCGCCCTTCCTTATTCCACCTTTTCCCGCTCTTTTTGAGCAGAAAGTGCTTATGATCGACTTAAAAAAGCTGCGTGCCAACATGGCCGCTTCCCTCCGCTCCACCTTAGATCCCGATTCCCGCCTTCACGGTGCCGGACAGCAGATGAAGGTCCCCGGCCGTTCGGGGGAGATTGAGGTCTTCTTTCACCCCGGCAGCGCCCCCGCTAAGAACCCTGTAGTCTTTGAACTTCACGGCGGCGGCTTTGCCTTC